>LVBN01000064.1 GCA_001603165.1 Spirochaetales bacterium Spiro_12
TACGAGCACCGAAGGGTTTTCCGGTATTGGGGGAGGCGGCAAGGGTACTGGTCCTCTACGGCAGAGCATGGTTCCTCCGAATACGTTTTAGCTATATGTCGGTTTTTGAATATATACCGGCGATCGATGGCGCGCAAGACAAAAATTTTCGAAAGATGGGCGTGACTCTAGCGCCTCTTCTGCCTGGAAAGCGCTTTGGCGGCCAGCGATGGGACATGTCGCGATAGAAAGAGCGCCAGACGGGCTTTGCCATCCATGGCGACCCGGATGTCCAGTTTGCCCCTTGCCAGGTCTTTTACGATTTTCCGGGCGGCTGCGGTTGGATCCAGCCCGTTTCTCTGGAGGGGATCCAATACTCCGTGGCGGGAACCATCTCCTTTAAGGGCGTTGTGCGATATCATCGTTTTTACGAAACCTGGATATGCTATATGGATTGTTACTCCGCTTCCTTCTATTTCTGTCCTCACGGAAGAGAAGAAGCCGGCCAGCGCGTGTTTAGATGCCGAATACGCGCTCCGCAACGGAGCTCCCATAAGGCCGGCGAGGCTTGAAACGCAGAGTATCGATCCGCCGCGCTGCCGCAGCATGGATGGCAGTACCGCTCGTGTTATTTCCACCGAGGATATGAAATTTGTCCGCATTATTTTTGAAAAGGCTGTTTTCGAGGTATTAACGAAGAGAGAACGTTGGCTGATTCCGGCGTTGAGAACAACGAAATCGAGTCGACCGAAGACCGCCAAGGCTTGGTTCGCGGCTTCCCCGCACGCCGCGTCGTCCTCGAGATCGAAGGCAAGAACGCGGGCGTCGGTACCCGCGGACTGGGCGACATGGGCGAGGGCCACTTCGTCGCGACCAGAGAGGATGAGCTTGGCTCCCAAAGCCCCGAATTCCAGGGCAAGGGCACGGCCCAGCCCTGAGGAAGCTCCTGTTATCCATGCGGATTTACCGATGAAAGAATTTTTAGTCATGCGCAAAGAGTAGACGGGACGGCAAAAGGGGTCAATGAGGACCGGAAAGACCCCGCTTCTGTTTTCCCGGCCGACTATGGTGGTATACTGATCATATGACAGTCAAAAAAAATTTGCAGAAGAGGTTGGCGACAGGGGACGGCGATTCAAGGGAAATTCGAAATCGAAGAGTGCCGTCGATATCGGGAAGTTTGCTGGCGATCATTGTTTTGTTCTTCTTAAGTAGTATCCAGATATACGGCGAAGGGCCCCGTGATGGGGAGCCCGATTTGTGGCTTATCTCGGGGACCTGGGAGGGAAGTCTTTCGGTGGGATCCGCTTCTTTGAGGGTGGTGTATACGATCGGCGTCAATGAAGAGGGAAAGCCGATGGCCACGATGGACAGTCCGGATCAGGGGGTAAGGGGGATCCCCGTGGCATCGGTGTTGTTTCAGGGGGATAGGCTTATCCTCGACGTGACCGCCGTTGGCGGCTCTTACGAGGGCAGGCTGGATGCCACAGCCTGCAGCATAGGAGGTTTCTGGAAGCAGGGCGGGGGGAGTTTTCCCTTGACAGTGTATTTAAAGGAAGGAAGCCGGATCGAGAAATCGGAAAGGACCTCGGAAGAGGCCGGATCCACAGTTCGGGGGGATAGGGCTGCGGTTCAGGAACCTGCCCCGGATGCGCAAGGAAACGAAGCGGTAGTCCAAGCCAAGGATTCCGCTTTGCCGGCGCGCCCCCAAACGCCGAAGCCTCCCTTCCCCTATCTCAGCGAGGAGCTTAGCCTCGCAGGGGGAGCTGGGACTAAGCTGGCGGGAACGCTGTTGCTGCCCGGAGGAAAGGGTCCGTTCCCCGCCGCCCTTCTGGTAACTGGATCGGGAGCCCAGGATAGGGATGAAACGATCTACGGGCACAAGCCTTTTTTGATAATCGCCGATTACCTGGCTCGGCGGGGTATCGCCACGCTCAGGCTGGACGACCGAGGGGTAGGAGGATCCCAGGGGGATTTCGCCGCATCGACGAGTCTGGACTTCGCCGCCGACGCCCAGGCGGCTTTGGAATACTTGAAGAACCATCCAGGTATCGATCCTGGGAGGCTGGGCATCATAGGCCACAGCGAGGGAGGACTCATCGCCCCTATGGTGGCTTCGAAGATGCCGGAACTGGCCTTCGCTGTGTTGTTGGCGGGTCCCGGGGTTTCAGGTGAGGAGTTGCTGTACCAGCAGCAGGCGGCCATAGCCGAGGCCTACGGGATAGGTCCGGAGGCGATCCGGGGCGCAAGACAGGTGAACCAGGCGCTCTACGAAGTCGCCAAGCGTCCGGATCGGCCGGAAAACCTCAGAAAGGAGCTGATCTCCACTTATCTATCATTCCTGCCTTCGAGTGCGGACGAGGCTTTGAAGGCTAAGGCGAGTCAGGAGGCGGCCCTCGTGGCGGAACAGCTCCTATCGCCCTGGTTTAGGACATTTCTTGTTCTGGACCCCCGTCCTTACTTGCGCACCTTGTCCCTTCCCCTTCTGGCGATGAATGGAACCAAGGACCTTCAGGTACCTTCCGGCGGAAACCTCGACGCCATCCGGCGGGCGCTCGACGATGCGGGCAACACGCGCTTCAGTATCGTGGAGCTACCGGGACTCAATCATTTATTCCAGGACGCCAGGACCGGTCTGCCCGATGAGTATCCTCGAATCGAAGAAAGTTTCTCGGAAAAAGCCTTGAAGCAGATGGGCGATTGGCTGGTCGAAGTTTTGGGATTATAGCTCCAGGGGTGCTAGGCCGTATTTACCAGCCCAGAATCCGAAAGCGGTTGGTCTTGCCGATCGAGGCTAAGCCAGACATAGGGTCGGCCGGCGCTGTTGTCGATTTTTTGTACTCGATGGCGAACTGGTTCATGGAAAAGTGTTTGAAAACCCAAAAGTTCTCGCGCAGCTCCGGGTTCGAGTCCGCATAGAGTTTTTTTGTTTCCTCGGCCCAGACCGAAAAAAGTTTTCCCGGACTTAGCTCCCCATACCCCGATACCCAAAGGACGCAGTTCAGAGTGGAGTGCAGGTTGAAGGCGAGAGCAGCCATAAAGCGTTGGCTTTCATCCAAAAGAAGGGCCAGTTCCTTATCGAGCTCCGCCGATCGTGAGCGGGCGATTTTGCGCAGACCGCGCAATTCCGCCGTTTTGGGGGTATGAAGTGGTGTTTTGTTTATAATGATGCAGGCTTTGTAAAAATCCAAGTTCAATTCGGCGGCGAACCATCCTTTGGCGAGCTTGCCCGACTGTCCCACCAAATAACGCCGATTAGCGGTTTTTTGCTCGTTTTTCCCGGGGTTGTCGGCCACGATAAGGAAAAGGGGTTGATCCCGGGGGCCGATGTCGTCCAGCGCCGTATTGTAGACGATGGGTGTTTCCACCTCGTAGTCTTGATAGCCCAGGCTTTCCCTGAGTTCGTCCTGGAGGTTTTTTAGCCAGGGACTGCGACGATTCAAGTTTTCCACATAGGCGGAGAAATCCTTCCTTAGTGCATCGAAGATTGCGAATTGTGCCTGGGTCATGAAGGGGCCTTCCTTGGCGACCATACTAGCAGAAGGCCGAAAGGAGTTACAGGGCAATTCCCAGATTCATTTCGAGTTTGTATACTGAACATCGATGAAACATCGATATCTCGCCGCCGCGTTTTTATTCTTCTGGCTTCTTTTCGCCGGGTGCCAGAGCGCCAATGATCGGAGACTCAAGGAAATGAAAGCTCTGCTTTCGGGTTCGGGACTGAGCGACACCGCCGCCGCCGCGGTTGTTTCCAAGATTGACGGCGCTAAGGGAAGGTTCCTGTTTTTGGTGGATGCGGTACTGATGGAGATGGAAGCCGACCCGTATTTGCTGAAGAGGGTCGACAAGGCCATGGCCTTGTCCGCCGATTACGAGCCTGAGGATTTGGTGGCGCTGGACGGCTCGGGCCTCTCCCTTTCCAGGACGGGACACAGGCTGAGAAGGCCCGCGTTCGAAGCGCTGAAGGTCATGAGCAAGGCTGCGGCGGCGGAGGGCCTGACACTTTTAGTTTCTTCGACCTATAGGAGTTACGGGTATCAGGAGAATCTGTATGCCCGCAATGTTGCCGAGCTGGGGGCGCTGGAGGCTTCCCGGGTGTCGGCGGCGCCGGGGACGAGCCAGCATCAGCTTGGAACTGTCATCGATTTCGGCTCCATCACCGACGACTTTGCCGAGACGAAGGCGGGGCGTTGGTTGGATAGGAACGCTGGCCGATTCGGTTTTTCACTTTCGTTCCCCAAGGGGATGGAGGAATTGACGGGCTATATGTGGGAAAGTTGGCACTACCGTTACATAGGCGAAACGGCGGCGAATCTGCAGCGCGAGTTCTTCGCGGATATTCAGCAGAACCTTATGCTATTTCTAGATCAGCTGTCGCGTTCGAAGGATCTTTCCGCAAAGCGATAGCGTAGATGAGGTCGGCGACGGCATCCTGATCGTGGCTTTTTTCCGAGACATGACGCGCGTTTGCTTTGATTTTTTCCAGGGCATTGGAGGGAGCGCAGCCCCAGCCCGCTTCCCGAATCATGGTCAGATCGTTCATGGCATCCCCGATCGCCATCACATGCTCCATGGAGATTCCCAATTTCTTGGTGAGCCTGCGCAGGGCCGAACCCTTGTCGGCGCCCAGGGGGAGGATTTCCATAAAATACGGCTTGGATGTGACGATCTCGGCCTTTCCCCTGAAACGCGGGCGAGCCTTTTTATAGAGCTCGGCGATGCGTTCCGGCTCGCCGGGCACGACGAATTTGACCTGGCCATTCTCGAAGAGCGAATCCCTAGGTCCGGCTTCGAACAGAGCTTGACCGGTGATTTTCTCGTCCATGAGCGCCCAGTCGTTTATCCTGCTGCAGAAAATTTTACCGTCCATGTAGACTTGCCACGGCAGGTTTTCGGAATCGATAAACGCCGAGGCTTCGTGGCAAAAGTCCCGGGATAGCGTAAGCCGTTCGACGGAGACGCCTGTGGCGGCTTCAAGTATTTCAGCGCCGTTGGAGCAGACCAGGTAATTGCCTTTTCTGCCGAGGTCGAGCAGGGGGATGTATTTTTTTACCCCGGCGTAATTTCTTCCTGTGGCGAGCACTATCTCTATGCCGGCGTTTTCGGCGGCGACGATGGCGCGGCGGTTGCCCTCGGAGATGTCCAGCCGGGAGTTGAGCAAGGTGTCGTCGAGGTCCAGGGCTATGAGGTCGATTTTCATGGGTATTGATATACTACGCGAGCGGCGGGAGTGAAAAGCCGGCGCGTCGCGGGGGACCCGCGACGCGCCGCAGTCAGGCGCGGCTGCGATATGTCGCGGCCGCTGCCGTGGGGGACGGCAGGCATGCCGGCACATGTTGGGCGGGCGGCAGCCCTGAGGGGAAGGCGGCCCGAGGCGGACGACAGCGTCCTGAGGCGATAGGCGGTGCGCCGGGGCCCCAGCCTTGCTATGAAGCTCCGGAGCGGCTATTCTGATGGACGCGAAGGATGGTGAGCATGGATTATATAGATTTCAGAAGCGATACGGTTACCTGGCCGACTCCGGAAATGCGCGAGGCGATGGCAAAGGCTCCGGTGGGCGACGACGTCTACGGCGACGATCCCACTATCAACGAACTGGAGGCGCTGGCCGCCTCCATGGTCGCGAAGGAAGCGGCGCTCTTCGTGCCTTCCGGTACCTTCGGTAATCAGCTGGCCCTGCTGAGCTGGTGCCCCCGGGGCAGCGAGGTGATCCTGGGCGAACAATGCCATATCATTCAGCATGAAGCGGGGGCCGCCTCGGTGATCGCGGCGGTGCAAACCCGCACGGTGGATGCCCCCGACGGAGTGCTCCCGGTGGCAAAAATAGAATCCCTTATCCGCGGCAGCGATATTCATTTTCCGCCCACATCGCTTATCTGTTTGGAAAACGCCCATTCCTCGGGCAGGGTCCCGAACCTGGCCTACATGAAGGAAGTTTCCGCCCTGGCGCGGAAGCACAGGATACCGATTCACCTTGACGGGGCGCGGATTTTCAACGCCGCCGCCCGTTTGGACCTGTCCGCGGCCGAGTTGGGGAGCCAGGTGGATTCGGTGATGTTCTGCCTGTCAAAGGGGCTTTGCGCGCCGGTGGGTTCGATCCTGGCCGGCCCGAGAAGTTTTATCGATCGTGCGAGGCGAAAACGCAAGGTGATGGGAGGGGGTATGCGCCAGGCGGGCATTCTGGCCGCCGCCGGGCTCATCGCCCTTAAGGATATGACGCGCCGTCTGCGCGAGGATCATGAAAATGCCCGTTATCTGGCTTCCGGGCTGGCCGCTCTGCCGGGGTTCTCCGTGGACGCTTCCTCGGTGGAGATCAACATGGTGTTCTTCCGCCTGCCGGACTGGGTGGACCCGGAAAAACTTTCCGAAAAACTCAAGGCCGAAGGCATACGGATCAGTCTTCCCGAGGGTGGGCTGTGTCGTTTCGTAACCCACTACTGGATACGGAAAGAACATATCGATACGCTGCTGTCGCTTTTAGAGGGTTTCTCGAAGGAAAGGGATGGCCGACGCTGACGAAAAGCGGATGGTCCGCAACGCGGGGATGCTCTCCGCCTTGACGATGATCTCCAGAATACTCGGCCTCGTGCGGGAGATGACCAAGGCGGCCTTCCTGGGGACTGGAGGGCTTTCGGACGCCTTCTCGGTCTCCTTTATGATTCCCAACTTCATGAGACGGCTTTTTGCCGAGAACTCCATTTCCGTCGCCTTCATTCCGACATTCAAGACCTACCTCCACGATGGCGAGGACGAGAAGACCCGGGAGTTCCTCTCCTCCAGCCTGACCGTCCTGCTTATTCTGGTGGGCGCCGTCGTCGCGGCGGGAATGGCGGCGAGTTCCTGGATAGTCCTTGCCTTCGGCTCCGATCCCGGAGAGACGGCGATTCTCACCAGGATCATGTTCCCCTACCTGGGATTGGTGTCCATCGCCGCGCTTTTTCAGGGGATGCTCAATTCCTACGGAATTTTCGCCCCCTCCGGGCTGGCGCCTATTTTATTCAATCTTTGCTTTATACTCGTGCCCATGCTCGTGTCCCGCTGGACGGTCAATCCCGCCAGGGCTATGGCGATCGGTGTGGTCGCGGGGGGCTTCGCCCAGGCGGCCTGCCAGCTGCCGGCGCTGCTCAGGGCTGGAATGCGTTTCGGCTTTATAAGTCCCCGCCGGGCTTTCGCCAATCCAGGCATGAAAAAAGTTTTTGTCCTGATCGCTCCGACAATTCTGGGGATGGCCGCGTATCAGATCAACGATCTGGTGTCCACGGCCTTCGCTTCGAGGGCCGGCGTTGGGGTCGCCTCCAGCCTGCAGTTTTCGATCAGGCTTCAGGAGCTTATTCTAGGTATCTTTGCCGTATCGGCGGGGACGGTACTTCTCCCCGAACTCGCTGACGCCGCAAAGGCGCTTGAATGGAAGCGGTATTCGGCCCGGCTGGGACAAACGCTCAAGACACTCAGCCTGGTCACGGTGCCCGTAGCGGTCTTTTCCATAATAACCTGCAAGGAGATTGTCGCCTTACTGTTCATGAGGGGAGGGTTTACCGCCGAGTCGGTGGAATTGACCGCTTCGGCATTCCTTTGGCACCAGACGGGGCTGGCTTTTATCGCCGCCAACAGGGTTATAGCCCCTGCTTTTTACGCCCGATCGGATTCCAAGACCCCCGCCTTCGCGGGAATAGGGAGTTTCGCGGTGAATATCGCGTTGGTGGCCATGCTTGCCTTTCCCTTCAAGGGGCCGGGCATAGCCTTCGCGCTTTCTTTTTCCAGCGCGGTTAACTGCGCCATATTGATTTTCGCGCTGCTGCGTAAAAAAACCGAGGGCATTTCCGAGGCCCTGTCGGGTTTCGGTCGATACTCGGGCAAGCTCTTGGCTTTTTCCTTGGCGGCGGGGGTCCCGGTGTTTTTCCTGCGCGAACCCTTGCTGGCCCTGTTCGATTTTTCACCCTCGCGCCTGGTCTCCCTGGGGCTGCCCTTTCTGGTAATGACACTTCTCTATGCCGTTCTCGGCCTCGGACTCTTGGTCGTGAGCAAGGATAAGACCGCCGCGGCCTTGGCCGGGCATTTTTCGCGTCGAGCCCCGGGGGAAAAAACTTAACCACGCCGGGCTTGACATCATTTTCGTCGGATGCTAAAGTCCCTCTGCTTTACGCCTCGCCCCTGTAGCTCAGTCGGCAGAGCATATCCATGGTAAGGATAAGGTCAACGGTTCGATTCCGTTCGGGGGCTCTTTTAAGTAGAAGCAATCCAGGCGCGGAAGACCGCTGGTCGCGCCGCGAAAGGACAGAATAATGGCCGCCAAGAAACAAACGGTAGAGATAATCGCCCTGCAGTGCACCGAGTGCAAGCGCCGGAACTACACCACCAAGAAGAATCGCAAGACCATGCAGGAAAAGCTCGAGATGATGAAGTACTGCAAGTGGGATCGCAAGCACACCCTCCACAAGGAGACTAAGGTTAAATAGGTCGCCCTCGGGTAGGCCTTTTAGGATATATGCGTCGAGCGGTCCGCAGGAGCGCTCGACCCGCCCTAGGCCAGTAGCTCTAATGGTAGAGCGCCGGTCTCCAAAACCGGATGTTGAGGGTTCGAGTCCTTCCTGGCCTGTCGCGAGCCTTTTTGAGGATCAAGGAGCCGTCATGAAGAAGATTATACAGTTCTTCAAGGAATCATACGCCGAGCTGGCCAAGGTAGTCTGGCCCAGCAAAGAAGATGTCATATCCTCAACCAAGGTGGTCATCTTCTCGACGGTGGCCGTGGCGCTGGTGCTCGGCCTGATCGATTTCTTCCTTGTGCTCGGCATCGAAGCCGTGTTCCGATAAGGCGGAGGCTTGATGGCAAAATCATGGTATATCCTTCATGTCTATTCGGGATATGAGAATAAAATAGAAAAGACTATCCGTACGATGATCGAGGCGGGGGATCTTTCCCGGGATATCGTCGCGGATGTAAAGGTGCCGACCGAGGAAGTCACCGACGTCAAGGACGGCAAGAAAAAAACCGTTACCAGAAAAATACTTCCGGGCTACATTCTTATTGAAATGGATTTGCCCGAGAATGGGTGGAAGGCCACCTGTTCCGGAATACGAAAGATCACCGGCGTCACTGGTTTCGTTGGTTCAAACCTGAGCAACAAACCCCAGCCCATTCCCAGCGAAGAAGTACGCCGAATCCTCCAGCGTTCGGGCGAGATCAAAGGCGAGCGCCAGGTGAGGATGAAGCAGAGCTATTCCCAGGGCGAACAGGTGAAGATAATCGAGGGACCCTTCGAGTCCTTCTCCGGCGTTATCGAGGAAGTCAACGCCGAAAAGAACAAGCTCAAGGTAATGGTGGGCATCTTCGGTCGATCCACTCCCGTGGAGGTCGAGATGACCCAGGTGGAAAAGATATAGGGCATGGATCGGACCCTCATGGCTGCGGTCCGAACATGGAGTTCTTTTTAAAAGCGGCTGGATGGAATCGTCCTTTCGGGGATGGTTTTACCTCAGCTTCTCAGATAAGGGGTTTTTACTCCACAGATGGGAGTGCGCGAATCGCCCGGCGATTCGCGTGACAATCGCCTTTTAAGGCGATTGCAGGCGGACGAAGGGTAAATCGTCGCGCACGCTATCCCGGCGGCTTGAGATCGTCGGGTATACCACGCAAGGAGAATGGCTATGGCCAAGAAGAAGATTACTGCAATAGTTAAGTTGCAGTGCCCCGCCGGCAAGGCTACACCGGCTCCGCCCGTTGGACCGGCCCTCGGTCCCCACGGTGTTTCGGCGCCCATGTTTTGCCAGCAGTTCAACGATCGCACCAAGGGAATGGAACCGGGGCTCGTAATCCCTGCGATCATTACCGTCTATCAGGATAAAAGTTTTACCTTTATCCTGAAGACTCCCCCTGCCAGCGTGCTCATCAAAAAGGCCTGCGGCATTGAAAAGGGTTCCGCCGTTCCTCAGAAGGACAAGGTTGCCAAGCTCAGCAATGACAAGCTTGAGGCGATCGCCAAGCAGAAGCTCCCCGACCTCAATGCCAACGACATCGCCGCCGCTATGCGCGTTATCGCCGGAACAGCCCGGTCCATGGGTGTCGAGACGGAGATGAAAAAATGAAACACGGCAAAAAATACTTAGACGTCGTCAAGAAACTGGACAGGACTCAGGAATACGACCCCGCGGCGGCCTGCACCTTGGTGAAGGAAACCGCCCGGGCAAAGTTCGACGAAACTGTGGAAGTCCACGTGCGGCTTAACCTCAAGAAGAGTCAGTCTGTCCGCGACACGGTGGTGCTCCCCAACCAGTTCAGGGGAGAGAAAAAGGTCCTGGTGTTCTGCAAGCCCGAGCGGGTCAAGGAAGCCCTGGATAACGGAGCCGCCTACGCAGGCGATGCGGAGCTCATCGAAAAGATCAAGGGCGGCTGGGTGGATTTCGACGTCGCCGTCGCCACCCCCGATATGATGAAGGATGTCGGCAAGCTGGGTATGGTTCTGGGCCGCAGAGGCCTCATGCCCAATCCCAAAACCGGCACCGTGACCAACGATCTTGCCGCTGCCCTGAACGAACTTAGAAAGGGAAGGACGGAGTTTAGGTCGGACAAGACAAATATCGTCCACATCGCCATCGGAAAGGCTTCCATGGAAGCAGCAAAGATCGCCGAGAACCTGACCGTTCTTCTCGACGAGATCAACCGCAAGCGCCCCTCCGACGCGAAGGGCGATTTCGTGACCTCCGTGTATCTGGCCTGCACCATGGGGCCTAGCGTACGTGTCACGACCGTCAAGAACGAGAAGAGGTAAGATATGGCGATGAGAGCTCATAAGATACAGCCGAACAAGGCCGAAGCGATCGACCTTTTAAAGACAAAGATCGGCGAATCCAAGGATTATGTCTTCGCCGAATATCGCGGACTCACGGTGGAGCAGATTACCGACCTTCGCAGGAAGCTCAGGGAGAAGGGCGCGGAACTTCATGTCGTCAAGAACAACTTCGCCCGCATAGCCTTCGACGAGCTGGGCTTTACAAAGGATATCGAACCACTTTTCGCCGGCCCCACCGCCGTCACCTTCGTGAGTTCCGATTCCAACGAGGTGGCCAAGTTGCTTTTGGAATTCGCCAAGGAAGTGCCCGCGCTCAAGGTCAAGGGCGCCTTGGTGGACAAGGGCTTCATGGACGAGGCGCAGATCGACGCCTTTTCCAAGCTGCCCGGCCGGGGCCAGCTCATCGCAATGCTCATGTCGGCGATGAACGGACCTGCCCAGAACCTGGTGTACGTGCTCAACGCACTGCCCACCAAGCTGGTCAGGCTGCTCAAGGCTATCGAGGAGAAAAAAGCTTCGGAGGCGTAACCGACAATAACAACCTTGCGTTGTTATTGCTTGGTTTAGCGGAATTCTTGCAATGCGGGAATTCCGCAGGAAGCGTCTGCAGGAGCTGTTCAAGGCCCGTGCGGCCCAATTCGAGACAACGCGCGGGGGTCGGATTGGTTTGAGGACCGTCAGGCTTCGGATTGCTGCCGTTCCTGTCGGTCTTGCGGAATAGGTTTCCCGTATGGGCAGCCAGAGTAGTAAAAGAGGAGAAGATAATATGGCAGCGCTCAGCAAAGATCAGATCATCGACGCGATCGCTTCGATGACGGTTCTCGAGATCGCCGATCTCGTGAAGGCAATGGAAGAGAAGTTCGGCGTAACCGCCGCGGCCCCCGTGGCCGTCGCCGCCGGTCCCGCCGCAGCCGCGGCCGCTCCTGTCGAGGAGAAGACCGAGTTCACCGTCATTCTGAAAGCCGGCGTTCCCGCCGACAAAAAGATCGCCATCATCAAGGAAGTCAGGGCGATCACCGGCCTGGGGCTCAAGGAGGCCAAGGACCTGGTCGAGGCCGGCGACAAGCCCCTTAAGGAGAATGTCTCCAAGGAAGAGGCCGCCAAGGTCAAGAAGCAGATCGAAGACGCCGGTGGAGCTGTCGAGGTCAAATAAGGCATCGGGATATTCCCGCCGCCGGGGCCGTTTTCGAAAAGCCGAAAAGCTTTTGGGCGTGCCCTTGCCCCGCGGGAATATTCGTTGTTCTACCCGCCGCTTTCTCCCCCTGGCAGGAGCTTGAAAAAGACCTGCCGCGCGGGGAGAAAGTTCGGTTTTTCGGGGGCATTTGGCGCCGCCGGCCGCGCAGGCCGGCGGCGCGCGAGTGCAAGTGCCCCGGAATGACCGCACGCAGGGACTCGTAAGGGCGCGGACAGCCCGATATTCAGCGCCTTAGGGCGCGCGGTGATCACTAGGAGGGGAAAGGGATGTCATATACCGCACATAAGATCCAACGCCGTTATCTTGGAAAAGAGTTCCAGGAGGCGATGGAGCTTCCCGATCTCATTGATATACAGCTTTCATCCTTCGAGCGTTTTCTTCAACGGGATAAACTCCGCCAGGGGCTTGCCCCCGAGGAGACGGGACTACAGGAAGTCTTCAAGAATACCTTTCCCATAGAGAGCCAATCGGGCGACATGGTTATCGAGTTCGAACGCTACAGCCTCGATGAAGGCGCCATGAAATACAGCGAGCTGGAGTGCAAGCAAAAAGGGCTTACCTATTCCATTCCCCTCAAGGCTACGGTCAACCTGGTGTTCCAGAAGACCGGCGAGATCAGGCAGAAAGAGATTTACCTCGGAGACATCCCCCTGATGACCGATCGGGGCACCTTTATCATCAACGGCGCCGAGCGCGTCGTCGTCTCCCAGATCCATCGCTCCCCCGGCGTCGTCTTTAGCCACGAAAAGGGCGTGTTCTCTGCCCGGCTCATTCCGTATAGGGGCAGCTGGCTCGAGTTCGAAATCGACCAGAAAAAAGAACTCATCTTCACCAAGATCGACCGCAAGAAAAAGTTCCTTGGCACCCTCTTTTTGAGAGCCATCGGCTTCAACAACAGGGAAGAGATCATCGAGGCTTTCTACAAGACCGTAACCGTCGAGCTGGGCGAAAACCCCGAGCAGAAGGAAAAGGTGATCGGCAAGGTTCTGGCCAGGGCGGTCTATATCGAGGTGGACGGGGAGAAAAAGAAACTCTTCCGCGCCGGCGAAAAGCTTCATCTGCATGAAATCGATGAGCTGGCCAACCTGGGCATCGATACGGTGGAAGTTGTCGATCTGGAGCACCCCGATTCGATGCACAACGAGATGATCCTCCACTGCTTCGAACGGGAGGACGTGAAGCTGGAGAAGGAGAGCGCCGAGCAGGACGAGCCTTCCAAGGCCGACGCCCTGGCGGCCATCTACTCCACCCTCCAACCCGGGGAGCCCATCACCGTCGAGGGTGCCGAGAAGGATCTCAATTCCATGTTCTTCTCCTCCCGCAAGTACGATCTGGGCAAAGTGGGCCGCTACAAGCTGAACAAGAAATTCAACTACGAGACTCCCTTTACCGAGTTCACCCTGACCCGCACCGACATCGTCGCGACCATGAAGCATTTGATGGACGTGTACTACGGCGAGGCCTATGTGGACGATATCGACCATCTGGGCAATCGTCGCGTGCGTTCGGTGGGCGAGCTTCTGGCCAATGTGATGAAGAGCGCCTTCGCCCGCATGGAGCGGATAGCCAAGGAACGCATGGCCCTCAAGGAAACCGAGACCGTCCGCCCCCAGGACCTTGTCTCCATCAAACCCATCGTGGCGGCGATCAAGGAGTTTTTCGGATCCTCCCAGCTCTCCCAGTTCATGGACCAGGTAAATCCCCTGGCCGAGTTGACCCACAAGCGCAGACTCAACGCCTTAGGTCCCGGCGGTCTTTCCAGGGACAGGGCGGGCTTCGAGGTTCGCGATGTCCACTACACCCATTACGGGCGGATGTGTCCCATCGAGACTCCCGAAGGGCCGAATATCGGCCTCATAGTTTCGCTGGCCACCTATACCACGGTCAACGATTACGGTTTTCTGGAAACTCCCTACCGCAAGGTGAAGGATGGGATTGTCTCGAGGGAAATCGAGTACCTCTCGGCCATCGACGAAGACCGCTACTACATAGCCCAGGCTTCGGCCCGCATCAACAAGGAAGGCAATTTTCTGGACGAGTCCATCTCCTGCAGGCACCAGGGCGACTACACCATGCGGCCGCCCGAGGAAATGCAGTACATGGACGTGTCGCCCAAGCAGATTATTTCCGTCTCTGCCTCGCTCATACCTTTCCTGGAACACGATGACGCCAACCGCGCCCTTATGGGTTCGAACATGCAGCGCCAGGCCGTGCCCCTGGTCTTCCCCGAACCGCCCAGAGTGGGTACCGGCATGGAGTGGAAGACCGCCTACGACTCCGGCGTTCTCATCAAGGCGCGCAGGGCCGGAACCGTGGAGTTCGTGGACGCCGAGCGCGTTGTCATCGCCCCCGGCACCAAGGATCCGACGGACAAGGACGTCTACATTCTTTCCAAGTACCAGCGGACCAATCAGGATACCTGCTACAACCAGCGCCCTATCGTCATGAAGGGCGAGAAGATCAAGAAGGGTCAGGTTATCGCCGACGGCCCGGCCACCAACAACGGCGAACTTTCCCTGGGACGGAACATCCTGGCGGGCTTTGTGCCCTGGAACGGCTATAACTACGAGGATGCCATCCTCATCTCCGAGCGTGTGGTCAAAGAGGACATGTTCACCTCCATCCACATCAAGGAATTTCAGACCGAGGTGCGGGAGACCAAGCTGGGGCCTGAGCGTATCACCAGGGACATTCCCAACACCAGCGAGAAGATACTGGACAACCTGGATGGCGAGGGTATCATCCGCATCGGCGCCAAGGTAAAGGCCGGCGACATTCTGGTGGGCAAAGTGACGCCCAAGAGCGATACCGACACCACCCCTGAGTTCAAGCTCCTCAACTCGATTTTCGGCGAAAAGGCCAAGGATGTCCGCGATTCGTCGTTGCGGGTGCCCCATGGCATCGAGGGAACCATCATCGATGTGCAGCGCCTCAAGCGGAGCGCGAACGACGACCTGTCGCCGGGCGTGGAAGAGGTGGTAAAGGTACTGATCGCCGCTAAACGCAAGCTTAAGGAAGGCGACAAGATGGCGGGCCGGCACGGCAACAAAGGCGTCGTAGCCCGGGTTCTCCCGGTGGAAGATATGCCGTATCTGGACGACGGCACGCCGTTGGATATCTGTCTCAACCCCTTAGGCGTACCATCCCGGATGAATATCGGCCAGATAATGGAGACCGAGCTGGGCTGGGCTGCCAGCACCCTGGGTGAGTGGTACTCCTGCCACGTTTTCCAGTCGCCTTCCCAGGAGCAGATCGAGGAAAAGCTGGAAAAAGCCGGGCTCCCCGGTTCATGCAAGGCAATCGTCCACGATGGGCGCACCGGCGAGGCTTTCAAGAATCCTGTTACCGTGGGCGTCGTGTACTTCATGAAGTTGCATCACCTGGTGGACGACAAGATGCATGCCCGAAGCACGGGTCCCTATTCTCTGGTCACCCAGCAGCCTCTGGGCGGCAAAGCCCAGTTCGGCGGTCAGCGTCTGGGCGAAATGGAAGTCTGGGCCCTGGAAGCCTATGGCGCGGCCAACACCCTCCAGGAGCTGCTGACGATCAAATCCGACGACATGACTGGCAGGGCCAAGGTCTACGAAGCCATCGTGAAGGGCGAGCCCCACACGGCGGCGGGCATACCAGAGGCCTTTAACGTTATGGTACAGGAACTGCGCGGACTCGCGCTGGACATACGGGTGTTCGACATCAAGGGCAAGCAGATAGCCTTGACGGAGCGGGATGAGGACATCATCAACAAGAACACCGGCGCCTTTTAGCCTTAAGGGGGCAGCATGAGAGATATCCAGGATTTTGACAGCATAGCGATCCGTCTGGCCAGTCCGGAGATGATCAAGGCCTGGTCCTACGGAGAGGTCAAGAAGCCTGAGACGATCAATTACCGCACACTCCGGCCCGAGCGTGACGGCCTTTTTTGCGAAAGGATCTTCGGCACCACCAAGGAATGGGAGTGTTACTGCGGTAAATTCAAATCCATACGTTACAAGGGGGTGATCTGCGACCGCTGCGGCGTCGAGGTCACCCATTTCAGGGTGCGCAGGGAGCGCATGGGCCATATCGAGCTGGCCTGTCCCGTGTCCCACATATGGTTCTACCGCTCCGTGCCTAGCCGTATGGGGTTGTTGCTCGACCTGCCGGTGGCCGCCCTGAGGTCCATTCTCTACTACGAAAAATTCATCGTCATCGATCCGGGCGAGACCGAGCTCAAGAAGATGGAACTCCTCACCGAGGAAGAGTACAACGCCGCCCAGGATCGCTTCGGCGGCGCCTTCACCGCCGGCATGGGCGCCGAGGCCATACGCTCGCTTCTGGAGCAGATAAACCTGGACGAGCTGGCCGCCGAGCTGCGGGAGAAGATGATCGCCAAGGGTCCCAAGGCGGACAAGCGACTTTTAAAGCGCATAGAGATCGTGGAGTCCTTCCGCAACTCGAACAACAGACCCGAGTGGATGATCCTCTCGGTGATCCCTGTCATCCCCCCCGAGCTGAGACCTATGGTCCAGCTGGATGGCGGCAGATTCGCCACCAGCGACCTCAACGACCTCTATCGCCGGGTTATCAATCGCAACAACAGGCTCAAGCGCCTTCAGAACCTCAACGCTCCGGAGATTATTATCCGCAATGAAAAACGGATGCTCCAGGAGGCTGTGGACGCCCTCTTCGACAACACCAAGAAAAAGCGGGTAGTCAAAGGAGCTTCCAACAGGCCGCTCAAGTCGCTTTCCGACATGCTCAAGGGCAAGCAGGGACGTTTCCGCCAGAACCTCCTGGGCAAGCGCGTCGACTACTCCGGCCGTTCGGTCATTGTCGTCGGTCCGGAACTCAAGATGTGGCAGTGCGGGCTTCCCACCAAGATGGCCTTGGAGCTCTTCAAACCCTTCATCATGAAAAAACTGGTGGAGAAGGATGTTGTCTACAATATAAAAAAGGCCAAGATGCTCGTCGAGTCCGAGACTCCCGAGGTCTTCGCCGTCCTGGACGAGGTGGTCAAGGAGCATCCCGTCCTCCTCAACCGCGCGCCCACCCTGCACAGGCTGGGCATCCAGGCCTTCGAGCCGGTGCTGGTGGAAGGCAAGGCGATAAAACTACATCCTCTGGTCTGCAAGGCCTTCAACGCGGACTTCGACGGCGACCAGATGGCGGTCCACGTGCCGCTCACCAACGCCGCCCAGGCCGAGTGCTGGACCCTCATGCTCTCCAGCCGCAACCTTTTGGACCCCGCGAACGGCAAGACGATCGTCTATCCTTCCCAGGATATCGTTTTGGGCATCAACTTCCTTACCAGGCCCAAGAAGGGAGTCAAGGGCGAGGGGAAACGTTACTCCAGCGCCGATGAACTCCTCATGGCCTGCGAGTCCGGCGCCTGCGATTACCAGGCGGAGGTACGGGTCCCCGCCACCAAATCCTTAGTCTGGGAGAAGGTGGGTAGAGAGCTGGAGTTGCCGGCCAACCACACAATCCTGACCACCGCGGGACGCATTCTACTCAACGAGGCCTTCCCCGCCGAAGTGCCCTTTATCAACTACTCGCTCACCGACAAGGACATCCGTTCGCTCGTGGAGAATGTGTATAAGCTGAAGGGCCCCTATGTCACCGTCACCATGCTGGACGCCATCAAGAACATGGGTTTCAAGTACGCCACCTTCTTCGGCGCCACCATCGGCATGGACGACATCGTGATTCCCGCCGAAAAAGCCTCCATGATAGACTCCGCCAACAAGCAGGTCGAGTCGATCCAGAAACAATACCTGGCCGGCCACATAACCCAGGACGAGCGCTATAACAGGGTGGTCGAAGTCTGGTCCAAGACCAACGAGGAACTCACCTCGGTGATGATGAAGGCCCTGGAAAACGACAAGGGCGGCTTCAACAACATTTATATGATGGCCTACTCCGGCGCCCGGGGAAGCCGCAACCAGATCCGCCAGCTGGCGGGCATGCGCGGTCTTATGGCCAAGCCGTCGGGCGACATCATCGAACTGCCCATCAGGTCGAACTTCCGTGAAGGCTTGTCGGTGATCGAATTCTTCATCTCCACCAACGGCGCCCGCAAGGGTCTGGCCGACACCGCGCTCAAGACCGCCGACGCGGGCTATCTCACCAGAAGGCTGGTGGATATCGCCCAGGACATGGTGGTAAACGTGGACGACTGCGGCACCATCAACGGTTCGATCTACACCGCGATCAAGGACGGCGAGGAAATCATCGAGCCCCTGCGCGAGCGAATCATCGGCAGGTTCACCCTGGACCCCATCAGGCATCCGATCACCGGCGAGGTAATCGTCGAATCCAACCAGGAAATCACCGAGGAAATCGCCGCCCTCATCGAAGCCTCGGGTATCGAGGAAGTGACGATCCGCACCGTGCTCACCTGCGAAGCCCGCTATGGCGTTTGCCGCAAGTGCTACGGCCGCAACCTGGCCACCGGGCGCACCGTGGACATAGGCGAGGCGGTGGGTATCATCGCTGCCCAGTCCATCGGCCAGCCGGGTACCCAGTTGACCATGAGAACCTTCCACATCGGAGGAGCGGCGACCAAGGCTTCCGAGGAAAACCGGGTTTATCTCAAATACCCTGTCTATGTGACCAGGATCCAAGGCACCTACGTGCCCACCAAGGATAATCACTACCTCTTCACCAGAAAGGGTTATATCTACGTCTGCAAGGTCTTCTCCGCCTATGACCTGGCCAAGGCCGACAAGCTTCTGGTCCGCGATGGCGACAGGGTGCTGAAAGGTTCTCCGATCATCAAGAAAAAGAGCAAGGGCGAAGAGATCCTCGCCCAAGATATATCCTACGCGAAGGTGCTGCCCGCCGAGGGAGACAGGGGTCAGAGGCTCTTGCTTATCGCCCAGGAACAGAAGCTGGAAATCCGCAACGGCTCGGATCTCTCGGTCAAGGAAGGCGATCTGGTGCCCGCAGAGGACACAATAGCGATTTTCGACCCCTTCACCGATCCTATCATTTCCGAGTACGACGGCTATGTCCGTTTCGAGGATATCATCCCCGGCTCGACCTTGAAGGAAGAGATCAACGAGGAAACCGGGAATATCGACAAGCGGATCACCGAATTCGCCCTGGAGCGGGATTCCAAGCAGCCTCGTATCATCATAAGCGACGAGGCGGGCAACGAAATCTTCGCCTATCTGCTTCCCGGCGGCGCCTACCTCAACGTGGAAGACGGTGAGTCCATAAAGGCGGGGCGTACCTTGGCCAAGATACTGAAGGAAAGCGCCAAGGCCATGGATATAACCGGGGGGTTGCCCAGGGTAGGGGAACTCTTCGAGGCGCGCAAATCCAAAAACCCCGCCATCCTGGCCATGGTTTCCGGCAAGGTTTCCATCCGCGGCAATATAAAGAACAAGCGGCTCATTGTCATCACCGACCGTTTCGGCAAGGAATACAAGCACCTGGTGCCCATGGGCAGGAGGCTTTTGGTCCGGGACAACGATATGGTCGAGGCCGGCGAGTTGCTCTGCGACGGCAGCAAAAACCCCCACGATATGCTCAACATCCTGGGCGAGCAGGCCTGTCAGGCCTATCTCATGGATGAAGTGCAGCAGGTGTACCGTCTCCAGGGTGTTACGATCAATGACAAGCACATCGGCGTCATCATCCGCCAGATGATGAAGAAGGTGGAGATCGTGAGCCCCGGCGACACCAGGTTCATTTACGGCCAGCAGGTGGACAAGTACCGCTTCCACGAGGAGAACGAGCGGGTTATCAAAGAAGGCGGCCAGCCCGCCGTCGCCCGTCCGATGCTTCTGGGTATCACCAGGGCATCCCTCAAGATCGATTCCTTCTTCTCCGCCGCTTCCTTCCAGGAAACCACCAAGGTCCTCACCGACGCCGCCATCGCGGGCTCCGTGGATGGCCTGAGGGGTCTCAAGGAAAACGTCATCATCGGTCACCTGATTCCCGCTGGCACGGGTATGAAGGTATACAAAGGAATCAAGCTTTCCGACGGCGAGCACGACGACCTGGATGGGTATGTAGAAGAGATTCTCGAAAAACGCAAGCTCGAAAAGGAGATGGCGCCTATTCCCGCCCTGGAGGATAGGGCTGACGCCAATGGCTCCTTCGAAGAGGAAACGGTGTTCGACAACGACGCCGGCTTCGAAGCGGTAAACGAGGACGAATGAGAAAGCGCCGGGCTTTTGCTCCCGGAAGCGGCGCCTGGCCGGCGGATCGTCGAAGCGGACGACCGGCCAGGCGCCGGTATTGACATTCGAGGAAGGCTGGAGGTATCTTGGATCGCCTGGCTAAAGCCCACCGCGCTTAGCCTGCGATTGTACCAGCCATAATTTGAAACTGGTCCTGGGTGATGCTGACACCGAGAGACCGAATAAGGGAGTCTAGAGCATTTATGCCTACGATCAACCAGCTTATCCGTCTCGGCAGAAAGCCGAATGTGTGGCGGACTAAAGCCCCGGCACTGGATGAGTGCCCGCAGCGCCGCGGCGTTTGCACCCGCGTCATGACCGTTACGCCCAAGAAGCCGAACTCGGCCTTGCGAAAGGTAGCTCGAGTGCGTCTTACCCATGGCATCGAAGTAACCGCCTACATCCCCGGTATCGGCCACAATCTCCAGGAACACTCGGTGGTTCTGGTGCGTGGTGGCCGAGTCAAGGATCTTCCCGGCGTTCGCTACCACATTATTCGCGGCGCCAAGGATACCCTGGGCGTCGAGGATCGCAAGAAGGGCCGCTCCAAGTATGGAGCCAAAAAGCCCAAGGCCTAAGGGAATAGAGTATGGGCAGAAAAAAGAAGTCGATCGATCGCGGCCACGCGCCGGACAGTAAGTACAATTCCACGGCAATCACCAAGTTCGTCTGTAGGATGATGTGGCAGGGCAAGAAATCCACCTGCACCCGCATCATGTACGACGCGCTGGATATCATGCAGCAGAAGGCCGGAGTTCCCGCCCTGGATGTCTTCAGCAAGGCTTTGGACAATGTGAAGCCTGTTGTCGAAGTAAAATCCAGGCGAGTAGGTGGTGCGACCTACCAGGTTCCCATCGAGATCAGGGATTCCCGACGCGAAGCCCTGGCCATGCGCTGGCTTATCGCCGCCTCCAGGGCCCGCAGCGGCAAAGCCATGCCCGAAAAGCTCGCCGACGAACTCTTGGACGCCTACAACGGCACCGGCTCCGCCATCAAGAAAAAGGAAGACATGCACAAGATGGCTGAAGCGAATAAAGCATTCGCACATTACCGTTGGTAGTAATACTTTCTTGAAAATTAAGCCCTGCATAGCAGGGCTTTTTTATTATTATTTGCGAATGCTTTATTCGCTATAGCGAGCGAAGCGAGCGTTTGCGTACGGTGCTGCTCATTACAGATGGTAGTCGACTTATAACGATTAAAAGCCCTGCGAACGCCTTGTTGGCCATAGCGAGCCGTAGGCGAGCGTTTGCGTACAGCATTCGCACATTACCGCTGGTAGTAATGCTTTCTTGAAAATTAAGCCCTGCTGCGCAGGGCTTTTTTATTATTATTTGCGAATGCTTTATTCACTATAGCGAGCGAAGCGAGCGTTGGCGTACGGCGTCGCCGACGAGGCCTTTGCCGCAGGCTTTTTAATTCATCCCATAAATACTATACTGAGCCCATCATGACCGCGCCGAAGCCTGCCGCCAACACCCTTGAGACAGGGAAAATCCGCAACATAGGCGTGCTGGCTCATGTGGACGCCGGGAAAACATCCATCACCGAAAAAATGCTCCACCTGGCGGGCCTTAAACGCGAAGCCGGAGAGGTTGACGAAGGTACCACCAGTACCGACTACCTCTCGGTGGAACGCCTTCACGGCATCACCGTCAAATCGGCGGCGGTGCGGTTCCAGTGGGGTGGCGCCTTCGTTCATCTTATAGACACCCCCGGCCACGTGGATTTCGGAAACGAAGTGGACAGAGCCCTGAGGATACTGGACGGCGCCGTCATCGCTCTCTGCGCCGTTTCGGGCGTGCAGGCTCGAACGGAAGTAATAGCCAAGGCCTGCGCGACGCGAAAACTCCCGCGGCTCTATTTCGTCAATAAGATGGATCGGGCGGGGGCGGATTTTTTCGGCATAGCCGAAGAGCTGAGAGCCAATCTGGAACCCAACGCCGTCGCCCTTCAATTCCCTTTGTACGAAGGGCAACGCTGGACCGGTATCGTCGACCTGTTGAAAATGGAAGTTTTTTATCTCGGCCGAGATCAGCTCAACCAAGACCAGAAAGCCTCCGGAATCCCCTTGGTCGCTTCTTGCCTGCCGGAACCCCAGCGCGCTGAACTTCGGGATGCGAGGGCGGACTTTATCGAAAAACTCGCCGAAAACGATGAGGAAATACTCTCGTATTACGCGACCGACCGCGAAGCGCCGCAGGCACTCTTGACAAAGGCGACGGCTAAAGCCTTGCGGGAAGGCCGCTTGGTACCCCTATTCTGCGGCTCCGCCTTCATCGATCTCTCCATACGCCTCCTTCTGGACGCGGTCGAAAACCTTCTACCCTCCCCTTCCGAGGCGCTCATCCCGGAAGGAATCGATCCGAAAACAGAAGAGAAAAAATATCTTCTTCCCTCAACCGCGGCTCCCACCGCTGCCTTTGTTTTCAAAACCCTCAAGGACAGTACAGGTGAACTCTACGCCTGGACCAGAATATGGACGGGAACGCTCGGCGTCGGACATAAGCTCCATGACGCTCGTTCCGGCAAGGACATTCTGGTCAAGCGTCTCTTCGGCATACAGGCCGACAGCCTTATCGAACTCAATGAAGCCGGCCCCGGTGAGATTGTCGCCATAAAAGCCGCCGATATCGAACCTGGAGCCAGTCTCTGCGATCCCAGGGCGCCGATCCTCTTCGAAGCCCTGGACATCCCCGAGCCTGTGTTGAGCCAGGTCTTCGAACCGGCGACCCTGCGCGACCTGCCCGCTCTCCGCTCGGCTTTGGAAGCCTTGGCCCTGGAGGACCTGTCGCTCAAGCTGCGGAAGGAAAAGGAAACCGGTCGTTTCGAGGTGGCGGGGCAGGGGGAACTTCATCTGGAAATCCTGGCCGAGCGGCTCAAGCGGGAATTCGGCTTGATGGTGCGCAGAGGCAATCCCAAGGTTCAACTCAAGGAGCGACTGTTGAAGGGCGCCCAGGTTTTGGAGAACTTCGATCGTGACTTGGGCGGGGAGCGGGTACGGGTATCGGTGGAGGTTTCGGTACGGAGCAAAAGGAATCGGCCGGGTGTCGAGCTGCTCCAAAATCCAGGCCTGAGAACCCAGCCACAGTACCTGGCCGCCGCTAAACGGGGAGCCGCGGCCGCCCTGGCGGTCGGCCCTTCCCAGGGCTACCCTCTCGAAGGGGCCGAGCTTACGCTGATCAGCCTAAGCCCACCGGCCAGCCAAACCGGGAAGAATGGCGAGATAGCCCTCGAAGCCGCCACGGCCCTGGCCACCCGCAGGGCCCTTCTCGAAGCGGGATCGGAAATCCTCGAGCCGGTCATGCGTATCGATATAGATTGTCCGGACGAACATTTCGGGCCGGTGCTCAATTCCATTTCCTCCCGCGGCGGAAGAATCGAATCGGTGGAGGAATCCCCGGGTTCTAAAAGTATCGTCGCCCAAGCCCCCATGTCCCGGCTATTCGGTTTTGCGTCGGAATTACGATCCATGAGTAAGGGAAGGGCCCAATTCCAGGCTCGTTTCGCCGGATATGACGCGACGAGGGCCTTTTCATAGGCCCGCCATGCATCGGCGCGAAAAAGTCAAAACGGCAAAAATATGCTAATCCTCGGCTAGGCCACTTGATAAGCCTTGACAGTTCCTCTATAATCCGAGAGCCTTTACAAGAACATTCATATGGCAGCAGGATCCGACGGCTCGATTCCGGCGGACAGTATCATGCGGCGTCCGCGTTCGTGCGAGAAGAGCCGGTGACATGCCAAGGAGGAACAAGATATGGCCAAAGAAAAATTCGAGCGTACCAAGCCGCATATGAACGTCGGTACGATCGGACACATCGACCACGGCAAGACGACCTTGAGCGCAGCCATCACCATGTACTGCGGACGCAAGTTCGGCGACAAGGTTCTCAACTACGATCAGATCGACAACGCGCCGGAAGAGAAAGCCCGCGGTATCACCATCAACACCAGGCATTTGGAGTATCAATCCAGCAAGCGGCACTATGCCCACATCGACTGCCCCGGACACGCGGACTACATCAAGAACATGAT
Source organism: Spirochaetales bacterium Spiro_12 (assembly GCA_001603165.1). Classification (GTDB taxonomy): domain Bacteria; phylum Spirochaetota; class Spirochaetia; order Treponematales; family Rectinemataceae; genus UBA2256. The sequence goes on from LVBN01000064.1 coordinate 24,168, forward strand.
CACCGGCGCCGCGCAGATGGACGGCGCGATTCTCGTCGTCTCCGCCCCCGACTCCGTCATGCCCCAGACCCGTGAGCACGTCCTCCTGGCCCGCCAGGTCGGCGTTCCCTCGGTCATGGTCTTCCTCAACAAGGTCGACCTGGTGGACGATCCGGAGCTCATCGAGCTGGTCGAGGAAGAGGTGCGCGATCTTCTCAACTTCTACCAGTTCCCCGGCGACAAAACCCCCATCATCAAGGGATCGGCTTTCAAAGCCATGTCCGAGCCGGACAACCCCGAGGCGACCAAGTGCATCCAGGATCTCCTGGACGCCATGGATTCATTCTTCCCCGACCCTGTCCGCCTCACCGACAAGCCCTTCCTGATGCCCATCGAGGACGTCTTCACCATCTCCGGCCGCGGCACCGTCGTTACCGGCCGTGTGGAGCGTGGAATCATCAAGGTCAACGAGACCGTGGAAATCGTGGGTATTAAGCCGACCAAGTCCACCGTCGTAACCGGCGTCGAAATGTTCAACAAGCTGCTCGACGAAGGTCAGGCCGGCGACAACATCGGTACCCTGCTGCGCGGTATCGACAAGAAAGAAGTGGAGCGCGGACAGGTTCTGGCCAAGCCCGGCACCATAACCCCCCACACCAAGTTCAAAGGTCAGGTCTACGTGCTCAATCAGCAGGAGGGCGGCCGCCACAGCCCCTTCTTCACCGGCTACAGGCCCCAGTTCTACTTCAGGACCACGGACATCACCGGCAGCGTCAGCCTCCCCGAGGGCAAGGAAATGGTCATGCCCGGCGACAACACCGAGATCAACGTCGAGCTGATCTACCCGATCGCCATGGAAAAGGGACTCAAGTTCGCCATCCGCGAGGGCGGCCACACCGTCGCCTCCGGCCAGGTTATCGAGGTTATCGAGTAAGATTTTAGCCTAAAACGGGCTGTCCTTCCCTTGGGGGCTGGACAGCCCTTTTTTTTTCTGCGATAATGCCATGCTTTTTATTGGGCGGGGCTCCTTAGGTCCCGCGGCGCTTGGGGTAAGGGCGCGCCCGCCAGGGTACGGCCCGGTACTGCCGGTGCAAGAGTTCTTTGGAGGTTGTATGAAAGACAGAATCCGCGTAAGGCTCAGAGGCTTCGATGTGCGTCTTGTGGACGACAGCGCGAGCGGCATTGTGAAAACGGTTCAGGGCGCCGGCGCCAAGGTGTCGGGTCCCATCCCCTTGCCGACCAAGATCAGCAAGTACACCGTGCTTCGCTCGCCCCACGTGCATAAGAAATCGAGGGAGCAGTTCGAGATGAGGACCCATAAGCGCCTCATCGACATACTGGAACCCACCCCCGAGGTTATGGACGCTCTTATGAAGCTCGAACTGCCCGCAGGAGTAGATGTCGAGATAAAGCAGTAACTCGGCGCCTTTAAAAGCGTCTGAAAGGCTGCCGCCGCGCCCAAGGGCGCGGCGCAAATGCAGAAACGCCCGGCGCATACAGCCGGCCGCGTTCAACGCAGGAGTACCGAATGATCGGACTAATCGGAAAGAAACTTGGGATGACCCAGGTATTCGACGAAACGGGGAAACTCATTCCCGTCACCGTCGTCCAGGTCGCGCCCAACCTCGTCGTCGGAAAGAAGACGGCGGAGAAAGACGGCTACGACGCCATAGTCGTGGGTGTCTACGAAAAGAAAAAGACACGGGTGAGCAAGCCCTACGCCGGGCAGTTCTCCGAGGGCACGGCCCCCACCAGAGTCTTGCGCGAGTTCCGCGATTTTGAAAAAGAAGTCCAGGTTGGCGAAAAGCTGGATGTGGCCCTTCTCGAAGGAGTCCGCTACGTGGATGTGGTGGCCAATTCCAAGGGTAGGGGATTCCAAGGCGTCGTCAAGCGATGGAACTTCGGCGGTGGCCGGGCCACCCATGGATCCAAATTCCACAGGGAGCCAGGATCCACCGGCCAGAGCACCTATCCCCACAAGACATTCAAGAACAACAAGATGCCCGGACACATGGGTAACGAACGCGTAACCGTTCAAAACCTAAAAGTCGTGCGGGTGGATGCCGAAAAAGGTGTGGTTCTGGTGCGAGGCGCGCTCCCGGGCGCCCGCAACTGTGATCTTCTGGTCCGCAAAGCGGTCAAGAAGAGCTGAGGACGGAGGACCCAATGGAAAGCAAGGTTATTTCCACCCAGGGGAAGGAGCTCAAGACAATCGAGCTCTCCGAATCCGTTTTCGGACTTCCCGTCAACGAAGACGTAATTTATTACGCCATAAACAACGAGCTGGCCAATAAGCGCTTGGGCACTGCTTCGACCAAGGATAGAGGCGAGGTTCACGGCACCAATAAAAGGCCATACAGCCAGAAAGGTACGGGAAGGGCCCGCCACGGCGATACCAAGTCCAACGTGTACGTGGGCGGCGGTATTTCCTTCGGCCCCAAGCCCCGGGACTATTCCTACATGATGCCCCGCAAGGCCAAGCGCCTGGCTCTCAAGACAATCTTGAGCATGAAGGCCCAGGACGGTACCCTGGCTCTGGTCGAGGATTTCACCATCGAATCGGGCAAAACCAGGGATCTGGTGAAGGCGCTCAGCCCCTTCGTCAACGCGAAAAACCCCGAGCGCACGGTCCTCATCCTCAAGGACGACGACCCCATGGTCAAGCGGGCCGCCAGGAACATTCCCTGGCTCACGTTTCTCTCCTACAACAGGCTCAGGGCCCACGACCTTTTCTACGGAAGAAGGATCGTCGTGCTCGAGTCCGCGGCAAAGCAACTCAACGAGTTCTATGCCGACGAGAAAAGGAGCGCCGAATAATGGAATACCAGTCGATTCTCATCGAACCGGTGCTCTCCGAGAAGAGCAATATCATGCGCGAGAGCGGCCAGTACGTATTCAAGGTCGATTCCCGCGCCGACAAGATCATGGTGATGGAGGCGGTGAAGAACCTCTTCAAGGTTACCCCCGTTTCCTGCAGGATCATCAATGTGGCGTCCAAGCCCAAGCGCCTCAGGGGTCGCCCGGGCCGGACCGCGGAATGGAAAAAAGCCATCGTCAAGCTCCAGAAGGGCGAGACGATCCGCGTGTTCGAAGGCGCATAAGCGAGTAAGGGGAATATATGGGTATCAAGACCTTCAGACCGATTACGCCTGGTCTGCGCCACCGTATCCAGGTGGTGAATGAAGAGATTAGCTCCAATAAGAGCAATCCCGAAAAATCCCTTACCAAGGGAAAATCCAGCACCGGCGGCAGGGCATCCAACGGGCGCATCTCCATGCGGCATCATGGAGGCGGCCACAAGCGCAAGTATAGGATCATCGACTTCAAGCGGGATAAGTTCGGAATACCCGGCACCGTCGCCGCCATCGAGTACGATCCCAACCGCAGCGCCAATATCGCCCTCATCAACTATGCCGACGGCGAGAAACGCTACATTCTCTGCCCCAAGGGTCTCGTGGTGGGCGGCAAGATAATGTCCGGTCCCCAGGCGAGCCTGGATGTGGGCAACGCCCTGCCGCTGGAGAATATCCCCCTGGGCTTCACCGTGCATAACGTGGAACTCACCCTGGGCAAGGGCGGGCAGCTGGCCCGCTCCGCCGGAGCCAGCGCCCTTATCGCCGGTTCCGAGGGCGATTATGTCGTGCTCAAGCTCCCTTCGGGAGAGCTTCGCATGGTGTTCAAGAAGTGCATCGCCACCATCGGCACGGTGGGTAACGAAGAGCACATGAACGAACAGGTAGGCAAGGCAGGCAGGAACAGGTGGAGAGGCATCAGGCCGACCGTCCGCGGTACTGTCATGAACCCCGTCGATCATCCGCATGGAGGCGGCGAGGGCAAAGGCAAGGGATACAAGCAACCCGTTTCGCCCTGGGGCCAGCCGGCCAAGGGGTACAGGACGCGGGACAACCACAAGCCCTCCAGCCGCTTCATCACGAAGCGTCGCAAGTGAGATAGGAGCACACTCGTGTCAAGGTCCGTAAAGAAGGGGCCCTTCATCGAGAAGAGCCTGTACAAGAAAGTGACAGAAGGAAGCAAGTCCGGGGACAAGAAAATGGTCAAGACCTATTCCAGGACTTCCACCATCATCCCTGAAATGGTCGGACAGACTATCTCAGTGTATAACGGCAAGACCTGGGTTCCCGTGTACGTAACCGAGAACCTGGTCGGTCATAAGCTCGGCGAGTTCGCTCCCACCCGCATTTTCCGCGGACATGCAGGCAGCGACAAGAAAGCCGAGAAGAAATAGGGGTTCGACCATGACTGAAAAGAACGGATACCGAGCCACCGCGAAATGGCTTATGGGCTCTCCCTACAAGATCCGCCCCGTCGCCGACCTGGTTAGGGAAAAGCCATATACCGAGGCTGTAGCCATCCTCGACCATATGCCGCACAAAGGCGCCGGCCTGATCAAGAAGGTCGTCGTCTCCGCGGCGTCCAACGCTCTCAACGCCAACAAAAAGCTGGGCGAAGATATGCTTTACATCAAGGAGCTGAGGATCGACGAGGGGCCCAGGATGCGCAGGGTCTGGTTCAGGGCCCGGGGAAGGGCGGACATGCTCGTCAAGAGGATGTGCCATATTTCCTGCGTAGTCGAAGAAATCGGCAAGAAGTCGGAGGCCTAAGGTGGGCAATAAAGTAAGTCCTATTGGATTACGAGTCGGAATCAACAAGGAATGGAGCTCCAAATGGTATGTGGAGCCTAGGGAGTACGCCAAAACCCTCCATGAGGATCTGGCCATCCGCAAGCGGATTTATCAGCTGCCCGAGGTCAAAGGCGCCGATGTGGCCGAGGTGGAGATCGTCAGGCATCCCCAGCGGATAACCGTCATCATCCATACCGCCCGCCCCGGAGTGCTTATCGGCGTCAAGGGCGCCAATATCGAACGTATCGGCCTGGAGATCCAGAAGGTCGCCACCAAGAAGGTGCAGATCAAGATCAAAGAGATCAAGAAGACCGATACGAACGCCCAGATCGTCGCCCAGAACATCGCCAGGCAGCTGGAAAACCGCGGTTCCTTCCGCAGGGCCCTCAAGATGGCCATTTCCAACGCCATAAAGGGTGGAGCCCAGGGCTGCAAGATCAGGGTTTCCGGCAGACTTGGCGGTGCCGACATGTCCAGGACCGAGGAGCTGAAGGAGGGAAGAATCCCCCTGCACACCCTGAGGGCCGACATCGATTACGGCTTCTACGAGTCCCAGACCACTTTCGGCAAGATCGGAGTAAAGGTCTGGATCTATCAGGGCATGGTCTATAACGCCGACAAGAACGAAGACGCCGGCATGTTGGCCCGCAAGGCCAGGCGGGAGCCCGCGGGTTCCGCCGCCGAGCCTCGCGAGCGCAGGGATTCCGAGCGCCGCGATTCGGATCGCAGGGAAGGCGGAGAACGCCGTCCCAGGCGACCGGCCGCTCCCAGGGGAGATGCTCCCCACGGCGACGAGAGGGCAAGGAGCTAAGTCATGCTTATCCCCAAGAGAGTCAAACACAGAAAACAGCAGCGCGGAAGGCCGACGGGCAACGCCCAGCGGGGCAACACCATAGCCTTCGGCGAATACGGCCTTATCTGCCTCGAACCCGAGTGGCTCACCAACAGGCAGATCGAAGCGGCTCGTATCGCTCTCAACCGTTATATCAAACGCGGTGGAAAGCTCTGGATACGAATTTTCCCCGACAAACCCTATTCCAAGAAGCCCTTGGAAACCCGAATGGGAAAGGGAAAGCCCGGACCCGAGTACTGGGTGGCGGTTGTGCGTCCCGGCACCGTGCTTTTCGAGCTTTCCGGCGTCGAGCCCAAGGTGGCCGAAGAAGCCATGAGGCTCGCGGGCTCCAAACTCCCAGTGAAGACCAAGTTCGCCCTTCGGGCGGAAACGGAGTGAGTCGATGAAAAACTCGTTCAAGGAATTAAAGCTCGAGGAGCTTTTCGCCAAGCGGGAAGACCTCAGAAAGAAGTATTTCGACCTCCGCTTCCAAATGGTCGTTGGACACGTCGAAAATCCTGTGCAGAAACGAAACCTTCGCCGCCAGATCGCGAGGATCGAGACGCTGATCCTTCAGGCTCAGCGGGCCGCCGGCGAAAAGGCCTAAAGGTTCTAGGAGATAACCGTGGATACCGACGTTCAGAAAGAGAAGAAGTCAAAGTTGGTGCTCCAAGGCATCGTTGCCTCCGACAAGATGGATAAGACCATCGTTGTCGAGATCAGGATGCGCAAGCTGCACCCGCTGTACAAGAAGTACGTGACCAGGTCCAAGAGAGTGAAGGCGCACGACGAGAAGAACGATGCCCATATCGGCGACACCGTCCGTGTCGAAGAGTGCAGGCCTCTTTCCAAGGAAAAGCACTGGCGCCTTATCGAAATCGTCGAACGGGCGAAATAGGCGAACGGGAGAAAGACTATGATTCAGGTAGAAAGCATGCTCACGGTCGCCGACAACTCTGGCGCGAAGACCGTGCAGTGCATCAAAGTCCTCGGCGGCACCCGCAGGCGTTACGCCTCGGTGGGAGATATCATCGTCGTGGCGGTCAAGTCGGCCCTTCCGAATTCTTCGATCAAGAAGGGCACCATCGAAAAAGCGGTAGTAGTCAGAACTCACAAGGAGTATCGCAGGCCCGACGGCACCTACATCCGTTTCGACGACAACGCCTGCGTCGTCATCGATGCCAACAAAAATCCGAAAGGCAAGCGCATCTTCGGACCGGTCGCCCGCGAGCTGAGGGAGAAGGACTATATGAAAATCGTCTCCTTGGCTCCCGAGGTCCTGTAAGGAGAGGATATGGCCGAAATAAAGTACAAGCTCCGGAAAGAGGACCTTGTCCAGGTCATAGCAGGCAAGGATAAGGGCAAGCAGGGAAAGATCCTCAAGATCGACAGGGAAAAGGGCAGGGTGATTGTGGCCGGGGTCAATATGATCAAGAAAGCCATGAAAAAGAAAACCCAGAACGATCGAGGCGGCATCGCCGAAATCGAGGGCGCCCTGCACATATCCAATGTGATGATCGTCTGCAAGAAATGCGGTCCGGTCAAGATCGGCTACAAGATCGACGGCGACGCCAAAAAGCGTGTCTGCCGCAAGTGCGGGGAGGTGCTTTGATGGCTGAACCGAAAGACAAGAACGCCATGAACCCGGAAACCTCGGCAGCCCCGGTGGAAAAAGCGGCCAAGAGCGCCAAACCCAAGGCTCCCGCCGCCAAGCAAGCCTCCAAATCGGCTCCGGCGAAGGCCGAATCCAAGGAAGAGGCAAAGAAGGATCAGATAAAGATCCCTCCCCGGCTCAAGACGATCTACCGCGAAAAAATCGTTCCCGAACTCTTTAAGGAGATGGGATACGATTCTCTCATGCAGGTTCCCCGCCTGGTGAAAATCGTGGTGTCCATGGGCGTGGGCGAAGCCAAGGAGAACAAGAAGCTCCTGGACGCCGCCATCGCCGACCTGGGCATCATCACCGGCCAGCACGCGGTCAAGACCAAGGCCCGCAAGTCCATAGCCACCTTCAAGATCAGGCAGGGACAGGAAATCGGGGCCAGGGTTACCCTTCGCGGCGACTACATGTGGGAGTTTCTCGACAGGCTCATGAATGTGGCGCTTCCCCGAGTCAAAGACTTCAGGGGCGTCAACGCCAACGCCTTCGATGGCCACGGCAACTATTCCCTGGGACTGAACGAGCAGATTATTTTCCCGGAAATCGATTTCGATAAGATCGAGAAGGTCATGGGGCTCAATATCGCGATCGTCACGACCGCGAAAACCGACAAAGAGGCGAAAAGCCTTTTAGGCATGTTGGGCATGCCCTTCAGAAAGTAAGGTAGGCGTACATGGCACGAAAGGCGATGATTTTAAAGGCTGAAGAGAAGCCGAAGTACATGAGCCGCCTGGTTCGGCGCTGCAAAGTCTGCGGACGGGCCAGAGGTTACATGAGAAAATTCGACATGTGCAGGATCTGCTTCAGGAAGCTCGCTTCCGAAGGCAAGATTCCCGGCGTGACGAAGTCAAGCTGGTAGGAGGTAGCGATGAGCGTTTCTGATCCCATCGCGGACATGCTGACAAAGATCCGCAACGCGAGTGCGGCCGGTCACGAGAAAGTCGACATCATGGCCTCCAGGATCAAGCTTGAGATCGTCAAGATTCTCAAGACCGAAGGCTATATCAAGAACTTCAAGAAGATTCAGACCGAAGGATCCAATATAATCAGGATCTTCCTCAAGTACGACGAGGGAAACGACCCCGTGCTGCACGGCATGAACAAGTTGTCCAAGCCCGGCAGGCGCGTCTATTCCGGTTACAAAGAGATTCCGCGGGTCTTCAATGGTTACGGCACTCTGATAGTTTCCACTTCCAGCGGAATCATCACGGGAAAGAAGGCCGTGGAAAAGCAGGTGGGCGGCGAGCTCATCTGCACGGTCTGGTAATTCGGGGGAAATTATGTCGAGAATCGGAATACGGCCGGTCCTGATACCGCAGGGAGTCAAAATCAGCGTGGCTCCCACCAGCGTCACCGTAGAAGGGCCGAAGGGAAAACTTGTTCAGGAGTATGTTCCTGAAGTCGAGATCGTTGTAAAAGACGGCGCCGTCCATTTTGCCAGGAAAAACGAGTCCAAGCAGGCCAAGGCCTACCATGGTCTGTACAGAAGCCTGGTGAACAACATGGTGATCGGTGTCTCCCAGGGCTTTAAAAAAGCCCTCGTGGTGAACGGTGTCGGCTACCGTGCCGAAGTGCAGGGCAACTTCCTCGTCATGAGCATCGGTTACTCCAGCGATTTCATGGTCATCATCCCCCAGGGGCTGGCGGTGGCCATCGAGTCGAACGGACAGAAGGTGGTCATTTCCGGCGCGGACCACGCCCTGGTGGGCAAGTTCGCCAGCGAGGTCAGGTCTCTGAGGCTTCCCGAACCTTACAAGGGCAAGGGAATCAGGTACGAGGACGAGAAGATCCGCAGGAAGGTCGGCAAGACCGGCGTGAAGTGAGGCCAGTGAATGAGCGTTAAAGAACTCGAAGATAAACTGAGGAAAAGGGCGAAGCGGAAGGTTTCGGTCAGAAAAGCCATCTACGGCAGCGCCGAACGGCCGAGAATGACAGTATTCAAGTCCAACCTTCACATGTACGTCCAGGTGATCGACGACGATGCCGGCACTACCTTGGCCAGCGCGTCCACGGTCGAGAAGGCCCTTAAGGACATAACCAGAAACGTCGAAGGCGGCGCCAAGCTCGGCGAGGAAATCGGAAAGCGACTTCTCGAAAAGGGCGTAAAGACCGTCGTGTTCGACAGGAACGGTTATCAGTACCACGGCATCGTCAAGGCGATAGCCGACGGAGCCCGCAAGGCCGGGATCACATTCTAGGGGGCTTTTCGTGGAAAGAGACAGGAACAGAAGAGACGACTCTCAGCCGCGTGACAATTTCACCGAGAAGCTCGTCCAGCTCAACAGAACCGCGAAGGTCGTCAAGGGCGGCCGCCGCTTCTCCTTTTCGGCCCTCACCGTTGTGGGCGACCACCAGGGTCATGTGGGTTTCGGATTCGGCAAGGCCAACGATGTGACCGAGGCTATCCGCAAGTCCGTCGAAAAGGCCCGCAAGGCGGTCATCCAGGTGCCCATAAAGAACGGCACGCTCCCGCATAAAATCGTGGGGAAGTACAAGGCTACCGAGGTTCTCATAATGCCCGCCGTTTCGGGCTCGGGAGTAATCGCCGGAGGCCCTGTCCGCGCCATCATGGAAGCGGCGGGCTATACGGATGTCATTTCCAAGTGCATCGGTTCGCGCAACTCGATGAACATCGTCCGCGCGGTCTTCGATGGGGCCGAAAAGCTCCTGGACGCCAAGACGGTGGCCAAGAACCGCGGCAAATCGATCAAGGAACTGTGGGGATAATATGGCAAAGATTCAGATCACCCTGGTTCGGAGCACTATCCACCAAAAACCCGCCAAAAGGGCTACCGTACGCTCCCTGGGTTTGAGGAAAATAGGCTCCTCCAATATACTCGAGGCCACGCCTGCCGTACTCGGCATGGTGAAGGCCGTGGAGCACCTGGTTACGACCACGGAAGTCGCGGCCCAGTCGGCCGCCGCCAAGGAGGCCGACTAATGTCCGATTATCAGCTTCACGCGCCCGAAGGGGCCAATAAAAAGAAAAGAATTGTCGGACGCGGACAGGGCTCGGGTCTCGGCACCACGGCGGGCAAGGGCAATAAGGGTCAGCAGTCCAGGTCCGGCGGCAAGACCTACCCCGGTTTCGAGGGTGGCCAGATGCCCCTGTACAGACGACTCCCCATGCGCGGCTTCTCGAACTATCCATTCCGCAAGGAATGGCAGATAGTCAACGTCGCCGATCTGGAAGCCAAGTACAAGGCAGGGGAAAAGGTCGACGCGGTCTCCCTTTTGCTTAAAGGGCTGGTCAAGAAGCCCGAGGGCCTCATCAAGGTGCTCGGAAAGGGAAGCATTTCCATCGCGCTCGAGGTGAGCGTCGATGCCGTCTCCGCAGGCGCTAAGACAAAGATCGAAGCCGCCGGCGGCAAGGTCGAGACCCCGGTGGCGGTCGCCTCGGCCGGTAAAGCCTGAGCTGGGCTGGAAAAAGGCAGGAATGCATGGCAGGTAACCCGCTTTCGGATATTTTCCGGATCAAGGAACTTAAAGACAGAATATTTTTTACCCTTTTCTGGCTGATGATCTTCAGAGTCGGCGCATTTTTGCCCTTGCCGGGCATCAATGCCAGCGCCCTGCAATCCTACTTCGCCAGCCAGTCCGGAGGAACCAGCGGAATCACGGACTATCTCGATTTCTTCGCCGGCGGCGCCTTTAAGAATTTCTCCCTCTTCATGATGGGTGTGATGCCCTACATCAGCACCCAGATCATCCTTCAGCTTCTTCTCATCGTATTTCCCAAGCTGAAGGCCATAGCCGAAGAGGATGGCGGCCGCAAGAAGCTGGCCCGCTGGACCAAGATTGGAACCCTGGCGGTCTGCGCGGTACAGGGGTATTCCTACACCGTCTACGCCGACAGGATTCCCGGCGCCATCGTCATGGACAACAGGGTGATGTACACCATCATTGCCATTCTCACCGTGACCACAGGCACCATGTTCCTCATCTGGATAGGCGAGCAGATCACCAAGCGGGGTATCGGCAACGGCATTTCGCTGCTCATCTTCGCCGGTATCGTGGCCAGGCTGCCCAACGCGGTTTTCGCACTGATAAAGAAGATCCAGCTGGGCGAAATCAACGCTGTCTACGCCATCGTAGTCATCGTCATGTTCGTGGGTATCGTGGCCCTGGTGGTCACGGAACAGCAGGGCCAGCGTAAAATTCCGGTCAACTACGCCAAGCGCGTGGTCGGCCGTAAGATGTACGGAGCCCAGAACACCTACATTCCCTTCAAGATCAACCCTTCGGGTGTAATCCCCGTCATTTTCGCCTCGAGCCTTCTCACATTCCCCCTGCAGATCGCCCAGAGCTTCGGCGTGCAGGCCAAGTGGCTCAGGGACTTCTCCTACTGGCTCAGGCCCCAGGGATTCTGGTATAGCTTTTTCTACGTCGTGCTCATCGTCTTCTTCGCGTACTTCTATACCCAGGTCTCCCTCAACCCCCAGGAGATTTCCAAGAATATCCGGGAAAACGGCGGCTCGATTCCCGGCATCAGAAGCGAGAAGATGGAAGAGTATCTCTCCAGGATACTCAACAGGATCATCCTGCCCGGAGCGCTCTATCTGGCGCTGATAGCCCTCATTCCCAGCCTGGTGCAGCAGATGTTCAACTTCCCGAGCGAACTTGCCTATCTGCTCGGCGGTACATCGCTCATCATCATCGTCGGCGTCGATTTGGACACCATGTCCCAGGTCGAAGCCATGCTCAAGATGCACCACCACGACGGGCTGGTACGGAAAGGACATATCAGGTCGAGAAACCTGTAGATATTTTTTGCGATATGGTATTTAATTGCGTGTTCACGCACTGCGTGGACTTTAGTAAGGGGAACGTATGAAGGTCAGGACCAGCGTTAAGAAAATATGCGATAAATGCAAGGTCATTCGCAGGAATGGCATTGTTCGGATTGTGTGCGACAACCCTAAGCACAAGCAAAAGCAAGGCTGAAAGGGCAGGAGGAATCGAATGGCGCGTATCGCGGGAGTGGATCTCCCGAACAAACATGTCGAAATCGCCCTAACCTATATCTTTGGTCTGGGCAGAACCAGCGCGAAGAAGATCTGCGAGGCCACGGGTATTGATCCGGCTAAAAAGATCAACGACCTCTCCAACGAAGAGATCAACGAGCTCCGCAAGGTTATCGAGAACGACTACAAGGTGGAGGGAAGACTCCGCACCGAAGTCGCTCTGAACATCAAGCGACTCATGGATATTGGATGCTACCGGGGCTTACGGCACCGCAAGGGTCTTCCCGTGAACGGACAGAGGACGAGAACCAATGCCCGTACCAGGAAGGGCAAGCGCAAGACGGTCGCCAACAAGAAAAAGGCCGCGTAAGCTAAAGGGGAGTCAAAGTGGCAGCCACTACTACAAAGAAGAGAAAAGAGAAAAAGAGCGTTTACGAAGGAAATGTCTATATCCAGGCAACCTTCAACAATACGATCATCACGATTACCGATTTGAACGGAAACACCATCGCCTGGTCCAGCTCCGGCACCCATCAGTTCAGGGGAGCGAAAAAATCCACCCCCTTCGCCGCCCAGACGGTCGCCGAAACGGTGGTGCAGAAGGCCATGAACTCGGGCCTCAGGGAAGTTCACGTTTTCGTAAAGGGACCGGGAATCGGCCGCGAGTCGGCCATACGGCAGCTGGGCGCTCTGGGGCTCAAGGTGAAGACCATCAACGATGTGACACCCATTCCCCACAACGGTTGCAGGCCTCGCAAGGCCCGCCGCATCTGATAGGGGGTAGATAGAAATGGCACGTTATATCGGACCAGTGTGCAGGCTTTGCCGCACCGAGCAGAAAAAGCTTTTTTTGAAGGGCGATCGCTGCAACAGCGACAAGTGCCCCATGAACAAGAAGCGCCTCCCCCCCGGAAAGGCTCCCAAGGCCAGAATGGGCAAGCGCTCGGAATACGCCACCCAGCTCAGGGAAAAGCAGACGCTCAAACGGGCCTACGGCCTCATGGAGGCCCAGTTCAGGAACGCCTTCGAAAAAGCCCTGGCCATGCCCGGAAAAACCGGCGAGAACCTTTTTATTCTCCTGGAGCGCAGGCTTGACAACGTGGTCTACAGAATGCATCTCGCCACCTCCCGCGCCCAGGCGCGCCAGCTGGTCAATCACGGCCATATCGCCGTGAACGGCAAGAGGGTGACCATTCCTTCCTTCCTCGTAAAGGCGGGCGACAAGGTGTCGGTGGTCGAGCAGGCCAAGAAGTTCGACCTTATAAAGAACGCTTTGCAGGAAGTCGGCAAGTCCGGGACCATGCCTTGGATCGAGATCAACCCCGATGAGATGGCCGGTCGCCTCGCGGCGTACCCGCATCGCCAGGACATCACCGATATGGCAGATATCCGCGAACAGCTCGTCGTCGAGCTTTATTCGAAATAAGGAGCCGAAATGGCACGAAAGAACCTTCTCAAAGGTTTCAAGAGGCCGAAGGGCATTACCTACGAGCAGAGCGAGTCGGGACCCTCCTACGGCAAGTTCATCGCCTACCCATTCGAGCCGGGATACGGAACCACTGTGGGGAATACCCTGCGGCGCATTCTTCTTTCGTCCATCCAGGGTTACGCGATCACCGCCGTCAGGGTCGTCCGCTACGACGAGGAAGGCGCGCAGCACATCGTCACCAGCGAGTTCGAAACCGTTCCGGGAATGGTCGAGGACACCATCGAGTTTCTCAACAACCTTAAGCAGCTCAGGCTGCGCCTGCCCAACGACCAGGAGCAGGCGACCTTCCTCTACGAGATCAAGGGGCCGGCGGAAATCGACGGAGCTTATTTCTCCTCGGAAAAAGCCCTGGACGTACTCAATCCCGAGATCCATGTCGCGACCCTTGACAAGGACGTTCACCTCGATCTGGAAATCCAGGTCGATCTCGGCAGGGGCTACGTGCCCGCCGAGGTTAACGAACGCTATATCGAGATAGTCGGCACCATCCCCATGGACGCTATCTTCTCGCCGGTAACCAAGGTCAAGTACTCGATCGAACCCACCAGGGTAGGCCAGCGCTCGGATTACGACAAGCTTGTCCTGGAGATCTGGACCGACGGCACCACCAAGCCCGAAGACGCCCTGGGCGAGGCGGCCAAGATAGCCAAGGATCACCTTTCGATCTTTATCAATTTCGACGAGAATGAATCCGGCGGCGACGAACAAAGCGACGAGATCGAGGAAAGGGTGCGCCAGATCCTGAATACCCCGGTGGAGGAGCTTGAACTTTCGGTGCGTTCCTCCAATTGCCTCAAGAACGCCAATATTAAGACCATAGGCGACCTGACCCGTAAAACCGAGGAAGAAATCACCAAGACCAGGAACTTCGGCAAGAAATCCCTTTTGGAGATCAAGGCCAAGCTCGCGGAATGGAGCCTCAGCCTCGGCATGACGGACTATACACCGCTTCGGAACTATCTGAAACTCAGCATGAAGAAGGAAGAGACCGATGAAGCATAAGATAGGATATAACAAACTGAACAGGGTAGCGGCACACCGCAAGGCCCTGCTGCGCAATATGGCGACGGTCCTCTTCAAGCACGAGCGGATAGTCACCACCAGGGCCAAGGCAATCGAAACCCGCCGGGTGGCCGAAAAACTCATCACCCGCGCCAAGGTGGATTCGGTTCACAACAGAAGAATCGCCGCCAAGAAAATCCAGGACGAAGCCGTGCTGGCCAAGCTCTTTACCGACATCGGTCCCCGCTTTAAGGAAAGGGCCGGCGGTTACACCAGGATCCTGCGCATCGGCGAAAGGGCGCATGACGCCGCCGATATGGTTATCCTCGAACTGGTGGATCAGAAGGTTGACGAAAAGAAGGCCGCCCGCAGCAAGCGCAAAGCCGAGAAGAAAGCCAAGGCCGAGAAAAAGGCCGACTAAGGAAGCGGGAGGAAAATATGTCCAAAGCGCATAGAGGAAAAGGCCTTAAAGAAGTCCCATCCGGTGGCCGCGGTCTCTGCCCCGTCTGCAATCGGGAGGGCGTAAAAGTCCTTTACGAGCAGGAAATCGAAGGCAAGAAAACCAAGATTTGCAAGGTGTGCAAGGCTACCTTGGCTAATAAGAAATAATTTTAAATCCGGCTGGAACAATCCGGATCATAAAAAGCCCCGCGATCGCTCGCGGGGCTTTTTATGATCCGCTATCGGTTTTAGTGCGAAGCTCAAAACCTCTATACGAGCGTTCCGCCCGTGTCTCGGAGCTTCTCGCAGAGCGAACGGACCGGCCTGTCACTTCATGAACATATTCGGCAGAACCTCCGTAAACCAGGGCACGTAGGTGACCAGAAAGAGCACGATCAGCATGGCCGGCCAGAGGGGCAAGAGGGCGCGGCTGGTCTTTTCGATGCTGGTCTTGCCGACCATGCAACCCACGAAAAGGCTGGCTCCCACCGGTGGGCTTGTAAGCCCGATGCCTAGATTGAGCATAAGCAGGATGCCGAAGCTGACCTCGCTCATGCCCGCAGCCTTCACCACAGGGAGAAGAACGGGCGTCACGATGACTATGAGAGGAGCCACGTCCATGACCATGCCCAGGAAGAGAAGCAGGACGTTCACCAGTAGAAGAATCAGAAACCTGTTCGAGGTGAGTCCCAGAAAGAACTTCATAACCGCCGCGGGAATCTGCAGATAGGTCATCATCCAACCGAAAGCCGACGCGCAACCGATCAAGAAAAGGACGATGGCCGTGGTTTTGACCGACTCCATCAAAATTGGAATAAGGTCCCTGAGTTTCAGTTCCCGGTAAATGACAAAACCCAGGAAGGCCGCGTACATGACCGACACCGCCGAAGCTTCGGTGGCGGTAAAAATGCCCGCCGCGATGCCCACCACGATGATGAGGGCCGCCAGCAGGGCGAACACTCCGTCCACCGAGATTTTAACGCACTCCTTTAAGGGCGGGCGTTTTTCGCAGGGGTATTTCCGTTTTAGGGCGATAAAATAGCAGACAATCGATAAAGAAACTCCCAGGGCGATGCCCGGGAGATACCCTGCGAGAAACAGTTTTCCTACCGACACCCCGCCCGCCACCATCGCGTAGATAACCATATTGTGGGAGGGCGGGATAATGATGCCCTGGCTGGCCGAAGCCACGGTTACCGCCACGGAGAAGTCCCTGTCGTAGCCTTTCTGAACCATCATCGGAATCATGATCGAACCGGTGGAGGATACGTCGGCCACGGCGGAGCCTGAAACGCCGCCGAAAAACATCGATTCGATACAGTTCACGATAGCCAGGCCTCCGGGCAGGGGCCCGACGAGGATATAGGCGAAATCGACCATTCGCTTGGCCACGCCTCCCCGGGCCATGATAGAGCCTGCGAGAATGAACAAAGGTATGGCGAGCAGGGGAAAGGATTGCATGCTCGCGGCTACCCGTTGGGCGATGATGGCAGGCCCCATGCCGGCGGCGTAGGCGGAGAGCAGGGCCGATATTCCCAGGCTGAAGGAGATGGGGATACCTATGACGATCATGATGGCGAAGGAACCGAGCAATACAAGTTCAACGGCCATTGCGCGCCCCCTTCGCTGTCGAGGATGCTTCGATAATTTTACCGACAACGCGGAGCGCGGCGAAGATAATCATGAAAACCGCCGCGATGGGGAGAACGAGGTAGGTGATTCCCAGGGGGAGCTTTATGGTCGACATTTGGCTGTCCCACATCGCCTGGGTGAGGACGAGACCGTGCCTAAGCAGGAAGAACGCGAAGTAACCGATCGCGGAATCTATGAGGATTTCGAGAAAGAGCCCTCCCGCCTTGGGAAGCTTTTTTGAGACAAGCTCCAGCCGCATATGATCCCCGGTCCAGACCGCGGAAGCCGCGCCCAGCAGGCCTATCCACATGATGGCGGTTACGGAAAACTCCTCAACCCAGATGGGGCTTCTTTGAAGCACATATCTGGCGAAAACCTGCCAGCAGACCACGAGGGACAATAGCCCCATGATCGAGGCCGCCATGGCGGTTAAGGCCCGCTCCACCCCTCCGATTATACGGCGCAACGCTTCCCTCATTGGATCCTCCGGTTCGCTGTTGTGAAAGCCCCGGCCTGGGGCGGGTTTTCCCCGCCCCAGGCCGGGGAGTCTTTCTCGATGCTGTGCCCTGGTATTACTTGGCGTTGACGATGGCGTCGATCAGGTCCTTGCCGACGATGGGCTCGAATTCTTTCCACACGCCGCCCACGGCCTTCTGGAACTCGGTGACGTCCTTCACCTCGTTGAAGACCATGCCCTTGGCCTTGAGGTCGGATACGGTCTTGTCGATCATCTCGCCCCAGAGCTTGTTGTGTTTTTCCATGGCCTCCAGCGCCGTCTGCTCGACGATGGTCTGCAGGTTTTTAGGCAGGCCGTCGAAGAGTCTTTTGTTCATCAGCAGGAAATCGGGAATGGAGGAATGGCGGGTATAGCTGTAATACTTGGCCACTTCCTGCATGTTGAAGGAAAGGACCGTGGGTTCGTTGTTCTCCCAGCCGTCTATCACCTTGGTCTGCAGGGCGGAATAAACTTCCGACTGACCCATGGGAACGGCGTTGCCTCCCAGGGCGTTCACCGTATCGATAAGGGGCTTGGATTGCATTACGCGGATTTTAAGCCCTTTGAGGTCGGCGGGGGTATAGATGGGCCTGGTGGCGGTTATGGAGCGGAACCCCGCATCCATGAACGCGAGGCCCTTGTAGCCGGCCTTGTCCACGTCGGCCATCAGTCTTTTTCCGATCGC
>LVBN01000065.1 GCA_001603165.1 Spirochaetales bacterium Spiro_12
TCCCATATGAATAGGGTACCCCGGGGTCGGAGTCCGGGTCAACCAATATCGTTTATGATAACAATTATCTTAACGTTATACTTTTACAGCTATTTGAAGAAGGCAGAAATAGAATATTTTAATAAAAACTAATTTACAAAAATATTTTAAATTTCAACAAATATTTTAAATATTTCTTGCAACTTAAAGAAACCCATGCTAAACTCGGACCATCAAAGGAAAAGGAGTAGTGTAAGCTTGGACAGCGAATTTTCTGATATCAATCCTGAATTACTTCCCTATGTTCCGTTTGTTAAGGCAATTGCAGCAATGTTCGGTGAAAACTGCGAAGTGTTGCTCCACGATGTGAGTAAACTGGAACATTCAATCGTCATGATAGAGAACGGCCATGTCACCGGTAGAAAAGTCGGAAGCCCGATGACTGATCTAGGTCTTTATTTTCTCCAATCGGACCAATTCAAAAATACCACATTTCTCGCGAATTATCAGTCCGAAACGAAAAGTGGAGATAAGCTCAAGTCTACTAGTATCTTTTTAAGAAATGAAAAGAAGGAAATAATCGGCTTTCTTTGTATCAATTATGATTTTTCGCATCTGGCTAATCTGGGCCAGAAAATTGCAGATTTCTGTCGAGTCAATTCCAATATACAGGAAGAAAACGGGAACCGTAACGAAGATGAAGTATTTCCGGATTCCCTTGACGAGCTTTTTAACCGGGTTTTTGACCAGATGCTGAAGAAGATTGGCATTCCTGTGGAAAAAATGAAAAAAGCCGACAAAATAAATCTCGTACGAATGCTTAATAAACGGGGGATTTTCCTCATTACTGGCGCCATAGATGAAGTGGCGCGAAGAATAAATGTAACTAGATATACAATATATAATTACCTTGCAGAAATAAAAAGTTGGAACAGCAAGGAGGTAATGTGAATAAAGCGCTCCACCCCATCGTGATTGATGGTCAAAATAGAATTTGGTCAAGCGCCTCAATCTAGGGAAACCTTCGGTCTTATCAACGGATTTTGAACAAGGGGGAACAGTAAAAACGATCATGAAGAAAATAGTGAAAACAGAAAAAGCTCCTTCTGCGATCGGACCTTATTCCCAGGGGATACTGAGCAACGGCGTGCTTTTCACATCCGGGCAGATTGGCATCGATCCTACGACCGGCCAGCTAGTTCAAGGCGGCATAGAAGCTCAGGTGAGAAAAGTGCTGGAAAACATAAGGGCTTTGTTGAGCACTGCAGGCTGTACGGTGGACGATGTGGTCAAGACAACGGTGTTTCTTCGTAATATGGAGGATTTCAACACGGTCAATTTGATTTATGCCTCTGTATTCCAGAAAGACTTTCCGGCTAGGAGTTGTGTCGCAGTTGTAGGCTTGCCTAAAGATGCTCTTGTAGAAATAGAGATCATCGCGATCGCGAAAGGAAATTGATACGAGTATGGATCCATATGCAGAAGGCAAGATAATCGCGAGTCCCTACTATAAGAAAAGCGATATTGAGGGTGTATGCGTGGCAATACTCGATCTTCGCATGCGCAATAGGAATTTGGAATTGATTATTCCCATGTCGCGGGCGTTACGAGAAGGGGAAATACATGAGTTCATTGCTACTGAGCAACATTCCTGCTGTGGGGGAAAGGTCGATGATATTGCGTATGTCGCATTTTATGAAATAGTCAAGGGAGGCATAGTATTAAGAGGTGATACGGTGTTTTCGCATGAAAGAGCACTTGGATACATAGCAGGATATGATGAAACCCACATGCCTAATCATCTCAACGTCGTGCTCCATGTATCCGAGCTGAAAACCGGCAAGGAATTAGGCATTGCTCTTGGGGATAAATTGGTTATCCGACAGAATGGTCATCAAACGTCATAGAGAGGAGGAAGTGATTATGGCGGAGCTAAAGTATCGGTATGAGTTGTATCGCCAGCTTCAGATGAATTTAGGGAAGATTTATGCTGAAGCCAAAGAGGCGGCTGATGAAATCGGAATACCGGCAGACCTGAGGGGTAAATTCGGTCTTACTGGGGCGATATCCGGGTGTCATGGCATACCACACAAAGAGGTGCGGGAGGCTCTGGAAAAAACTTCATCGCAGATAATTTCGAATAACAAACTAGATGAGGAACTCAGGGATGTCGTAAAATCAGTCTATGGAGATGAATATGATGGCCTTGCGGTAAACACCTGCGAGGGTGCACTTTGGGTCTGTTATGACGCCTTGGCCACGCCACCAATGACGGGACGAGGAGATAATTACCGTGCTCGTTATGTGATACCCTATGAAAAGCATCTACACCATCATGGTGGATATGGCCGCCCATTTCCCGGAAAATACAAAGATATCTTAGCTGATAGGGGAAATACAGCAGGCGAGTTAGGTTTTTACGGTAAACGACAGAACAATCTCGATACAATCATAGTCAAACTTTCTGGAGCCGATTATACCTGCCATGGAATCAAATATCATCCCACGGTACTTCTCACTGATGTCGATCCTGACGCTTCAATAATTGAGATGCGGAAAGTCGCCGAACGTCATGGCCATCTTATAACGGCCTTTGCATCGCTTGGGTATGATACGGTAGGGTATGGATATGGAGTAAAAGAAAAAGACGGCTCTCCAAGATTACAGAAGCTGATAGGCGAGTTGGCTTTTGAATATGATGTACCGTACATCGTTGACAACGCATGGGGGGCTCCCTTTATCGGTACGGACATAAGAAAAACCGGTGCCGACGTTATGACGTACAGCATGGACAAGGCTGCGGGCTCTGTCACTGCAGGTTTGATAGTAGGCAAGGAGGAGTGGCTTGTTCAATTGAGAAGAGCTCTCGGGACCCATGGCGACAGGTGGGGAACTGGCACATCCCATGGAAAGGCCGCATACGTTACCATCGATCCCGGAAAAGAGGGATTGGTGGGCGTAATTGCGGCATTGAAGGTCTTGAGGGATAAGCCAGAAAAATTCACCAAACCACTGGATGATCTTTATAAAATAGCAGTCGAAGAGTTCAATGCGATTGATCCTGCTTTGAAAAATGAATTCACCATTAGTAAATCGCTCAATTCGGGAGCCGTGGAAATAAATTATGAAAAAAGCTGGAAAGAAAACGGGAAAAGGATACCAATATTCTCCATAGAGGACATGTATTCCGGTACCAATGTTTTACAGACAGGCATGAGCCATATGGGAGTAATCCCCACTATTGCCTACGATGCTAATATTTTTATTTCACCAGGACTGGGAACCACTGACTTGGAGGGGAACCTTATTCATGAGAGAGCCCGATGGGCGGTCCGCGGTATGGTTAAGTTGATAGAGATAACCTGTAAATATGCGGGAATACTGTAAAGAGATTCATTATTATACGTTGTGCGGTACCGTATAATTATTTTGCACTTTAAATCGAAAATGACGGCTTTAGTTGAATGCTGTTCGATTTTTGATAAGGAGGCAAAGGATGTCTGTAAAAGGAACACCAAGAAGATTGTCGGCGGTCATCGTCCTGCTGCTTGTGACGTTAACTGCGTTCGGACAAGCTTCATATCCGCGAAAAGCGATCGATGCAATCTGTCCTTGGAGCGCGGGAGGAAGTACGGATATCGCTTTTCGAGGCTACATGAAGTACCTGTCTAAGGAATTGGGGACGGATATCAATGTCCAAAACCTCACGGGCGGTAATGGTGGCATCGCTTGGTCGAAGGCAGCAGTATCGCCCAAGGATGGGTACACTGCCATTCTCTTAACCTTTGATATCCTGACTAATGAAGCGCAAAAGATGACAAAGGTTTCATATCGCGATTTCGACATTATCAACATGTTCACTCTGCAGGGAATGATGCTGATCACGCATTCGGATTTTGGGTATAAAAATTTGGAGGCTTTTATTGCGGCGGCCAAGAAAGCAAAGAGTGAAGGACGTACGCTCAAAATCGGAATTGCGGGGGAATTGGGACTTTGGCATCAGGCGGGTGCGATCATGGCTGAGAAAACGGGAACTGAGGGCGCTTATACCTATGTTCCCTTCAAAGGATCGGGTGATCAACTGGCTGATATGCTGGGCAAACACATAGATGCCATGGTGACTTCGCTCACCGCTTCAATTCAGCATATTAACGCGGGAACCCTTACTGTACTCGCCACAATGACCGATGAGAGGGTGCCGGCCATCCCCAAGGTTCCTACATTCAAAGAACTTGGTTATGATGTTCAGTATACCAGTTGGAGAGCTCTCGCTTTTCCGAAGGGCGTTCCCAAGAATGTGCTCGATATAGTGAGGGCGGCAGCCAAAAAAGCATATTATGATCCCGAGTTCCAAGAATGGGCGGGAAAGGCCAACATAGATCCATTCTTCCTGGACCACATCGCATCCGAAGAGTACATGAAAAACCAATACCCCATGGTTGAAGGTGTCATGAAGAAATTCGGCTTAATAAAATAACAAAGCCGCCTTTTCTGTTTGTTGGAGGGGACTAATACTAGTTCTCTCCAACAGTTTCCCTAGAGGGAGATACTCACATTGAAAATCAAAGATCTTGTGATCGGGTGCCTGTTTTTATTCATCTCTTGTCTATTTTTTATCGCGACCTTTTCTTTCCCAACTCCTCCTGTACAAGCCGCCGGCCCTGCTTTTTGGCCTCAAATTATGAGTATAACTTTGGGTGTTTTCGCATTAGTCTTGATTAGTAAATCAATTTATGAATTAAAAAAAGAGAAAAAAGCAAGCATAATTAAAATCAAAAAAAATTCTAAAAAAAGAGATACCGTAACAGAGGGAATTAAAAGGCCGGTTATGGGCATGATGGCAACAGGACTATTCATTTCTTTGCTTCATTATTTTGGATTCATTATAGGAATAGTCACCTATTTTATTATCATTACGATAATTTTGAATCCAAAATATAGTTGGAAAAGACTGACTCTAACAATTATTCAGGCATCAATACTCATTATCACAATCTACTTTCTCTTTGGAGAGTTTCTTAATATAAATTTGCCAACCGGTATTGTATTTAATTAGGAGTAGCGAATGGATTTTGGGATGGCGCTATTGACAGTATTAAGGCCTTTGAATTTGTTCTTTATTACTATTGGAGTCTTAGGTGGCATTGTAGTTGGGGCAATCCCAGGTCTTACAGCAACATTAGCTATATCGCTCCTCATCCCTTTTACATTTGGGATGGATCCTGTACCAGCGCTGATAATGCTTATTGGAATTTACTGTGGAGGCATATATGGCGGTTCAATAACAGCCATCTTGATTCATACACCGGGAACCCCTGGGGCCGCGGCTACAGTATTGGATGGATATCCGCTCGCACAGCAAGGAAAAGCTGGGAAAGCTTTAGGGATAGCAGTGATAGCTTCTTTTATAGGCGGTACCATAAGCGCTGTAATCATGATTTTTCTCTCGCCGATTATTTCTTCTTGGGCATTAAAATTCAGTTCCGCCGAGTATTTTTCTCTTGCATTATTTGGATTAACGGTCATCTTTTCTATTTCAGAGAAGTCCATATTAAAGGGGACTATTTCTGGCATGTTTGGACTTTTGCTTTCAACTGTCGGGCTGGATTATATCGTACCCTATGCTCGATTCACTTTTGGAATTGATAGCCTCATTATTGGATTCCCTATACTTCCGGCAATTATAGGGTTGTTTGCAGTTACAGAAGTATTGAGATTGTTTGAAAAACCTGACGAAACGATAGAAGTTCCAAAAATCAGACTAAAGGGGGTTATTCCGACATGGGATGAAACTAAAAAACTTATTCCCATTTATTTAAAATCGAGCCTTATAGGAACATTTATTGGTGCCCTCCCGGGGACTGGCGCAAATATTGCCTCATTTATTTCCTATGGGGAAGCTAGACGATGTTCGAAGACGCCGGAAAATTTTGGGACAGGTATGATTGAGGGCGTCGCCGCGTCTGAGGCAGCCAATAATGCAGTAACCGGTGGAGCTCTTATTCCAATGCTGACCCTTGGGATTCCTGGAGATGCTGTGACAGCTGTTCTTCTCGGTGCGCTTACTATTCAAGGACTTCAACCCGGTCCACTCCTTTTTCGGGAACATATGGATGTCATAAATCCATTATTCTCTGGACTAATAGTTGCAAATATTATCATGTTACTCGCAGGGCTTTTTGGAGCTATGCTTTTTGCACGTATAGCATCATTAAAGCGCAGGTTGCTGATCCCGTTAGTTGCGATTTTTTCTTTATTAGGAGCCTTCGCTGCAGAAGGAAGCTTTGCTCATATGCTTATTGCTTTTGGTTTTGGTATTGTAGGTTATTTTCTTAATCGAAACGGATTCCCTTTGGCTCCTATCGCATTGTCGTTAATACTTGGGCCAATAGCTGAAACTAGCTTTAGAACTGCCTTAATACGTTCGCAAGGAAGCATTTCAATTTTCTTCACAAGACCGATTTCATTGGTTTTTATAGCCTTATCCATTTTATCAGTTCTAATAGTTTTAATAAGAAGAAATGTAAAGATTTTTAAAAAGAAAAAAAACAACTAGGAGGCATGAAAAAATGGTGACAATGCAACCTATAGAAGTTAAAAATCACAGCCTTATTGGTTTGGAAATTTCTTTTCCCAAAACAAGACTACTATCAATAACGGTCCCTGACATTGGGTATCTTATGTGTGGGGTTTTGAATATTCAAGCAATTGATACACTTCATCGAGAAAGAGGGATTATTGCTGCACGAGTAGTAGGTGTAAAAACCCTTGAAGATCTTTTAACTGCTAAAATCGTCGAGACAACACTAAAGGGCTCTAAAATTGGCATTCATTCAGGTATGACGGGCAAAGAAGCTCTTGAATGCATGATTGATTTTATTGATTCAGTTTGATGCTTAGGAAGAAGGATAATAATATGAACGGTTCCGACATAGTAGTTGAATCTCTCGTTGAGAACGGTGTAACACACATATTTGGAGTTCCTGGTGATACGAGCATGAATTTTCATGATGCGTTGTCACGGAATGGTAAGATTCAATATATCGTATGCCGTGACGAAAGAAATGCAGCATATATGGCTGATGGGTACGCTCGAGTACTTAATCGGCATGGTGTTGTAGATGTGCCGAGTGGAGGAGGGGTTCTTTATTGTATTCCAGGATTAGCCGAGTCGAACGATTCTTCGATACCGCTCGTATGTATCTCTTCTGATATTACAATGTCTAGCGAAGAAACGGAGGCTTTGACGGATGTTAGACAGCTTGAGTTGACAGCTCCAGTTACTAAATGGAATTGCAAAATAAAGAGTACAAAGAAAATTCAACAATACATTCAAAAGGCCTTCCGTATTGCTTTATTGGGAAAGCCGGGCGCTACGCATGTTTCAATTCCTGAAAATATACATGGAGAAGAGATAGTTTGGGCATACAAGAAAACGGCACGACCCCCTAGCCTTTTTTCGCTTAAAAGCGGGCCTGGAAACTATGATTGCCTTGCCGTTAAAGAAGCAATTCTTAAGGCTAAATATCCAATAATAATTGCTGGTGGCGGTGTACATTCTTCCGGGGCGTATGACCCCTTGTTGGAGTTTTCTGAGAAGCTAGGAGCATTCGTTGCGACTTCAATAAACGGAAAGGGCAGTATTAGTGAGGTTCATCCTTTGAGCATTGGGGTTATCGGTGCGAATGGGGGTTCTGAAGAAACAAACAAAATTGTAAGCTCTGCTGATTTAGTAATTATTTTAGGTTCTAAGATGAATAATGTGACCTCAATGGGAGGGGCAATTTTTAATGAGGAGCAGACAATTATTCAGGTGGACATATCCGAAAAAATTCTTGGGACGAATGTATATACTCATCTCCCAATTCTTGGCGATATAGTTCAATTTTTGAGAAACATGAATAATATATTGAGGGATGAACAACAAAATATCTCTAGCAGGCACCAGTGGAAGAGCATGGTTGGAGAAATTTTGCAGCGCAAAAAGAACAGAATTAAAATAGAAGAAAAGAACAATACTAAATTTGTCAACCCTGCGAAATTTTTTAAAACTCTTATGTCTCTAGTAGATGAAAACACTATATTTATCGCCGATGCTGGAACACCTACACCTTATATTGCTTCGTATTGCAGAATGCGCTTATCAGGCCGTCATACAGTGATGCCACGTGCCCATGGGAGTCTTGGTTATGCGCTTCCTGCGGCCATAGGTGTCAAAGTGGCAAAACCTGATACTACAGTAGTTTCAATGTTCGGAGATGGTAGTTTTGGAATGGCATTAGGCGACCTTGAAACAGCTAAACGTGTTGGGTTGCCTATCATTTTTGTAAATTTTCAGAACAACAGTTACGGGTGGATAAAGACAATACAAAAGCTTTATTATGATGAAAGATACTATGCGGTTGATTTTGATAAAATAGATGCTACCCGCATCTCGGAGGGATTCGGGTTGAAGGCGAAGAAGATAAGTTCTAATGACGAAATTGAATCCGTTCTTCATTGGAGTTTACAACAAAAAAGCCCAGTTTTACTTGATGTATACATTGAAACACCTACTGAACTGATTCCCCCTGTAGTAAAATGGGAACGGGATAAAACTGTACCGGTAGAAAAAAGAAAAAAACTGACCTATTAAATGAAACCAAATAAAAGAATATCGATGAAAATATCTCATTATTTGGGAGAGTTATCAATACTTTTTTCCGCCTTATTTTTATCGCTCGGTGCTGTTTTTGCAAAATTAGTTAATAACTCATCAAATATCCATTCATTGGAAATATCTTTTGTGAGGTTTTTTGTCGGATTATGTATAATCGTCCCGTATATGTTATCCAAGAAAAAATACCTAAAACCGGTTAAGATGAAATATATATTAGCACGGTCAGTATTAAATACATTTTCAATAGTGTTATTTTTCCTTGGTATACAATATACAAGTATAACCAAAGCAAATATGCTAAATATGACATCACCTGTTTTTGTGTTCTTCCTTGCTCCTTTCTTAAACAAGGAAAAACAAGGATTATCTGGGATAGTCTACCTTTTTTTTGTGATGATAGGAGCATATTTTATTATTGACCCTGATTTTCAAAACTTTCAAATAGGAGATTCTTTCGCTCTGCTATCAGGGATTGCGGCGGGGATTTCAACCTCAGCACTTAGAGAAGCAAGAAAATACGACAGTACTTCTGTTATTCTTTTTTATCTTTATCTTTTTGCGACACTTATCGGTTTTTTTATGACTATTCCTGTTTTTATTGTTCCTTCATTGCACATATTAATCTTAATAGTAATTTCGGGAGTTTTTGGTGTTTTCGGTCAAATTACTATGAGCTGGGGGTTTTCTAGGGTAGACGCCTGCATGGGATCAGTTATTTCAGCATCCAGAATTCTATTTAGCGGAATAATAGGGATTCTTATCTTTGCAGATCCGCTGAATATAAAAATTGTGATAGGTGGTCTGTTAATTGTAACTGCGTTAATTGGAGTAAGCGGAATAATTAAAAGGCCAATAAAATAGATTTTCTCGCAATACTTTTTTCATGGCCTGCCAACTTTTCACCCATATGTGTGGCTGTATATACTATTATTCTGCGATGATACGATTGTTCACCGATTGGGGTGCTGGGCGGCGTGGGTCGATTGGCGTGGATTTGGCAAGCCGAGGTTTGACCATTGGCGCGTACGATATGCAGAACAGAACGGACCAACACTAAGAAGGAGAGGGATTATGCAGGAAAAGGCAAACGGACAGTTTTACGCCCCCAAGGGCAAGGCGGCGCCGGTCTGCGCCAAGGGCGAGTTCAAGGTGGGCGTCATCGGGCTGGAGCACGGCCATATCTACGGCATGTGCAACGGGCTTTCCGAGGCGGGCGCCGAAATCCTGAGTGTCTGGGATCCCGATCCGGCTAAAGTGGAGGCCTTCGTAAAGGCCTTTCCCGGGTCCCGGCCGGCATCCTCGGAGAAAGAGGTCCTCGAGGCCGGAGATCTGCATATGATCGCCGGAGCCCCCATCCCCTGCGAACGGGGAGCCCTGGGCCTGAAGGTCATGGCCCAGGGCAAAGACTACTTCTGCGACAAGCCGCCCCTGACCACCCTGGAGGATGTTGCCGCCTGCCGGAAGGCTGTGGCCGAGACCGGGCGCAAGTTCGCCGTCTACTATAGCGAGCGGCTTCACGTAGAGGCCGCGGTCTATGCCGAAAAACTGGTCGCCGAGGGAGCCATCGGCAAGGTGATCCAGATCATCGGCACCGGGCCGCATAGAATCAGTCTGCCCACCAGGCCCGAATGGTTTTTCGACAGGAAAAAGTACGGCGGCATCCTGGTGGACCTGGGCTGCCACCATATCGAGCAGATTCTTTTCTTCGCCGGGGCGAAGAACGCCCGCATCACCTCATCCAGGGTGACGAGCTACAAGTACACCCAATATCCGGATTTCGAGGACTTCGGCGACGCTTCCTTGGTCACCGACAACGGAGTTTCGGCCTACATGACCGTCCACTGGTTCACCCCCGACGGCCTGGGGGCCTGGGGCGACGGCCGCACCTTCATTCAGGGCACGGAGGGTTACCTGGAGCTACGGAAGTACATCGATGTGGCGGCCGATCCCGAGGGCGATCACGTGATCCTGGTCAATAACGAGGGCGAATACCACTACAAAGTGGCGGGCACCGTCGGGTTTCCCTTTTTCGGCCGTCTGGTACGGGATTGCCTGGACCGGAGCGAGACCTCCATGAGCCAGGAGATTGTCTTCAACGCCATCGAATTGGCCATCAAGGCCCAGGAACAAGCCTGGGCCCGGAATTAGCCTTTCCTTGACATAGGGTGAGGATGGAACGTACAAAGGAAGGCGATGAAATATTCGGTCTGCAATGAACTATTCGGCGAGCTGCCGCTGGCCCAGGCCTGCGCGATTATCCGCCAGGCGGGCTTCGATGGGGTGGAGTTCGCGCCCTATACGGTCTTCGGCGATCTCTCCTCCGGCGGGATAAACAAGGGGGTCCTCGAAGTAAGGCGTGTGCTGGACGGCGAGGGGCTGGCCTACGCTGGCTTCCACTGGCTCATGGCCAAGCCCGGGGGCTTGCATTTCGCCGCCCTTGATCCGGCCGTTCGCTCTAAGTCCTTGGATCACCTCAAGCGTCTGATCGATGCCTCGGGCAGGCTGGGCGGGGGAAACCTTATCCTGGGATCGCCCCGGCAGCGGAGCGGCTTTCCCGGCCGCAGCGCCCGGGACGCCCTCGGGTATTTGGAAGAAGGCCTGGCTTCGGTGGCCGATACGCTTTCGGATTGTTCCTCCTTTCTCTTGATCGAGCAGCTTTCCGCCGATCAGACCGACGTGGTCACCAGCTTCGAGGAAGCCGCCGCCATGGTGGATCGTATCGGGTCGCCCTGGGTGTCGAGCATGTTCGATTTTCATAACGCTGCCGGACTTCCTCAGCGCTGGGACGAAATCATAGGACGCTACGCTTCCTACATTCGCCATGTGCACCTGAACGAGGTGGACGGCAGGGCGCCGGGTACCGGAAGGTCGGATTACGCGACTGCCTGGAAGGCTCTCAAGGATTCGGGTTACTCCGGCTGGGGCAGCATCGAAATATTCGAAATACCGCCGGATCCCAAGACGATGCTGGAGCAATCACGGGCGCTCTTCAGGCGTCTGGACGGGGAAGAAGATACACAGGGGAGGGACAAATGAACTTCGGGATAGTAGGTACAGGACTTATCGCTGAATTCCATGCCAAGGCCTTGAAGGAGATACCGGGCGCCAAGATAGTGGCCTGCCTGGACAAGGTACCCGAGCGGGCCCAGGCTTTCGCCAGGGCCCATGGCTGCGCCGCCTACGACAACCTGGGGGCCTTTTTGGCGCATAAGGGCCTCCAGACGGTGAACGTCTGCACCCCTTCGGGGCTGCACCTTGACGCCGCCCTTCCGGCGGCGGCGGCGGGCAAGCACCTGGTCATCGAAAAGCCCCTGGAGACCACCGGGGAGCGTTGCGGCAAAATCGTCGAGGCCTGCCGGGCCGCCGGCGTCACTCTGGCCGGCATCTTCCCCTCCCGTTTCCACGGCTCCGCCTCGGCCATCAAGGCGGCCCTGGAGGCCGGACGCTTCGGCAAGCTCACCATGGGCTCGGCTTACGTCAAATGGTGGCGGGACCAGGAGTATTACAGCAAGGGCGGCTGGAAGGGCACCAAAGCCCTGGACGGCGGCGGGGCGCTGATAAATCAGTCCATCCACGCCGTGGACCTGCTGCTCTGGTTCATGGGCGAGGCCGACGAGGTCTGCGCCTGGACAGGCACGATCGGCCACGAAGGCATCGAAGTGGAGGATAACGCCGTCGCCTCGATCCGTTTCAAAAACGGGGCGCTGGGAGTGATCCAGGGTTCCACGGCGGTCTGGCCGGGCTTTCTCAAGCGCGTGGAAGTCTCGGGGCTCGCCGGCAGCGCGATCATGGAAGAAGAAAACCTGCTCTTCTGGAAATTCAAGGACGAAAGCCCGGCGGATCAGGAAATACGAAAGCTGTACGCCAGCGCCACCTCCTCGGGGGGAGGGGCTTCGGACCCCGCCGCCATCGGTTATCACGGGCACAAGCTCCAGCTCATGGACTTTATCGACGCGGCGGAAAGAGGCAAGAAGCCCTTGGTGGACGGGATCGAGGCTGCCAAGGCTGTGTGCCTGATCGAGGCAATCTACCGGAGTGCCGAGTCGGGCCGACCGGTAAAGGTGAAATGTCTGTGATACAATTAAGCGGATTCGCCGACGAAGCGGCCGACGGCATCGCCGGCCAGATAGAAGTGATCAAGGCCCTGGGCTGGAAAGGCATCGAATTGCGGAGCGTGGATGGAATCAATGCCCACGACCTGTCCGAAAAGGACTTCGGTGCCGTCTGTCGCGCCCTGGACAAGGCAGGTATCCAGGCGAACTGCCTGGGTTCCACCATCGCCAACTGGGGCAAAAAGGTGGATGAGGACTTCGGCGCCACCATGGCCACCGTGGAGCGGTCGATTGCGCGCATGAAGACCCTCGGGACGAAGATGGTCCGCATCATGAGCTACGCCATAGACCTGGACGAGCATGGCCGCCCCCTGGCTGACCAACGCTTCGCTGAGCGTGTTTCCAGGCTGAACACGATCTGCGGGCGTTTCGCCGCCGAAGGCATGACGCCGGTGCACGAAAACTGCCTTAACTACGGCGGCATGAGCTGGGGCCACAGCCTGGAGCTCCTCGACGCGGTGCCCTCCTTGCGTCTGGTCTTCGATACCGGAAATCCCGGCTTCACCCCTGATTTTTCAAAATCCTATCCTTATCCTAATCAGGATGCCTGGGAAGCTTGGGAAAAGCTCAAATCCAAGGTGGTCCATCTTCACGTCAAGGATGGCTGGCGCAGCCCTGAAACCGGAGAGGAAACCTACGTCTATCCGGGCGAGGGGCCTTCGAGGGTCGCCGATATCCTGGCCGACTGCCTGGCTTCGGGCTACTCCGGCTGGCTCACCATCGAGCCCCACATGGCCGTGGTCTTCCACGATGCCTCGGTGCAATCCCCCGCGGAGCGACGGAAAGCAATATTCATCGAGTACGGCCGCCGGGTCGAAGCGATGCTCGAAGACCTGGGAGCCAAGGTGGCCGGCGGAACGGCGACCACCTGCCGGGCCTAAGGAGAAGGCATGAGCGACGCGCGATCCTTGGCACTGCTTATCCACAACGGAAGGCTGGTCACTTCGGGGCGCCAGTACCCCGGCGGAGGTCTCTTCGCAAAAGGCGGCCGTATCGTCAAGATATTGAGGAACGACGACGAAGTTGCGCGATTTAAAAGCTCCTTGAAGCACTCTGAAGTCGGCCGGCGCCATGAGTTGCGAATAATCGACGTAGGCGGCGACTATATCGCCCCGGGCTTCGTGGATATCCATTGCCACGGCGGCGGGGGCTACGATTTCATGGACGGTACGCTTGAGTCCGTGGTGGGGGCGGGCAAAACGCACCTTGCCCACGGCACAACCTGTCTCTTCCCCACCACCCTGGCCAGTACCACCGAATCGCTCGATCGGGCGATCCGAAGCTTCCGGGAAGCCAAGCGGGTGGACGAGGGCCTCCCGGATTTCCCCGGACTTCATCTGGAAGGCCCTTATTTCTCCATGGCCCAACGGGGCGCCCAGGATCCTAGGCACATACGGAATCCCGATCCCGCCGAATACAGGCCTTTTTTCAAGTACGCCAAGGACATCGCCCGCTGGACCCTCGCCCCCGAACTTCCCGGAGCCCTGGAAATGGCCCGGGAACTCAAGGCTCGGGGCATTTTGCCGGCCATAGGCCACAGCGACGCCGACTACGAACAGGTGCTGGAGGGATGGAAAAACGGCTTCGCCTTGGTGACGCACCTTTACTCGGGCATGTCGATCGTGCATCGTATCAAGGGCTGGCGCCACGCCGGCGTGGTGGAAAGCGCCTATCTCATCGACGATATGGCGGTGGAAGTCATCGCCGACGGCTGTCATCTGCCGGCGAGCCTCTTGCGGCTTGTCTGCAAGATCAAGAGGCCCGAAAAAATCTGTCTGGTCACCGACGCGATGCGCGCAGCCGGACTTCCCGAGGGCGAGTATCTCCTGGGCAGCAAGGAGGACGGACAAAAAGCCATAGTCCGGGACGGCGTGGCCTGGACCGCCTCTGCCGACGCCTTCGCGGGCAGCGTGGCCACCGCCGAGCGCCTGGTGCGCACCATGGTCCAGCAGGCTGGCGTATCCGTTGAAAAAGCCCTGCAGATGGCCAGCGCCTCGCCCGCCAAGGTTATGGGTGTCCATGCCCGGAAGGGCTCCCTCGCCGCGGGCAAGGACGCCGATGTCGTCTGCCTCGATGAAACGTTTACCGTAAAGGCGGTCGTCGCCAGGGGGAGAGTAGAATCATGCGCGTATCGGTAAAGAACGAAGCGGAACTTGAAGAATTCATGTCCCGTCCCTCGGCCAGGCTTGTCGACTATGTGGCGGGCTTGGATGGAGACATCGCCATCGTGGGGGCCGCCGGCAAGATCGGCGTAACCCTGGCCATGATGGCTTCCCGGGCGGTCAAGGCGGCCAGGACGGCGAAGAAGGTTTATGCCGTATCCCGTTTTTCCGATCCTTCGGCCAGGGAGAGAATAGAAAAGGAAGGGGTGACTGCGATAGCCTGCGACTTGCTGGATCAGGACGCGGTCGCAAAGCTTCCAAAGGCGGCTAACGTACTTTTCCTGGCGGGGCGTAAGTTCGGCACCCAGGGAGCCCAGGACCTCACCTGGGCCACCAATACCCTGGCCCCCGCCAATGTCGCGCGGCGCTATTCCAAGAGCAGGATCGTCGCGTACTCCACCGGCTGCGTCTACGATTTTACCAGCGCGGTCTCGGGAGGTTCGGTGGAACGCGACCCGCCGGAAGCCACAGGGGAATACGCGCAATCGACCCTGGGCAGGGAGCGGGTCTTCGAATACTACTCCCGGGCATTCGGCACCAAGGTCTGCCAGTTCAGGCTCAACTACGCCATCGATCTCCGCTACGGCGTGTTGCGCGACATCGCCGATAAAGTCTACGCAGGTCTTCCGGTGGATCTCTCCTCGCCCAGCTACAATTGTATCTGGCAGGGAGACGTGCTGGAACGCACAATACTTTCTCTGGCGTTATGCGACTCACCTCCCGTCATCCTCAACATTTCAGGCCCCGAAACCGCCTCGGTGCGCTGGACTGCCGGGGAATTCGCCCTGCGTTTCGGCAAACCGGCTGTTTTCAAGGGCGAGGAAAGACCCGAGGCGAGGACCTATCTCAACAACGCCGCCAAATCGTTCAAGATCTTCGGCTACCCAACGGTGAGCCTTTTGGAAATGATAGACATGACAGCGGAATGGATAGCCTCGGGCGGATCGTCCCTGGGCAAACCCACTCATTTTGAAGTGACCGACGGAAAATACTAAAGACGAAAAGGATGAACCATATGACCATAGCACAGCTGCCCGAGTTCGTACGCAGGCGTATAAAGGAAGGAACCGTAATCCCCGCCATGCCCTTGGCTCTCAAGGCCGATCGAAGCTATAACGAAGTCAGGCAACGCGCCCTGGTGCGCTACTATATCGATGCGGGCTCGGGCGGCATAGCCGTGGGCGTCCACTCCACCCAGTTCGAAATCCGCGATCCCGAAATAAACCTTTTCGAGAAGGTCTTGTCCGGCGTCTCGACGATGATCGACGAATATTCGGCCGAGCGCTCCCGGCCTATGATCAAGATCGGCGGCATCTGTGGCCGCACGGAGCAAGCTCTCGCCGAGGCTAAGTTCCTGGTCGGCCAAGGCTACCATGCCGGCCTCATGAGCATGGCGGCCTTTGGGGGCGATCCTGCGCTCAAGGAAAACTCCATCGAAGCCATGATCGACCATTGCCGCGCCGTAGCCGAAGTGATCCCCCTGGTGGGCTTCTACCTCCAGCCGGACGTTGGCGGGCGCGTCCTGCCCTACGAATTCTGGAGGGCCTTCGCCATGATCGACAACGTCCTGGCCATTAAAATGGCCCCCTTCAACCGCTACCGCACCCTCGACGTTGTGCGCGCCGTCTGCGACTCTGGCAAGGAAGATACGATCGCTCTCTACACCGGCAACGACGACCACATCGTCCTCGACCTGCTCACCGAGTACCGTGTCGTGGGTCCTGGCGGGAGCGAAAAGCGGGTCCGCATCGTCGGCGGTCTTTTGGGGCAGTGGTGCCTCTGGACCAGGAAGGCCGTGGAGCTCCACGCCGCCCTGCGCGATTACGCAGGCAACGGCAGGGACATTCCCCAGGCGCTCTTAACCTACGCCGAAGAACTCACCGACGCCAACGCCGCCGTCTTCGACTCGGCCAACCGCTTTGCCGGCTGCATCCCGGGCATTCACGAAGTCCTGCGCCGCCAGGGCCTCCTGGAAGGCACCTGGTGTCTCAACCCCAAGGAAGTCCTGTCCCCGGGCCAGGCCGAGGAAATAGACCGCGTCTGTCGCTCCTACCCCTTCCTTACCGATGATGCCTTTGTAAAGGAAAATCTGGAGGGCTGGCTGGCTTAGAGGACTATGGTCAATAGACCCCCGGGCCTAAAATTTTTGTGTTATATATCAAAGATAGTGACATTACCTGCCTATTTGTATTATATTCATACTCGTTGTAGCAGTCGGACCATCATCGAAAAATATACTTTTGGGGGCGCGTGCAATTCGTATAGACCAGGCGCTTAACGAGGCAGAGGATAGTATGGAAATAAAAACGCATATTGATTTTGAATTTTTCCTGCGATTTGCCGAAGGGCTGCAGAAATTTCTGGGCGATAAGTGTGAAATTGTCATCCATGACTTTCGAAAAGGCTTCGAACATACCATCGTGCATATCATCAACGGCCAACTGAGCGGGCGCGATGTGGGCGGACCGCCCCGGGGAGCCATGATTTCCAATTCCGGAAAGGACATAGAGCCGTTTAAGGAAAGCCGCATATACTTCTACCATGGAACGAATGGCCGTTCGGGACAGATCTTCAAGTCCTGCACGACGCTTATTTGCGATGAAAACCGAAAAATCATCGGGTCGATATGCCTGAATCTCGAAATGACGGATTTCATCCTTGCGCAAAACGCCCTTCAGAATTTTGTTCAGTACACTAACCCGGACCTCTCTTCTTTAAAGGAAGAGGATATCGCATTCGAAAACGTTGACGATGTGATGCGATATTATATGGAACAATGTGAGCAAATTGTGGGCAAGCCGATGTCTTTGATGAACAAACGGGAAAAGATCAAAGCGCTGGAGTATCTGGAAGGCAAGGGCGTGTTTAAGATAACAAAAGCGAGCGTGCTTTTGTGTAAAGCCTTTAATGTATCCAAATTTACTCTTTACAATTATCTTGAGGAAGCAAAAAGCCTTCGCGAGCCCCAGGACCCTGAAACAGTCAAATAATTCGAAGGGGCAACTTGGCTTTTAAGGGCTTGGATGGTCTTGCCCGGCGGGCCTTCCCTAATCGCAAAATTCCTCGTGGCGCCTTGAAAAAACCGCTCTTCATTTTCGTCATTTACCTGGCAATTTTGCCAGACCTGTCGCAGTATCTTAGTATTTTATTTTGTTAAAATAAATAAGTGCGACACTCATATCGATCGCTTTAAAACAACCTCCCTCCTGGAAAACAAAAAAAAGAGTTGCGCGGTATGGGAAAGGCGGGTATAATCACAAAACATACAGTTAGTTTGCATGAATAACTGGCTGTTCGCATCGCTTTGGGCTCAATAAAAAGCTAAGGGCGCTGGGAGATTTTGAAAGCGCAGCTTCAAAAAGGAGTTGGTTATGGCAAATGCGACAAACAAGACAGGGGAAAAGGACGCTAAGTTTGGCCGCTTCTTGAGTGGCGTCGAGAGGGTCGGCAACAAACTGCCGGACACGGTGGTTATTTTTATTGTTCTTGACTTGGCGATACTTCTTGTTTCCTGGCTGGGCGGGCTTTTCCATTGGTCGACGGTCCATCCGGGCACGGGCAAGACGGTGGAGGTCTTCAATCTTTTGAGCCCCGCAGGCCTGCAGTACGTATTCAGCAATATGTACCAGAACTTCTCCGCCTTTGCCCCCTTCGCCATCGCCATGCCGCTTTTCCTGGCGGTGGGCGTGATGAACAAATCGGGGTTGATGGAGACCCTCTTTGTCGGTTTCGGCTCGAAGGTAAAACCGCAGTTCCTGACAATCATAATCGTTTTTATCGGTATCATGTCCAATCTGATGTCCGATGCCGGTTACGCCATTTTGCCCGCCATGGCGGCCGTACTTTTCATGTCTGTGGGGCGTAATCCCATTCTTGGCATGTGCTGCGCCTATACCGCCTGCGGAGCCGGCATGGCCGCCAATCTACTCATAGGCATTTCCGACGCCCGTATATCCGCTACTTCCCAAGCCGCCGCCCAGATGTTGGACCCGAAAATGGTCGTCTTGCCCACCGCCAACTGGTATTTCATTGCGGCGGCCACCGTGGTTCTGACCATAGCCGCCACCTTCGTGACGGATAAAATCCTGGAACCCCGCATGTCGCGTACAGGGGATTGGAACTCGGGCGCCGCGGACGTTAAGAAAATCGACTTAGCCACGTATCAGGCCACGGCGCTTCAGAAGAAAGGCATGCGGGCGGCGGGCATATCCGTTTTGGTGCTCGCGGCGATAATTCTGATCGGCGTCCTTCCCTCCTGGGGATATCTCCGCGGCGCGGATGGCAAATCGGTATTCGGCACCCAGGCGACGCAACTCGGCTCAATCGTTACAAGCATTATCTTATTTATTGGCATTCCGGGCGCTGTCTACGGTAAGGTCGTCGGTTCATTCAAGAATTCTAAGGATATCAGCAGCGCGATGGGCGCCGGGGTTGTGGATATAGCTTCCTTTATCGTTCTTTGTTTTTTTGCCGGGCAGTTCACCGCGTGGTTCGGCAAAAGTAACGTCGGTATTATTTTTTCCATCGAAGGCGCCAATTTCCTGAAAAGCATTGGGTTCAGCGGCTTGCCGCTTATGATAGTTTTGGCGCTCATAACAATACTTCTTGATATATTTGTCCCCAGCGCGAACGCGAAATGGGCCATATTGGCGCCGGTTCTCGTCCCTATGTTTATGATGCTCGGCTATCATCCCGCCCTGACCCAGATGGTGTATCGTATGGGCGACTCGATTGTGAATTCGCTTACTCCGCTGATGCCGTTCTTTGCTTTGTTGCTCGGCCTGGCTCAGCAATACGACAAAAAGGCGGGCATCGGAACGGTGATGTCGCTTTTGATGCCATATACCCTTGCGTATTTCATAGGATGGGTTTTCCTGTTTATCGTCTGGTTCTTGTTTAAACTTCCCATGGGGCCCGGCGGTCCTTTGTTCCTCTAGTTCGAAGAAGCTGGCGGAACGGCGGGAGATCGCCGTTCCGCAATGGGGTATACTACCTTTATGAAAATCGAAAGCATTGAGTACATACCGATTCGAATTCCAAAGCGCGGCATGAAAGGCGTGCGGGAATGGAAAACCGCCCTTGGCAATAACCCCTTCGGCGACGCTGTCGTCGTTGTTCTCCTCGCCGATGGCTGCCAGGGTTTTGGAGAAGTCTCGTCCATATGGGACGGCGGAGCCGGCTGCCTCGCGGCGGCCTGGGGGAAGAGGGTAGCCGAGGCGGTTGTCGGTGCGGATGTTTTTGCGGTGACCGAAGTTCTGTCACGTATGGACAGGGCGGTGGCCTGGAGCAAAAACGCGCTCTGTTTAAAAGCCGGGGTCGAAATGGCTCTGTACGACCTGATCGGTAAGCTCAAGGCGATGCCGATCTATCAATTGCTGGGCGGCAAGCGCCGGGAGAGCATTCCTCTTTCGCATTCCATAGCCATGGGAACAGTGGAAGAGAGGGTGGCTCAAGTGGCCGAACATGTCGCCGCTGGATTCAAGACCGTTAAGGTAAAGGTCGGGCTCGATTTTGAGAAGGATCTTGAGGCCGTGCGCGCTATCCGCGAACGGTTCGGCCCTGAGCTCGGTATCCGCGTGGACGCGAATATGGGCTGGGGCGATCAAAAAACCCTGCTCAAAGTCGTCGAAAGACTTTCCGAGCTAAACATTCTTTCGATTGAACAACCCTTCGCCCCCCACGAACTGGACAAGCTGGCGTTTTTGCGCCGGCACTGTTCCATTCCCATTATGCTCGATGAAAGCATTTGGGATCCCGGCGACGCCCTGGCGGCAATTAAAGCCGATGCGGGGGATATTTTCAATGTGTATGTCAGCGAGGCAGGAGGACTCAATAAAGCGATGCAGATCGCCAATCTCTGCGAAACGGCGGGGATCGGTTTTTGTATAGGAAGCATGCCGGAATTCGGCATCGGAACGGCGGCAGAGCTTCATCTGGGCCTGGCCGCGCCGCGGATCGATCATCCGAGCGACGTGATTGGGAATTTGTATTTCGAAGACGACATCATTCAAGAAACCTTACCGGTAAAAGACGGCCTCGCCTATGGGCTGGACCGTCCTGGCCTGGGCGTAAGCCTCGACTGGGATAAGGTGAATAAGTATCGGAGCGACAAATAGGGGACGGAAACCACATGGGCCGGCTTATTTAAAACGAAAGGGGACACAATTGATTAGCGATGATTTTTCCAAGGATATCGCAGAACTCGATTTTCTTGATTTTTCCGTGTGCTTCGGTCGTCCGCCGATTCCCTTTACCGGGACATGGGTGGAAAAAAGCGAATTAGTGGCTGAAATGAAACGGGTGGGGATCAGACAGGCCGCTCCGTACCACATTTTGAGCAAGTCCTATGATGCGGACTTCGGCAATTCCTTGATACTCGAGGAGCTGAAAAATACGCCCGAGTTGATTCCCACCTGGGCCTGCGTTCCCAGTGCGGAAGGTATGAACTGCTCCCCGGCGGAGTTCGCGGACAAGATGCAGGAAAGCGGCGCCAAGGCCATACGGCTTTTCCCTTCGTCCACCGGTAATCCCGCTGTCGCGACGCGTTATGCGTTTGCCAAGTGGTTTTACGGGGAATATCTGGAAGAGTTCCAGATGCGCAAAATCCCCGTAGTGCTGGAATTTTCCCCCAGCCGGCGGGACGAACCGGCCTGGGATAAACTCTATACGGTGGCAAAGGAGTTCCCCGATCTGCCGATCATTCTTTCCGATGGATTTCAGCGGACGACCTGGACGCTTATAAAATTGCTGCGTGCTCATCAGAATCTCCATGTCCAAACCTCCGGTCTGGACGTGCACCGCCAGCTGGAATATATGGTGCAACAGGTCGGGCCCGAGCGCTTTGTGGCCGGCTCGAAATTCCCTGTCTCTTCTTTCGGAACAATGGTCGGTCAGGTGCTTTTCTCCCGACTGCCGCCGGAACAAAAAAAACTGATCGCCGGGGGCAATGCCCGGCGACTCATGAAGATTGGTCCTTTAGGCGGGAGGGATTAATATGAATCACAACACTTACAGGGTTATCGATTATCACGCCCACCTGGGGCCGGTCTGGAATTTTTATTTGCCGTATAACGACGAGATCGGCATGCTCGGCTGCATGGATCAGATAGGTATAGACACAACGGTCATATCCACCAATTTGGCTGTCACCGCCGATGTGGTGCGCGGCAACCGCTATACTTTGGAAGTATGCCGGCGCAACCCCGGGCGCTTTCTGGGGATGTTCACCGTGAACCCCAATTACCCCGACGTGGCGGAAAGAGAAATAGCCCAGTATTTCGCCCATAAGGAAATAGTTGGAATAAAAACCCATCCCGAGCTTTCGGGGGATTATCCGCTGAACGGGAAAAACTATGAAGGGATGTTTCGCTATGCCAGCGACCACGGGATACCTATCCTCGTCCATACCTATTATGGCGGAGACAGGTTGAGCGTTTTCGAACAGATGGCCAGGGAATACCCCGACGCGCCTCTTATAATAGCCCACGGTGCGTTGGACTTGGGTACGGGAAAAGCGATTGAACTTTGTAACAAATACCCGAATCTCTATTATGATTTATGCAGCCCGGTCAACAAGCGATACGGGGCGCTATTGCTGGTCGATAGAGAACTCAACCCCGACAAGGCGCTTTTCAGTACCGACAGCCCGTGGAATGATCCGGCGGTCAGCCTGGGCTCGGTGCTTTTCAGCGGGGCCGCGCCGGAAAAGTTGCGTAAATGGCTGAGCGGGAATTTTTTAAGGTTATTCACAAGGGCGGCGGCGGTGCTCGGATCCGAATGATGGCCCAAGCCCGAAAGCGGTATATGACAAAGAGAGGTACCATGAGTTTGGATCGAAAAGCAATAGGCGACGATTTTAAAAAGGACATTGCCGCACTCTGCGCTACGCATGGAGTTTCGGGCTTTGAGGACGAGACGATCGGTCTGATAAAAAACATGATCCGGGACCATGTGGACGAAATGGATGTCGATGTCATGAAAAACCTTATCGCCTTCAAAAAAGGAAATGGCAAGGCAAAGGTCATGATCGTGGCGCATACGGATGAAATCGGCCTCATTGTAAAACGGATAGATTCCAAGGGTTTCCTTTGGTTTGAGGTGCTGGGCGGAGTAAGGGCCCAGGCTTTATTCGGAAAACACGTGGTGGTCAAAACGGCCCTCGGGAAGCTCGACGGCCTTGTCAATTATGTGAAACCCGGCCGGCCCGACTTTATGGAGCAAATACCCGATCTTCAGGATTTCTTCATCGATGTCGGCGCAAAAAGCCGGGAAGAGGCCGAGGAGATGGGCGTGGAAGTCGGCAATCCGATCTCGATCGATTATCCGGTCCATTTCCTGGGCAAGGATGGATCGCGCGTGGCCGGCAAGGCCCTGGACAATAGGGCCTGTGTTTTTCAGCTTGTGGAAGTTCTCAAGCTGCTCAAAAACGAACAAAACAAGCCCGATATCTATGCGGTTTTTTCGTCCCAGGAAGAAGTGGGCTGTCGCGGCGCGAAAACCGCAGCGTACAATCTCAAGCCGGATATCGCCATTTCCCTGGACATTGCCATAGCCAACGACCTTTCCGATGTGGCGGACCGCAAAATAATCACTGCGCTCGATAAGGGCCCGGTTATAAAGATCATGGATCGATCGAAAACTTCCTCGGTCGGCGTGATTTCCACGCCGAGCGTGGTGGACGGGATGAAAAAGGTGGCCAGGGAGGCGGGCATCCCTTACCAGCTGGAAGTATATACCGCCGGAACCACCGACTCGGCCACGGTGCATTTGGAGAAAGGGGGTATCGCTTCGGGTGCCATACTCCTTCCTACGCGCTATGTGCATAGTTACGAACTGGCCTCCGTGCATGACCTCGTTGCGGGCATAGAACTCTTATATTTCTACATAAAGGCGCTATCATGAAAGAATCGCGTGCGGAGAAAAACAACGCTATCTGCATTTATGAAAAGCTCAAACAACTTGCCGTGGAACTGCCGCCGCATACCTCTCCGAATGGCAGTTACACCATGACCTCGGAATTCGGAGGGCGGTGTTTTTATACCGCCGGCACGGGCTGTGCTTTGAACGGGAAGCCCTTCGCCGTTGGCCGCCTGGGAAAGGAAGTTTCGGTCAAGCAAGGGA
This sequence comes from Spirochaetales bacterium Spiro_12, assembly GCA_001603165.1. Taxonomy (GTDB): domain Bacteria; phylum Spirochaetota; class Spirochaetia; order Treponematales; family Rectinemataceae; genus UBA2256. The sequence goes on from LVBN01000065.1 coordinate 24,033, forward strand.
AGCTGGCCGCCCGTCAATGCGTCTTAAATGTGCTGGCCAACCTGCATGCGTGCCTGGGGGACCTCAATCGCATCAACAGGGTGATAAAGACGACTGTCTTTGTCGCGAGCGCGGAGGGTTTCGGTGACCAAAGTTCGGTCGCCGAGGGCGCTTCCGAACTTCTTTTGGCGCTTTTCGGGCCTGCGGGGCACGGGGTTCGAACCGCCATAGGCACCAGCGCCCTTCCCAAAAACCAAGCGGTGGAAATAGAAATGCTTTTTGAATTGAAGGAGCCATTGTAAAAGAGGAGAGACCCATGTTGATACGATGGGACGAATTGACCAAAGATCAATTTGAGCAATATCGAGATACGGCCACGGTTGTCGTCAACCTCGCCTCCACGGAGCAGCATTCGCGCCATCTTCCGGTCGGCACCGACGCGATCATCGGCAAGGCCGTGGTGGAGACGGCCGCGGGTTTGGCGAAATATCCGGTTCTTGTGTTGCCGCAGGTATGCTTTGGCTTTTCTCCTCATCATCGTTTTGCGCCGGGCTATGTGACCATCGCGCAAAACACCCTGATCTCCCATGCCGCGGACATCTGTCGCAGCGTCTGCGAAAACGGTTTCAGGCGAATGTTTTTAGTGAATTCCCACGGCGGCAACCAAGCCTATCTTGCCGCTGTTATCAATGAAATAGGCGAACAATATGGCGAAAAATTTTCCCTGATGGCGCTGAGGTATTGGGATATCGCCGGCCCGCGGATAATGGAAATCCGGGATTCCGAATTGGGCGGGGCGGCGCATGCCGGCGAATTCGAAACTTCGGTGATCATGTATTTACGGCCTGAACTGGTGCAAAAGGACAAAATCGCCGAGGGCCCCCCCGTCCCCGGAAACCCTTGGTTTCAGATGGACCTGTTGGGGTACAAAAAGTACCTTAAGTATTCGAGTTTCAATTTCCATAACCCCGACGGGCATGTCGGCCAGCCCCATCTGGCGACCGCTGAAAAAGGCAAGCTTTTTTTCGAGGCGGTGAGCGAGGAATTGGCGAAATTTTTCGATTATTTTCATGTGTAGTTTTAAGCAATTGTCATAACTATATACCATTACCATTGCTCGACAAGTCTATGCCGCCTGGATAGGAGACTCCTTTAGCTCGATTTGACGTGGATAGAAAAGAGTTGCGTTTTTTAAAAAATACTATTACAATTAGTATGTTATAAAGACAGACTGTAAGTTATTATGCGCAAAGAGACCCTCGCCGCAGGCGGGGCTTCGGCGCTTGGAAAAACGCGAAGGGGTTTTTGTATGTCGAAGTACAGTATCGGGATCAATAAGAAATGGTGCAAGTCTTGCGGCATATGCATAGATTTTTGCCCTAAGAACGTGTTGGGTTTTGACGAAGACGGCAAGGTCACGCTTGTGAACGAAGAGGATTGTATCGGCTGCGAAATGTGCGAACGCCGATGTCCGGACTACGCAATCAAAGTAGAAGGAAAGGCCAAATGAAACATCAAACCGTTAGGCTGCTGCAGGGTAATGAGGCCTGCGCGATGGCGGCCCTGGCAGCTGGAGTGGGGTTTTTCGCGGGATATCCTATAACGCCGGCGACGGAGATAGCCGAGTTGCTGGCCAAAGAACTGCCGAAACGGGGGGGGATTTTCATTCAGATGGAAGATGAGATCGCCAGCATGGCGGCGGTTATAGGGGCTTCGATAGGGGGCGTCAAGGCGCTTACCGCGACGAGCGGTCCTGGATTTACGTTAAAGCAGGAAAATTTAGGCTATGCCGCCATGGTTCAAGTACCCTGCGTCGTTGTCGACGTACAGCGCGGAGGCCCCAGCACGGGAATGCCGACGCTGCCATCACAGATGGACGTTATGCAGTCCCGCTGGGGAACCCACGGGGACCATCCCTGCGTTGTCCTCTGCCCGTCCACCGTCTACGAGTACTATATGCTCACCATCAAGGCGATAAACCTTTCCGAACTATTGCGGACACCCGTCATTCTGCTCTCCGACGCGATCGTGGGGCATCTTAGGGAAAAAGTTCGTATTCCCGATATCTCCGAGCTGAAAATAGTCGATCGTAAAAGAGCGGCCCTGCCGGCTGAAAATTTCATGCCGTTCAAGCCGGACGAAGACGATGTGCCTCCTTTCATGCCTTACGGCATAGGGTATCGATATCACATGACAAGCAACAATTATGACGAGGGAGGGTATCCGGCGACGAACGATCACGAGGTCGCCCGCCTTTTGCTTACGCGATTACACAATAAAATAGAAAGACGACGCGGCGAGATCATAATGACCGAGGAAATAATGATGGACGACGCGGAAATAGCTCTGTTCGCCTACGGGTGCGTGGCGCGATCGGCTTATAGCGCGGTCGAGATGGCGCGCGAACGCGGCCTGAAAGTAGGCTTGATAAAAGCGCTTACCCTGTGGCCTTTCCCGAGGGAAGTCGTCGAGAAATATGGCGATAAAGTAAAAGCGTTCATCGTTGCCGAAATGAATATGGGGCAGCTTGTTGGAGAAGTTGAGCGATTTCTGAAAAATAAAAGCGCAGTCGTCAGGCAGGTCAATAGATTTGACGGAAAAATGATAACGCCCGAGCAAATTCTCGACGCTGTAAAAGAGGTGCTGTAAATGAGCGTGCATGCCCAAGATTATCTGAGAATGAAAAAAATGCCCCATATCTGGTGCCCCGGCTGCGGCACGGGGATCGTCCTTGGGGCGATTCTGCGGGCGATAGCCTCGGCGGGATATGAGCGCGATGAGGTCATGGTCATCACCGGAATCGGCTGCTCGGCGCGGACTAACGCCATAATCGATTTCAATACTTTCCAAACGACGCACGGCCGGGCGCTCAGTTTCGCCACGGGGTTCAAGCTGGCCAGGCCCGAAATGAAAGTGATAGTCATAACCGGCGACGGCGACGGCTCGGGAATCGGCGGGAATCACTTGATCCAAACATGCCGCCGCAACATCGATCTCACGATGATTTTGATAAACAACAGCATCTACGGTATGACCGGAGGGCAGTATTCGCCGCTTACGCCCGCCGGCAAATACGCCACCACCTCCCCCTACGGGATGATAGAGTCTTCTTTCGACGTCTGCAAACTCGTGGAGGGCGCAGGCGCGACCTATATCGCGCGGGCCACGGCATATCATGTGGTGCTGTTGGAACAATTGATCGCCAAAGGTCTTAAGCACACAGGTTTTTCCTTTATAGAAGCGATTTCCCAGTGTCCCATCGGTTTCGGGCGGCGCAACAACATGAAAACCGCGACGGCGATGCTGCAATGGCAGAAAGACAACGCGGTGAACCTGAAAGCCGCGACGGCGATGAGCCCGGACAAGCTGGCGGGCAGGTTTCTCATCGGGGAATTCGTCGATAAAAAGGCTCCCGAATTGGTGGAGTCTTACGGCGCGCTGATCAAGACCGCGCAGAAGCGAGGGGCGCAGCAATGAAAAGAAGCGAGATAATCATAAGCGGTTCCGGCGGACAGGGCGTCGTTCTTGGAGGAATAATCCTGGCCGAAGCCGCGGCTATCTACGACGATTTGAACGCGACGCACAACCAATCCTACGGGCCGGAAGCCCGCGGCGGGGCAAGTAAATCGGAAGTGATAATCAGCGACAAAACTATTCATTTCCCTGAAATTGAGCATCCCGACATTCTTGTGGCCTTAACCCAGGAAGCCGCCCGAAAATACGGCGGGGCTGTGAAATCCCGGGGAATCATGATCGTGGACGCCGGGGTCGAAATAGACGAGGCCTTGGGAAGTTCGATACGCGTATACCGCCTGCCTATAGCGAAAACGGCGACCGAAGTGGTCGGAAAAGAAATGACGATAAATATGGTCACATTGGGCGCCTTGGTCGCTATCACCGGGATAGTGAGCGAACAAGCCTTGGAAAAGGCGGCGCTGGCCCGGGTCCCCGAGGGTACGGAAGAGCTCAACAAAAAGGCGCTGGCGGAGGGGTCCACGCTGGCGGGGTCTCATAAGCACAGGGCTTAAAACAAGCGGAGGGAAATATGGCTATCAAAACAAAGGCGGAATACATCGAATCGCTGAGAAAACTACAGCCGGTCGTATATATGTTCGGCGAGAGGATCGACAATTTCGTTGACAACCCAAGAATCAGAGCCGGCATAGAAGCCACCGGCGAAACCTACGCGTTGGCCGAATCTTTCGAACATCGCGACGCGATAACGACCAATAGCCCTCTGATAGGGGAAAAGATCAATCGTTTCACCCTTCCTCCCGCCTCGATCGAGGATCTCGTCGCGCGGGTGAAAAACAATCGACTGCTCGGCGGCCGGGTGGGGACCTGCTATCAACGATGCACGGGAATGGACTGTCTCAGCGCGCTGGCGATAGTGACCTACGATATCGACCGGAAATACGGAACGACATACAACGCCAGGTTCTTGGAATTTCTCAAGTACGTACAGAAAAACGACCTGACCTGCAACGCCGGCGTGACCGACGTAAAGGGCGACCGCTCCCTGAATCCCGCCGAACAGGCGGATAAGGACTTGTATCTGAGGGTCGTGGAGGAACGCAAGGACGGAATCGTCGTCCGCGGAGCGAAAGCCCACCAGACAGGTTCGCTTTCATCGCACGAAATCATTGTCCTGCCGACGCGCGCTCTGCGAAAGGAAGATAAGGAATACGCGGTCGCCTTCGCCCTGCCGATCGACACGCCGGGGATCATTCATGTGGTGGGAAGGTCCTCTTTGGATATGCGGGAGCTTCAGGGCTGCGACACCGGAAATACCAGATATTCGAAGTACTGTCCCACGGTCATTTTTGACAACGTGTTCGTCCCTTGGGACAGGGTGTTCCTGTACGGCGAAACGGAGTTTGCCGGCGACTTGGTTATGCGGTTTTCCTCGTTTCACCGGCAGAGCCACGGCGGCTGCAAGGCGGGGAAAATAGATTGCATGATCGGAGCGGCGTTGAACATGATGGACTACAACGGTACGACCAAGGCGGGCCATCTGCGGGGAAAGGTCATCGACATGATTCATCGTTCCGAAACCTTATACGGCTGCAGTCTCGCCGCGTCCTATGAAGGCAAAAAAGAACCGTCGGGGACGTATTTTGTCGATCCTGTTTTGGTCAACGCCTCCAAACTGCACGAAGGCAAGGAGATGGCCGAAGTGAGCAGGCTCCTCATGGATATCGCCGGCGGCTTTGTCAGCGATTTGCCCTCCGATAAAGATTTTGAAAACCCCACGATAGGTCCTTTGCTGAAAAAGTATCTGAAAGGAACGGCCGACACCCCGGTGGAAGACAGGGTGAAGATGCTTCGACTGGTGGAGAAAATCACCCTTGAAAGCGCGGACAGCGTGTCGGACATACACGGAGGCGGATCTCCCGAAGCCCATCGGATAACCATAATGCGCGAGTCGAAGGTTGGCGACAAGAAGGCTTTGAGCAAAAGGCTGGCCGGAATAGAAGAATGATGCCTTAGGCGATTGAAGGAGACGGTTCATGAACAAAGTGGTGATAGCAAGCGCCGTCAGAACGGCGGGCGGCGGTTTCGGGGGCAGCTTTAAAAATCTCACGGCGGTGGACCTCGGCGCAGCGGTTATCAAAGAATCGCTGCGGAGGGCGGGCCTGGCTCCCGAAGCGGTGGGGCAGGTTATTTTCGGCAACGGATGGCAGGCCGGGGTCGGCCCGAACCCGGCGCGGCTCTGTACGGTAAGAAGTGGTCTTCCGGTCAGCTGCCCGGCGTTTACCGTGAATATCCGCTGCGCCTCGAGCCTGCGCGCCATAGAGCTGGGAGCCCTGAGCATCGCCGCCGGAGAGGAGGAGATTGTCATAGCGGGCGGAACCGAATCGAGCACCAATGTGCCGTACATAATACCCGGTTTGCGATGGGGGCAGCGGATGGGAGACGGGGCGGCCTACGACGTGCTGCACCGCGACGGGTTTATGTGTTCGCTGGCCGGGATGCTGATGGGAAACACGGCGGAACTTCTTGTGGAAAAGTACGGCATATCGCGCAAAGAACAGGACGAATTTTCGGCCGAGAGCCACATAAAAGCCCTAAGGGCGATGGAAGAAGGGAGCTTCGACGAAGAGGTTTTGGCGCTGGAAGTCAGGGACAGGAAAACCACCAATTGGGTTAAGAACGAAGAAATTCCGCGGAAAGACATTTCCCTGGAAAAACTCGGGAATCTGCCGCCGGTATTTCTCGGCAACGGCACGATCACGGCTGGAAACAGCTGCGCGTTGTGCGATGCAGCTTCTGCCCTGGTTCTGATGTCGGAAAGAAGGGCCAAGGAATTGGGAGTTAAGCCATTGGCCGAGATACGGTCTTACTCTTACGTGGCGCTCGACCCAAAGCTCATGGGGCTGGGGCCGACGCTGGCCATTCCCGCGGCGCTGAAAAAAGCAGGATTAGAGTTGGGCGATATTGATCTTATAGAGCTGAACGAGGCTTTCGCAGCCCAGGTTATCGCCTGCGACAGGGAGCTTAAAATGGACATGGGCAAGCTCAACGTGAACGGCGGCGCCATAGCTCTCGGACATCCTGTGGGAGCGACGGGCGCTAAGATATTGACGACGCTCCTGTATGCCTTGAAGAAAAGAGACAAAAATTTGGGCCTGGTGAGCCTCTGCATAGGAGGAGGCCAGGGCGTCGCGCTCATCGTGGAACGGGTTAATTGACGCGAAAGGGAGGGGGAGAAGATGAAAACCGTATTTGTGATAGGATCAGGCACGATGGGCAGGGGAATAGCCCAGGTGGCGGCGCAGGCGAAGTACGAAGTATATCTGTCGGATATACAACTCGATATTGTCAAGAGAAACATGGATATTGTGGAGGCCGGGCTCCAGCGACAGATAGAAAAAGGAAAAATAACCAAAGGCGAGGTCGGAGACATCCTCGGACGAATCCAGATGGTCCAGAATTTGGAGAACCTGGAAAAAGCCGATTATGTGATCGAAGCGGTGCTGGAGGATGTGGCGCTGAAGCGGGAAATATTCAAGGAAGCGGACAGAAAGGCGAAACCGGAAGCCATTCTCGCTTCCAATACGACATCCTGTTCTATTACGGAAATCGCTTCCGCCGTCGCGGCTCCCGAACGCGTGATAGGCATGCATTTCTTCAATCCTCCAGTCGTGATGCAGCTCGTTGAGCTTATGCCGGGCATCCTCTCTTCCCGAAGGACGGTGGAAAAGGCCAAAGAGTTCGTCGTCAGCTTGGGCAAAGAAACGGTGACGACGAAAAAAGAAGGCCCGGCGGGCGTGACCAGCCGGATATTGGCCGGACTGCTCAACGAGGCGATATGGGTGTTGCAGGAGGGAATAGCCTCCGTCGAAGCGATCGATCGGGCCATGGTATTGGGGTGTAATCATAAGATGGGGCCCTTCGCGTTGATTGATTTGATCGGAGTCGATATTCATTTCGCAAAAACGCAGATGTTGTACAAAAAAACCGGCGACGCTCGATACCGACCCTGCTACCTGCTTGAGCAAATGATGGCGGCGGGCCTTCTCGGCAAAAAGTCCGGGCGGGGCTTTTACGATTATTCGAAAGACCCTGTCGTTCCCACGGCATTTTTCGATAAATAGCCTGAAAACTTGGGAAGGCGGTACGCTGTGAAAACCACATATGTTGTTTACGAAAAAAAAGACTCCATCGGGCGGCTGACTATCCAACATCCTCCCATGAACACGCTCTGCGACGAAATGGTGAGCGAACTCGATCGCCTGCTTTCCACGATGGAAAACGACGGCGATCTGAAAGCGCTGGTAATCACGGGAGCGGGGGATAGGGCTTTTATGGCAGGCGCCGATATCGGAGAGCTGAAACAGAGGAACTTTAAACTAGGGCGCAGTCAGACAAAACGACGACAAGATGTGTACAACAGAATTTCGCATCTTCAGGTTCCCACGGTGGCCGCCGTCAACGGCTACGCCCTGGGGGCAGGCTTGGAGCTGGCCCTGTGCTGCAGCATAAGGGTCGCCTCGGAAAAAGCGAAGTTCGGGGCGCCGGAAATCAACTTGGGAATCATCCCCGGAGACGGCGCCACACAACGTCTGCCAAGAATAGTCGGATTGGGCAGGGCCATGCATTTGGTGCTTACCGCCGAGATAATAAACGCCGCCGATGCCTTGCAATACGGCCTTGTCACAAAGGTGTTTCCCTCCGGCGATTTGGAGGCGGAATCGCAAAACCTGGCCAAGACTTTGGCGAAAAGGGCGCCGCTCGCCTTAATGTACGCAAAAGATGCGTTGAACAACGCTTTCGATATGTCGCTTTCGGCGGGATTGACGATGGAGTCCTATCTCCATGCCTTGGCCTGCGCGAGCGGCGATAAAAACGAAGGAGTTGCGGCTTTCCTGGAAAAACGAGAGCCGGTATTTCGAGGGGAATAAAATCCGCCGAGGGATGCGCGGGATACGCACGTTTTAAAGGTCAAAAAATGCGGAGGAAGTATGTTTGAATGGAATGGCAAAACGCAGGCCGGGTTGCCGAGGATCATTTCGGTAAGGCAGGCGTTCAATACATCCTGCACAAACATTGAAACAACAATTCGCTCGGAATTGAACAAACCAGCGATAAAAAAACATCTGCACCCCGGCCTCAATGCCGCCCTCGCTGTCGGCAGCCGCGGCATCGGAAGAATCGACGCGATTGTCCGATCCGTCGCTGAAGAACTCAAAAGCCAGGGGCTCAATGTATTTATCGTTCCCTCGATGGGAAGTCACGGCGGCGCGACGGCGGAAGGCCAGGCCGCCTATTTGGCGGGCTACAATATAACCGAAGAGACGATGGGCGTTCCCATTCGATCTTCGATGGAAGTCGTCGAACTCGGCGAGGTCGAAAAGGGAGTGCCGATTTATTTCGACAAACTCGCCTTTGAAAAGGCCGATTTGATAATTCCCATCAACCGGGTCAAATGCCACACAGCTTTTAGAGGGACCGTGGAAAGCGGATTATACAAGATGCTGGCGATTGGCATGGGCAACCATATCGGCGCCTCGGCTATCCATAGCTTGGGTTTCGCCCGTTTCAGGGAACTAATCCCCAAGGCGGGGGAATTTATTCTGGAGCGCGTATCTTCCGTAAAATTTGGGGTGGCTGTCGTCGAAAACGCCGAAGACTTGCCGTATTTGATCGAGGCGGTCCCCTCCGCCGAATTCAAAACCCGCGAGCCGGAGCTTTTGAAACTATCCTGGTCCCTCATGCCTCGCTTGGATTTTAAAAAGATAGATCTTCTCGTCGTCGGGGAATTAGGCAAAAATATTTCCGGCGCCGGCCTCGATCCAAACGTGACGGGGCGGTTTTGGATGACCCACATGGAAGACGGCCCTTTGCTGTGCGAAAGGATCGTCCTGCTCGACCTGACTATGGAATCCCACGGGAACGCCATGGGAGTGGGAATGGCGGATGCGATAACCAGAAAGCTGCTGGACAAGATTGATTTCCACGCTACCTACACGAACGCGATAACAGCGGGCAGGATCGAAAAGGCACGCATCCCCATGGTGATGAAAGACGATCGCGACGCCATAAAAATAGCGTTGCAGGCGATAGGGCTGGCGCCGGGACAAAAACCCCGGGTAGTCATCATAAAAAATACCCTGGAGCTGGAGCACATCTACGTATCCGAAGGATTGGCCGAAGAAGCTCGCATGCACAACAGCTTGGAAATAATGGGCGATCCGCAAGACATGGTTTTCGACGAGGCGGGGAACCTGATTTTATAAATCCTTTTCGACTCCAGTCGATTTTCAGCCCGGCTTTCAAAACGTTCGCCCGTTTTGGGCGTTATGAAGTGATAATTCTTGCTGGAAAACACCCAATCGCAATGCCCCTAGGTCGATTCTACCAGCAGATCGCAAATAACACCTACGTATATTTTTGCCGCATTTATTACATCGACTATATCCACATCCTCATTGTATGAATGGATACCTTCCGTATTAGAAGGGCCATATTGCAGGGTAGGTATTCCTTTTAAGCGATAGTATCTGGCGTCGCTGGATGCCCACTGATATGCGGGAATAACCCGCTTATTCCACACTGACTCCGCATTTTTCACTAGGGTTTTGACGATAGGTTCTGATACTTCCGTGAAATTCGCTTCGCTGGTTTCGTATTTATAACCCACCTTGTCGAGGTTTAGTTCATGCAGTAATCCTTCGAAATTGGAAATAAGTTCTTCAGAACTCAGACCAATGGGGATTCTGATATCGATGTCCGTTTCGCAAAGATCGGGAACCATATTAACTTTCGTTCCACCCTTTATAATGCCCGGATTGACAGTCACTGAATCGATCACATTCCCCACCCCCGGCCTAGCAAGCTTTGCTTCGGCCATATCTTTGGAATCGATGAGCACTTGGTGCTGGGTCGGTGAATAGCTTCCTTTGATTTTTCGAAGTTCATCGATATGGCTTAGAATTTTCATTGTTTTTAAAATTGCATTTTCGCCGACATAGTTTCCTATGCTCCCGTGAGCTGCCTTGCCCGCTACGCTTAAATGTATCCGTACCTGACCTTTCTGCCCTACTTCGCAGGTATCGGCCCCTGTTGGTTCTGCAACAAGACACACGAAGGCATTATCTGCGTATCCGTTCTCCACGAGCCATTTTGTCCCGAAAGACCCCCCGGTTTCTTCGTCTGGAACGACATGGATTTCTACTCTGCCGTTTAATGGGACTTTTTCGTCATGCACCAGAGCCATCGTAAATAAAGCTGCCCCGAGTCCGCATTTCATGTCTGAGGTGCCTCGGCCCCGTATTGCGGAAGAGGTTATTTCTCCGCCATATGGATCAAAATTCCATCGTGATTTATCTCCGGCGGGGACGACATCGCAATGACCATTGAAAACAAGTGAAGGCCCTTCGCCTATCCCTGCGACTATGCTCGGATATTTAGAATCAGGGCCGACAAGCTTATGCTTTATTCCTTTATTGCTCAGATAATTTTGTATAAACAAGACTATATCATCAACGTTCCCCGGAGGATTCTCGCTCGGGATTTTCACCATATCGGAGCAAAGCTTGATTAATTCCTCACTTCTTTTGTCGATACTAGCCCAAAGCGTTTCTTTAATGGATAGTGCTGCCATTCTTATCTCCTGAATACTATGATCATATAAAATTATAGGGAAAGCTCTTCCGCCCTCCAGCAGGCTACCGCCCTGCCTGACTCTATAGTTTTGAAAACTGGAGTATCGGTGAGGCACTTTTCAATACAGTATTCGCAACGCAACGCGAACCTGCAGCCGGGTTTCGGTTCTATTGGCGACCCGATTTCGCCCTTCAGAATCGTCATTGTCTCGTCGGTCTTGGATTCTATTTTAGGTATTGCAGATATAAGTGCGTGACTGTAGGGGTGATATTGATGGGCAAATAGGTCCTTAGCCGGCGACAACTCAATGATTTGTCCGAGATACATAACCGCGATTTCATCGGATATATGTTTTACCACCGCCATATCATGGGTAACGAACATATAGGTTAGTCCGAGCCTATCTTGCAGGTCTTGCATTAAATTGAGAATCTGGGCTTGAACGGATACGTCAAGCGAAGAAACAGGTTCGTCGCAGACAATGAATTGCGGTTCGAGGGCCAATGCTCGTGCAATCCCGATGCGTTGGCGTCTTCCTCCATCGAGTTCATGCGGGTACGATGAGGATAAGCGGTCCTCCAGCTCGACCATTTCCATTAGTTTTTGAACCTGCTTCAATAATTCTTTTTTTCCTGAAACCCGTTTGTGAATTATCAGCGGTTCTGCGATTATAGAAGCTACGGACATTCTAGGATCGAGGGATGAATATGGATCCTGGAAAATAATCTGCATTTTCTCCCGCATGATTCTTAACTTGTTTTTTTCGAGCGAAGTGATATCAATACCGTTGAATACGACGGAACCGCTTGTCGGCTCGATCAAACGAAGAATTGCCCGACCGGTGGTTGTTTTTCCGCAGCCGGATTCTCCTACTACACCGAGAGTTTTGCCTTCTTGGATAGCGAAACTGACATCGTCTACTGCGTGAAGCATACCTCTGGGGGTGGTAAAGTATTTTTTGAGGTTTTTCACCTGGAGAATTGGTATCATATCGCTGTGATTATTCATTTGCCGCCCCCATCGTATTGGGAATAACACCTTCGTGCATCAGGCACATGACACGTCTATCGGAAATTTTCGAGACTATCGGAGCTTGCACAGAGCATTCTTCCTTGGCATATGGGCAACGTGGTTTGAAGATGCAACCGCTTGGAACTATGGAAGGATCGGGCATCATCCCCCGAATGGGAATCAAACGCTCTTTCTCCACCTCTATACGGGGTATGGAGTTTAAAAGACCTTCCGTATACGGATGTAAGGGTTTCGAGAAAACGTCGCGGAGAGCCCCGAATTCGACAATCCTGCCTGCATACATGATTGCCACATTCTCGCAAACCTGCGCTACGACTCCGAGATTGTGGCTTATCAATATCAGGCTCGTGTCCAGCTCGTTTTTCAGCTCTTTGATCATTTTGAGCACTTGAGCTTGAATCGTAACGTCCAGCGCGGTAGTTGGCTCGTCGGCGATCAATAATTCCGGATTGCATGCCAACGCGATCGCAATAATTACCCGCTGTTTCATGCCGCCCGAGAATTGGTGGGGATATTCATTCATTCGCCCTCTTGGTATTCCTACCATTTCAAGCATATCCCCGGCTTTTTTCTGTGCTTCGTTCTTATTCGAGGTTCCGTGTATCTCAAGGACCTCCGCGATCTGGTCGCCTACGGTAATTATCGGGTTCAGCGATGTCATCGGATCCTGGAAAATCATCGATATCTTACTGCCCCTGATGTCTCTCATTTCTTCTTCTGAAAGGAGTGTAAGATCTTTTCCTTCGAATAAAATACTCCCTTTAATTATCTTCCCGGTAAGTTTCGGCAATAACCCCATTATTGAATAGGCGGTCGTTGTTTTGCCGGCGCCTGATTCCCCAACAAGTCCTATACTGCCTCCGCGCGCGAGTTCGAGGCTAATGCCATTGACAGCATGAATGATATTATTGTCGGTGATGTATTGCGTCGTGAGATTATTTATTGAAAGCAATAGTGATTCCATGGTTGCACCTTAACGCTTGAGCTTTGGATCCAGGGCGTCTCTTAAACCGTCGCCGATCAAATTGTAGGCAAGTATTACCGTCATGATCGCCAACCCAGGGAAAAGTAGTGTATGGGGAGCATAACTTATGTAAGAACGCGCGTCTGAAAGCATATTTCCCCATTCCGGTGATGGAGGCTGAATTCCAAGCCCCAAGAAGGACAACGATGTCGCAGAGAGGATGGATTGGGCAATTCCTAGGGTAGCTTGTACAATAATCGGTGCCATGCAATTCGGCATTATATGTCTGGCAATGATGCGAAAATCCCTTGCTCCCAGGGCTTTGGCGGCTTCAATGAATTCTTGGTTCTTTACTGTCAATACGGACGCTCTCATCAGCCTTACGAAAGCGGGGATGGATGTTATCCCGATGGCCAATAGAAGGTTTTGAAAACTCGGACCAAGAGCAGCGACAATAGCCAGAGCGAATAGTATGTTCGGTATAGCTAAAAGGATATCGGTACTCCTCATGATGATCGATTCAACCCTGCCTCCGTAATACCCAGCGATCGCTCCAAGTGCGGAGCCGACAACGCATGCAAACGCAATTGTCGAAAAGCCGATAATCATGGAAATACGGGCACCGTGTATGATTCTTCCCAGAATATCCCTGCCGAAGTTATCAGCGCCAAGGACGTAGAAGTGGTTGGTGAAGTTGTCCTTGTATTCTATTTCCGCACTGGTAAAAGGTTCGGCGAACGCATTTGATATTTGATTTTGTGTTATAAAGTCGTACGAAAAGAAAACATCGGCAAAAATCGCCATTAAAATGTAAAGCACCACTATGAGTAATCCGGCGACGGCGAGCTTATTCTTTCTGTATCTTCTCCAAAACTCTTCGAAGGCGGTTTTCCTTTTGCCAGTGCTCGCTATTTGTGATATAAAATTATTATTGTCCATGTTTTTCTCCGCCATATCACTTGCTCTTTCCCAACGAATTATTGATCTTGATTTTCGCAATGCCTTCATATTGAGCTCTGATACGAGGGTCGATAAATGCATACACTATATCGACTACCAAATTAACCAAGGCAAAAACGATTGCGACGAAAACAACAGAAGCGAGTATTTGCGGAGTATCCTTTCTCTGGATGGCATCGACCATTATCGTGCCGATTCCAGGATATGAAAAAACTGTTTCTGTAAGCACTGCTCCGACCAACAATTGTCCGACCTGAAGTCCGATTACGGTTACAACCGGAATAAGGGCGTTGTTCAATGCGTGTCTTCTTATTACTTTTTTTTCTTCGAGCCCCTTCGCCCTGGCCGTACGAATATAATCCTGGCGAATGATTTCAAGCATCGATGATCGTGTCATCCGGGCTTGTACCGCTGTATTCATTGTCGCCAGGGTAATTACCGGCAATACGAGGGATTTTAAATTGTTGGGATTGGCCAATGATGGAAATATCTTTAATTGCACCGAGAATATCCATATTAAGATCATGCCAAGCCAGAATGCCGGCATCGAAAGACCCAGGAGAGACAGGATCGAAACTATCATATCCGGCACCGAATACTGATGGGTCGCAGAAATTATCCCAGCAGGAATCGACAACAGGACGGATAGGAGTAAGGCAAATAAAGACAATAATGCGGTATTCGGGAATCGTTCCAATATTGTTCGGAATACCGGCCTGTTTGAAACGTAAGATCTACCGAGATCAAGCGCGAGCAGGCCTTTGTAACTAAAAGAAGAATCATCGCTCGGGCTTTTGAACCCGAATAGAAAGTGGAAATATTGCTTTATAAAGGGCTCGTCAAGTCCCATGAAATGGCGCATCTGGGCGATGTCCGCCTCTGTGGCATCCTGGGGGAGAATCATGCGCGCAGGATCTCCTGGAGCTATATAAGTTAGGGAAAAGACGATAAATGTAACGCCAAGGAGTACTGGAATTATCATTAAAAGGCGTCTGAGAATATACTTGACCATGTGAGATCCTTTTAAGATATCTCCCGGGCGGCTTATGTTTATTTGCCGCCCGAGAGTGGTTTCAGCGAAAAAGTGCTCGGATCATTTCTTTACGACATCATCAAGCTGGAATGATCCTGAAGGTGAAAGGAAAACGCCGGAAATATTCTGCTGCGAAGCGGAAATGCCCATGATCGCCACGAGCGGAACTCTGGGAAGCGCTTTGAGGATAGCTTTTTGAGCATTCTGATATGCTACGTTGCGTTCTGGACCATTTGGAAGCGAGTTGCCTTTTTCAATCCAGGTTTGAGCGTCTTTGGAATAGAACTTTGTATCATGAAGAAGGGACGTATTAAAACCATCGAAGGCTACAAAGATATAATAGGAGTCATCGGTCTGAGTCCAGTTTACAATTAAGTCCCATACATCGGGGTCCGTCTTTGATCTGCGGGTGGCCAGTTCAGTTAAGGCAACCTGCTCGATATTGATCAAGTCAACACCGAGTACTCTCTTGACTTGGTCTTTTACTACCAGGGCTTCCTTTACGTATACGCTTCCTGACAAGGCTGTGCATTTTAAAATTCCCGGCTTTTTTAGGGAATCGGGCAAGGAAGCAAAAATTTCTCTTGCCTTTGCTGTGTTGTAGTATCCAGTCTTGGTATTGCCTTCTTCGATGCGCGTGCCTTTTGGATCATCGATATGACCAAAGGGGAGGCTCTCCACATATTGCAATGTGACTTTCCCGCGGCGATCCATAATATCGGGCGAGTTTACAATATCGGCAGGGTTGATCGAATAGAGAATCGCGAGCCTCAGGCGCGCGCCGGGTGAATTTAGGTCATATTCTCCATCCAAATCCGGAGAACCATCCGCATTAGTCTGGCCGACCCGTGGAGACTTCATATTGAAGCCCAGATAATGATACCCGAAGTATCCGTTGGTCAGAAGAATTTTGCCTCCCGCCGATTCTATTTCTCTTGCATCCAGAGGAGCCACATTCATGATCAAGTCGACTTCTTTGTTTAAAAAGGCTGATTTTAAAGCTGACGGGTCTCGAATAGTTTTAAAAACGATTTTATCGACATTTGTTTTGATCATCGAATCATGATAGTCCTTGTTTCTTACAAGAGTAATGCTGTCTCCTTGCTTCCATGAATCGAACTTAAAAGGCCCGGAGCCTATCGCCCATGTTACACCGTAGTCCTTTATTGAACCGTCTTGCTGTGCCTTTTCGAGAGTTGCCTTGCTAACAATTGAAGCGCCAAGCCACGTAAGCTGGTTCAATTGCGAACCGAAAGCAGCCGGTTTATAGTATTTTGCCCGGTCTTCGAAGGATTTGAGGCTGCCGTCATTGATATCGGCAGGAGCTTTGGATTTGTCGAAGAAGCCCGTTCTGAACTGAATGGTTACGGTATCAACTTTTTTAACATCATACATCATCGCAAAAATGGATTTCATCTGTGACTTGTCGTTGAATGCGCCACGTTGAAACGAATAGATGACATCATCGATAGTCAAGGCCTGCCCATTGTGAAACCTAACACCGTTTTTAATTTTGATAGTGTATTTTGTACCGTTCTCTTCGATTTTCGGCAAATCTACCGCTAGCCCCGGGACTACTTTCCCGTCACTAGACAGGTTATACAACCTATCATATACGAGAAGATTTACGTTGTGCGTGGGAGTATCCGAATACATCGGCGGATCGAGGATGATCGGATCGGTCGCTTGACCGACCACCAGAATATTTTGCGCCGCCAGAGCAGTAACGGAAATCATCAATAGCGTTACCACCGCTCCCCATTTCTTCAGAAACATAAAGCTACCTCCTTTCCTGGTACTTCCATCGAATTGTATACTGATTATCTTAAAGCATTTATAAAGAAACAATTAAGATTATCTGAAGTTTGGATGCAAAATATTAAACAGCCCTTGTTTTTATGAACAGGTCTTAGTTCAATGGAAATTAGCGGCAGCAAAGAACGAATGACAATGAGGATTTACAATACGAGGAGTTGTCTTCTGCGATGGCGACGAAAAGTTATCTCTCTGGAAATCTGATCGTGAATTGGCAACCGGACCCAGGAGTACTTTGCAGATCGATCGAAAAGCCGTATTCTTCGGAAAACCTCTTTATAATGGAAAGGCCTATTCCTGCTCCTTCGCTCTGTCCATCTTCTTCCGGGAATTTCGGGACACCATCGAAGGCAGCGTCCGGTTTGGCCATGCCTCTGCCGAAATCTCTTATAATCAACTCGTTTTCATTTAGCGCTATTTCGATTCTTCCACCCTCGGCGCCGTGGCGAACAGCATTATCGAGGAGGATATTTTCGATACGTTCGAAATCCATGGCTTCTATAGGAAGGCGAACAGCTTTTTTGACCGAGGCATCAAAATGAATGTTGGTGTAAAGGGTGCGATAAAATGCCATATTCCGCATGGTTATCTCGGAGGCGTCGGCGAATTCAACCCTGCGCCGCTTTTCCACCAGGAAAGCGGCTTTGAGGGAGGTGGTCATCTCTTTAAGCCTATAGAGTTGTATTTTCGAAACATCGAGATACTCGTCTATAATCATCTCATTTTTGCCATGCCGTTCGATGAGCTGCCTATATCCTTCAAGAATCTGTACCGGTGTCACTATGTCATGGGTCATATCATCAACGAAGGTTTTAAGTCGTGTATAACTGCCTTCTATATCGTCAAGCATGGAATCGAAAGTTTTTATAAGCTGGCTGATTTCATCCTTTCTTTTCGGTATCGGAATACGCTCTCGGAGATTATGAGAGGTAATTTTCGCCATGCTCTTTGCCAGACAGGAGATCGGCTCCACCACGGAGTTTATGAACAAAATGCCCGCAACGGCAAATATGAAAGCGAATACAGCGGCAATCGTGATGATGATTCGTTTAAAAGGTGCGATATAGATTCCAGTTTCGGCTTCAAGATCAACATTAAGAGTAAAGTTGTAACCGCCTTTTGTCGCTTTTATCACTGTGACTTTTTGAGATTCCTCGTCCAGTCTGGAAGTCCCGTATTGGAAAACCGAAAAGGAATCTTTTGTTATAGATATGCTTTCATGGGAGAAGTTAATATAGGAGTAAATATCAATGTCGTTGGCGATGTTGCTGAATCCCTGGACAATCATGGAAAGACGTGTATTGGCTCTTTCCAGAATGAGCTGTTCGATACTTTCCTTGGCAGCGATGTACGACAATGCAAACGTTGCTATACTCATAAGGCATATGACGATAGTAAGTATTATAAGGAATCTTTTTCTCATCTTGATGAAAGCTCCGTTATTTTACAATCGATTGCTTCGATAATGGGCGAAGAACCAGATGGACAAGTCAACGCCCTAATTATCGATTCCAGCTTCGTTTCCAATCATGTATCCAATTCCCCAAACAGTCTCGATTCTAAGTCCTTTGATTTTATCACGGATGGCTTTTATATGAACCGCTATAGCCCCCTCTTCGATATAGACGTCTTTCCCCCATACGGCCGAGTAGATTTCTTCTTTGGTTACTACATTTCCTCTATTCGAGATGAGAAGGACAAGAATTTCAAATTCCTTTTTTGTTATATGAATCCGAGAGCCTCGCTCGTAAACCGCTCTTGTCGCTGGGTCGATGACCACAGTATTTATTACGGTTTTTTGCATAGTACCTTTTTTTGCTTGAGTACGTCGCAGAACCGCGGTGATACGTGCAACGAGCTGTCCGATGTCGAAAGGTTTTACAATGAAATCATCCGCTCCTTCTGTGAGCCCTCGAACCTCGTACGCGACTTCTTGGCGTGCTGTAATCATGATAATCGGCGTCTGAATACCCTTGTTCCTGAGAATTCGGCACACATCAATACCTTCGATATCGGGGAGTATCCAATCCAGGATGATGATATCGAAGTGTTTCTCAAGGGCATGCAAAAGTCCAGACTTGCCTGTATAACATACTGCAACGTCCATTTTCTGCAGGAGAAGCTCTACTTTAATCACTCTGGCGAGCGAGTGCTCATCTTCAATAACCAAGACGTTCATTATTCTGCATTTTTCTCCAGGGATCAAAATAGAAAACCTAAGTTTTCGGTTTTATAGTAGGAGGTTTGATATGTTGAAACAAGTGATTGAAATCTACGATTTGCTGGACAGCGCGGAGATTTCCGGCAAAAGTGTGGCTAAGTTTTTAAATGAAAAAGGATTAGATCGGATCGAGGTCAGTGAAATCAAGGGCGATAAAGGCAAAACGGACTTTATCAAGATACTCATTCCTGGTTTTTCTGGAAAGTCTAAGGGAGGAGAGAGTCCGACATTAGGCATAATTGGCAGATTAGGGGGTATCGGCGCTCGGCCTGAAAGGATAGGGCTTGTATCTGACGCCGACGGCGCGATAGCTGCTCTTGCGTGTGCTAGCAAGCTGGCTGAAATGAAGACCAAAAAGGATAATCTCGACGGTGATGTCATCATTACCACACATATTTGTCCCAATGCTCCGACCCAGCCGCATAGCCCGGTACCGTTTATGGGCTCGCCTGTGGATATGAAAACCATGAATTTTTATGAAGTTGATCCTACTATGGATGCCATTTTGTCCATAGATACGACAAAAGGGAATCGTGTGGTCAATCATCGAGGTTTTGCTGTATCGCCGACCGTTAAAGAGGGGTGGATTCTTAAGGTAAGCGATGAAGTTTTGAATATTGTTGAATGGAGCTCCGGAAATGCCCCGTTCGTACTTCCAATCACCATGCAAGATATTACTCCCTACGGCAATGGTGTATTTCACATTAACAGCATCCTTCAGCCATGTACCGCAACAAAAGCTCCGGTTATCGGTGTCGCGATTACTACGGTCAGTCCCGTGCCCGGTTGCGGGACAGGAGCAAGCAGGGAAATAGACATAGAAGAGGCAGCTCGCTTCTGCATTGAGGTTGCTAAGGCGTTTACGGCAGGCGGTTGTTCTTTTTATTCGAGTCAAGAATATGAACAACTCGTTCGTTTATATGGCGCCATGAACCACCTGCAGACTGAAGGAATTTCCCGATGAAGAGAGATATAAGGCTCGGTCTAATTACGATCGGACAGTCCCCGCGTAACGATATCCTTCCGGAGTTTATAGAAACTTTAGGTTTTTCCCCTCAAATAATTCAAAGAGGACTTCTTGATGGCCTTACAAAAGAAAGAATTGCATCTTTATCTCCTGATACTGCCGGTGAGGCATTGCTGGTCAGCAGATTAAATGACGGCAGCGAAGTAAAATTGTCGGAATATAAGGTATTTGCTCTTATTCCGGAGGCTATTGAAGCCTTGGAAAAACAAGAAGCAACGATAATCGCCTTGTTTTGCACAGGGAAGTTTCCCCTTTTTCGATCCAAGATTCCAATAGTATATCCATCTGAAATCATGAGTTCTCTCATTCATGCAGTATTCTGTGCCTCAAAAGATGCTCCAATAAGAATGGGTATAGTGGGGCCAGCCTTGGAACAGAAACGCATGGTGATCGAAAAATGGGGAAAAGGGAACAATTCGGTATGCTTTGAGGCTCTCTCCCCCTATACTGCAGACGATTCTGAAATGCTTAGATGCGCTCAGAAAATGGCGGGACACAATTGTGATGTGATCATTTTAGATTGCATGGGATTCACTGGGAAAGCTAAAGAAGTGTTCGCCGCTATCACCCATAGGCCAATTATTCTGCCGAGGTCCCTCCTGGCGAGAATTATTGCGGAAATTTCAAGTTAGGAACACGCAAAGCGAAACCATATTATTCAACGATTTGAATTTTCCTGGTTCGGCGCTGCCTGGAATGTATGGGTCGCGGCGTTGTACGCGTAAACGGAATTTTTGCTGGGCAGGCGGGCTTGTCAAAACATTTATAGAAACGGAAGGCGCCGTAAAGGCGCTTTCCGCTTTATTGTAAACTTACTATCGCGCAACGCGTTCGCGTTGGCTGATACTGTCGACTTCGGGCCTTTAGGCGGCGGCTTTCTTTTTGAAGACCTTCCCCAGCATCGATTTTACCCACTTTGATCTCGAGAGCACGACGAGCATGGTGACGATGAAGAGCGCCAGACAAATGGGACGGGTAAAGAAGGGAGCGATGTTGCCGTCGGAAAGGATCAGGGAACGGCGCAGATTCTTGTCCAACATGTCGCCCAGGATAATGCCGAGCACCAGGGGCGCCATGGGATAGTCCATTTCCCTCAGGATAAATCCGACAACGCCGAAGAACATCATGATGCCCACATCGAAAAGCCTGGACTGCAACGCGAAGGCTCCCACCACGCAGAGTATGAAGACGATAGGCATGAGCTTCTGCCTGGGCACCTGGAGAATCTTGACCATGGGGCGGACCATGGTGAGGCCTAGAAGGAACATGGCTATGGTGGCGTAGAAGACCATGGCGATCACTTCGTAGATGAAGGAGGGCGACTCTATGGTGATCAGCGGCCCGGGCCTGACGCCATGGATGAGCATGGCGCCCAGCAGTACCGCGGCCGGGGCCGAGCCGGGGATGGCCAGGGTGAGTACGGGAATGATGGCGCCGGGTACGCAGGCGTTGTTCCCCGTTTCCGAGGCGATAAGGCCTTCTATGGAGCCCTTGCCGAATTTTTCCCGTTCCTCGGGCTTGGCGGAGCGCTTGGCCATATCGTAGGAAACCCAGGCGGCTATGTCCTCGCCGACACCCGGTACCGCGCCGATTATGGTGCCGATTATTCCCGAACGGATGATGGTCTTCCAATATTTCGCCACTTCCCGCAGCTTGGGCAGGATTCGTTCAATTTTGGTGTTGACCACCTCGACCTTCGAATGGCGCATGACCGATATGATCTCGGCGAAGCCGAAGGCGCCCACCATGGCGGGCAGCAGGGAAATGCCGCCGGAGAGGTTATGGCTGCCAAAGGAAAAGCGGATGTAGGCATGGATGCCTTCCATGCCGATCATGGCGACGAAGAGGCCGATAAAACCAGCTATCCAGCCCTTGAGGGGGTCCTTGGGGGCGGTCAGGTTGCCGCATATTATGATGCCGAAAATGGCGAACCAGACAAACTCGAAAGACTGGAAGGACAGAGCCACATTGCCGATCATGGGGGTGAAGATAGACATGGCGATCATCGCTATGACCGAGCCCAGGAAAGAGCCGGTGGTGGCTATACCGATCGCCCTTCCGGCCTGACCTGCCTTGGCGAGAGGAAAACCGTCCAGCGTGGTGGAAGCGGAAGCCGGGGTGCCCGGAATGTTGAGAAGAATAGCGCTTCGGCTCCCTCCGTAGATGGAGCCGATGTACATGCAGATGAGTATGAGTATGGCATCGTTGGCCTGCATGGTGTAGGTGAGGGTCGTGAGCAGGGCGACGCCCATGGTGGCGGTGAGGCCAGGGAGCATGCCGATTATGATGCCCAGTTCCGTCGCCCAAATTACGTTGAAAAGCGATCGAAAGTTTAAAAAGGAGAGGAGCGCCCCTCCGAAGAGTTCTAATCCTTGGAACATCGAGGTCTCCTCATGGTAGGTTGACGAGGAAAAGTTTCTGGAAGACGAGCATAACCGCCGCGGTGGTGATAACCGCTATGAGGGCAGCGATAAGCAGTTTCTTGACTTGAGTGGAAAGCGGTTTTTTGCGGTCGTACTCGAAGATGATAATGAAGACGAAAATAAAGGCGAAGGTCGGAATGCCGAACCAGAGCTTGCCGAGAAAGAACGCGTAGAGAAGACACAACACGATCGTTGTGAGGATTCGCTTCGTGGATTCCTGACCCAAGCTTCCCTTAGGTATTATTCCTTCCCGGAATTCGGCCAACGCTTTCTTCTTGAGGGAACGAAGCAGCATCGCAAAGCTGAGGATGGTGATCATCAGCCCGATAAAACCCGGGACAACGCCGGGCGCCGAATAGACGCTCTGATTCCTGTCGGCCATGGTGGGCATCTGGATGGATAGAACCAGAATGGCGATGCCCATGGCTATGAGAATCACCGAGGTGACGAAGTCCGCCTTGACCATCGATTTTTCTGTCATCGAATTCTCCGTGAAAATCGGTATAAAGGCAGGAGGCCACGCCGAGGTTCGGGTGGCCTCCATAAATTCTTTTAAATGCTAATCTTAAGGCTTGGGAATGCCGAGGGTGTCCGGCGAAACCTTGGCCTTGCCGGCTTCCCAGTACAGCCAGGCGACAGGCTGGTAGTAAGCGAATGCCTTGTCCTGGGCATCCTGTCCGAAGGAGGGCGCGAATACGGCGCCACGGGATACCGCGTATTCCTGGATCTTCTTGGATTTACCGATAACCTCAGGCCAGATCTTGTTCATGGTGTCTATGACTTCCTGGGGTACTCCCTTGGGGATAAAGATACCGAAATAGTTGGGGCCGGATTCGAATTCGGGAATCCACTTGGTGATGGGGGGAATGGTTCCGTATCCCTGGAGGGTGAGGGGTTTGTCCGAAAGGACGGCCAGCGGGCGGAGCTTCTTGCCGCGGATCATATCGGCCTGCTCGACCGCGAGCTGGGTGGTGACCTGGGCTTCGCCGGAGATGGTACCGATTACCGCGGGGTTGCCGCCGTCATAGGTGACGTGTTTGTAGTCGATGCCGGTGTAGCGCTTGATCAGCTCGGCGCCGATGTGGCCGGCGGAACTCATTCCGGCGGTGGCGATGGAGATCTTGCCGGGATTCTTTTTGAACGCGGCCAGAAGTTCGTCGAAGGTCTTGTAGGGGGTGGAGGCGTTGACGCTGACGACCATGACGTTAGCGATGGAGAGATAGACGTGCCAATCTTTCCTGATGTCGGTGTCGAGCATTCCCTGCACACCATAGGTGGCCAGGTCGGCGGCGGCGCCGGAAGCCCAGGTGTAGCCATCCCGGGGAGCATCGAGAACCGACTTGGTGCCCACGGAACCCGAGGCGCCGGGCTGGTTGACGATGACGAGCTTGGTGCCGAGGGCAGCCTCAAGTTCGCCCGCGGCAAGCCGGGTGATCTGATCGGTGGAGCCGCCGGCTCCCCAGGGTACGATCACGTTGATAGGCTTGGTGGGCTTCCAGGTCGCCTGGGCCGAGACACCAGCCACGAGTGCGAAAAGCACAAAGAGTGCGAACGCGTTTAATGCAATCCTTTTCATCAATACACTCCTTCCGTGGAGAGATAAGGGATTTTGAAAGTATGGAGCGTATCAACAGCGATGTCAAGAAATATATCCTCGATTTTATGGCCTGAAGGACTCGATGAAGTTTTTAAGCCCGGGACAAGCTGCTTGCGGCGGAGGTGATCGCCTTGACAAAGCGCCTTGCCCACGGGATTCTTTGACCATGTCAGCGAACGAAAATAACAATACCCCGGCTTCCGCGGGCACCCCCGCTGCTATGGATACCCCAGGCGCCGTGAAGACGCCGGAAGCGACTCCCGTGGTGCTGGTGACCGGATCGAGCAGGGGCCTGGGTAGGGGTATAGCCCTGGAGCTGGCCGCCAAGGGCTGCTCGGTGGCGATCCACTATTCATCCAATCAAGGGGCGGCGGAAAAAACGCTCATACACTGCCGGAACCTGGCGGTATCGGAGGCGCAGCGATTCGCCGCCTTCCACTGCGACATAGCCGATCCGGTTCAACGCGCCGCCCTGGTTGAGGAGCTTTTCGACCATTTCGGGCGACTGGATGCCCTGGTGAACAATGCGGGTATGGGTCCCCGGGTGAGGGCCGATATTCTAACGGCGAGCGAAGAGTCCTTCGAAGAGCTGATAAGGACGAATCTCCAGGGCCCCTATTTTCTTACCCAGGCGGTGGCGCGGCGCTGGCTGGCCGATAAAAGCCCTACGCCGCTTCCCCAGGGCAGGACTATCGTATTCGTAACCTCGGTTTCCGCCGATACCGCGTCGATCGGTCGGGGGGAGTACTGTGTTTCCAAGGCCGGACTCTCCATGGCGGTAAAACTCTGGGCGGCCAGGTTGGCGGGGGAGGGGATTGTGGTTTACGAGCTGAGGCCGGGCATCATGGAAACGGATATGACCTCGGGTGTAAAGGCTAAATACGACGCTCTCATCGCCCAGGGAATAGTACCCCAAGGGCGTTGGGGATACCCGGAGGATGTGGGCAGGGCGGTTCGATCCCTTCTGGCGGGAGATTTCGCCTTCTCCACCGGCTCGGTCATCGACATCGATGGCGGATTCCATATTTCGAGATTGTAGGAGGATGGTCGGATGATCGATCTGAGCAATGTTCCCGAAACTGTGTCGTTAGCCGCTCCCGCTAGGCGGACCTTCACCATGGCCGCTTCCAAGACAAAGAAGCTCGCCGAGCGATGGGAACCTGTGTCCGGAGCTCCTGTCTTCACCGTGGAGGGCAAGTACACCCAGCGCGGGTGGACGGAATGGACCCAGGGGTTTCAGTTCGGGAACGCTCTCTTGATATACGAAGCCCTGGGCGAATCCTGGTTTCTGGACTATGGAAGAAGAAAAACCACCGAACTGATGGCTCCCCATCTTTCTCATACCGGGGTTCATGACCATGGATTTAACAATATAAGCACTTATGGAAACCTCCTGCGCATGAGCGCCGAGGGAAAGATCGAAGCCGAATCCTGGGAGAAGGAGTTCTATCGGCTGGCCCTGAAGGTTTCGGGGGCGGTCCAGGCTTCGCGCTGGACCGCTTTGCCGGGGGAGTTGGGCTATATCCCCTCCTTCAACGGGGCTCATTCCCTCTTCGCCGATACGATACGTTCCCTGAGGGTGCTGGCGGTTTCCCACAAATTAGGCCATGTCCTGATGGGCGAGCAGGATCAGAAAATCAGTTTGCTGAAGCGTCTTCTGCAGCACGCCGAGACGACAGCCCGGTGGAATGTCTACTTGGGCAAGGGCCGGGACCGCTGGGACCTCCGAGGAAGGGTGGCCCACGAATCCATCTTCAATCTGGCGAGCGGGGCCTATCGCTGCCCATCCAGTCAGCAGGGCTATTCGCCCTTCAGCACCTGGACCAGGGGCCTGGCGTGGATAATTCTGGGCTTCGCCGAGCAGTTGGAGTTTTTGGCCAGCCTTCCCGAGGCCGAATTCGACGGTTTGGGCCTGCCTTATTTCCCTGACAAGGCTTCGGCTTTGGAACGCTTCGAGGAAGTCGCCCGGGCGACCTGCGATTTTTATATCGAAAATACCCCACCCGACGGAATTCCCTACTGGGACACCGGCGCGCCCAATCTGTACAAAATCGAACGTTATCTAGAACGGCCGGCGGATCCCTTCAATCCGCACGAGTCGGTGGACTCCTCGGCGGCGGCGATCGCGGCGCAGGGATTTTTGCGGCTGGGCAGGCACCTCGGGGCCGCCAAGGACGGCAATCCGGCTCGCCAGGCGGCGGCCTTAAGCTACGAGCGCGCCGGTCGCGCGATCGCCGCCGCCCTCATGAAAGCCCCCTACCTTTCCGACGATGCCTCCCACGAGGGCCTGCTTTTGCACGCGGTCTACCACCTGCCCAACGGCTGGGACGCTTCCAGCGACGGCAGCGGGCTGCCCAGGGGAGAATCCTGCATGTGGGGCGATTATCATCTTCTGGAGCTTGCCCTTTACCTGTTGCGGCTTTCCGAGGGCCGGGCTCCTCAACGCTTCGATCTCATCTAGGGAGGGGGCATGAAAGAGTATTCCCGTTTCGCTATCCACAGCTACACCAACAAACCCTGGCCCCTGGCCACCATGGTGGAACGCTACGCCAAAGCCGGGGTTTCGGGCATTTCGGTCTGGAAGGAAACCATGGAGGGAATGAAGCCCAAGGATGCGGCCGCGCTTATCGGCGCGGCGGGGCTCAAGGTCGTGTCCATGGTGAGGGGGGGATTTTTCCCCGCGTCGAGCGCGGACGAGCGGAAGCGAAAAATCCAGGACAACATCGAACTCATTCGGGCCAGCGCCGAGCTGGGCGCTCCGCTCATCGTGCTCGTCTGCGGCGCCGATCCCAAAGTGGGGCTTGTCCAAGCCAGGGAGCAGGTGAAGGCGGGCATCGAAGCCATTCTCCCCGAAGCCGAGCGCCAGGGCGTGAAGCTGGCGATCGAGCCGCTCCATCCCCTCTACGCCGACCTCCGTTCGGTGGTGAACACCATGGAACAGGCCAACGACCTCTGCCAGGCCATCGCCCACCCTGGCCTGGGCGTGGCTGTCGATGTCTATCATGTGTGGTGGGATCCTAAGCTGGAGGAAGAGATAAAGCGTTGCGGCAGCCTGGGAAAGCTGTTCGCATTCCATGTCTGCGACTGGAAGACTCCCCCGGAGGATTTTTTAAACGATCGGGGCCTCATGGGAGAGGGCTGCGTCGATATTCCCCTTATCCAGACCTGGGTCGAGAAGACAGGCTTCCGCGGTTTCGTGGAAGTGGAAATATTTTCCAAACACTACTGGGCGATGGATCAGGACGTCTATCTGGGAATGATCAAAAAAGCCTGGGAGGAGAAGGTATGAGCGATAGGACGATCGGCATAATAATGAACGGGGTGACCGGGCGCATGGGGACGAACCAGCATCTGGCGCGCTCCATTCTCGCCATACGCGATTCCGGCGGGGTCAGGCTCAGGGACGGCAGCAGGCTCGTACCCAAGCCCGTGCTTGTAGGCAGGGATGAGCGCAAGCTGGCGACATTAGCCAAAATTTATTCCGTGGCCGACTATACGACCGACCTGGACGCGGCCTTGGCGGATCAGTCGAACGAGATTTACTTCGATTCCCAAACGACCCTGCAGCGTTCCATCGGTATCGCCAGGGCGGTGGAGGCCGGAAAGGCTATCTACTGCGAAAAACCCACGGCGACGACCACCGCCGAGGCGCTGCGCCTCTACAAGTTGGCCGAGGCCGCGGGGGTGAAGCACGGCGTCGTCCAGGACAAGCTCTGGCTGCCCGGACTGCTCAAGCTCAAATATCTCATCGATACGGGCTTCTTCGGCCGCATCCTCTCGGTGCGGGGCGAGTTCGGCTACTGGGTTTTCGACGGCTATTCCCAGCCCTGCCAGAGACCTTCCTGGAATTACCGTTCCGAGGAGGGCGGCGGCATCATGATCGATATGTTCTGTCACTGGCGCTATGTGATCGACAATCTCTTCGGCGACATCAAGGCGCTTTCCGCCATCGGCGCCACTCACGTCGACAAGCGACTGGACGAACAGGGCAGGGAATATGTCTGCACCGCCGAGGACGCCGCCTACGGTACCTTCGAGCTGGAAAACGGCATAATCTGCCACTTCAACTCCTCCTGGGCCGTACGGGTTCGCAGGGACGATCTCTTCGTCATGCAGGTGGACGGTACCGAAGGCTCGGCCGTGGCGGGCTTGCGGGAATGCTACGTTCAGGACGAGGCCATGACGCCCAAACCGATCTGGAATCCCGATATCGCCAGCCCCATCGATTACTACGACAACTGGGCCAAAATGCCCACCCGCGACATCGCCGACAACGCGTTCAAGGTGCAGTGGGAAAAGTTCCTCCTCCATGTCGCCCAGGACGACCCCTTCCGCTGGGGCCTGCTGGAAGGAGCCAAGGGAGTCCAATTGGCGGAGCTCGGCCTTGAAAGTTGGAAAAAGCGCCGCTGGGTGGAGGTGCCAAGGCTGTCTTAATTATTTGTAAAGTAAATAAGATAATACCGTTTGTTTGATTGAGGCGCGGGGACCGGTCCCCGCGCCCCGGTCCCCGCCAGATTGCCGACCACACGGATCATCATCGAACCGCAGAGAAGTTCCCTTGCTTATGGCCGCTGCCCTCTTGCGACAGAGAGCAGGAAGGATGCGAATGCCATGCCCAGGCCTATCGCTGCCCATGAAGCGGTATTGTTGGAAAAAAAGTTCCAGAACGCCGGACCGTAGGCCCGCCTTTGCAGCAGCGCGACGGTTTCGAAGGCGTAGGTCGAGAAGGTGGTGAAGGCGCCAATGAAGCCTACCGCGGCGAAAACCCTCCAGGAAGGGTTAAGGAGGGCGGCGTCCGCGAGAACGAGCACCAGGCCCATCAAAAAAGAGCCGATGACGTTGACAAAAAGGGTTCCCCAGGGCAGTTGGGCCGGCAGAAGACCATTGATCGCCCGGGAAAGCGCAAAACGCGCCAGGGCGCCCAAGCCTCCGCCCGCGAAAATAAGAAGTGTCGTCGCCATGGCGCCATACTACCCCGGACAGGGCCGCAGCGCATATACTGAAAACCTATGAAACCTTCCATACATGAAGATGAGGCCATCTACCAAATCTATCTTCGCAATTTCACCGACCAGGGAACCTTCGCCGCCGCGATCCCCCGCTTGTCCGGGATCGCCGGCCTGGGCTTCCGGTGGATACTCCTTACGCCCATTCACCCCATAGGCCGGACGGCTCGCAAGGGCGGCGCGGGCTCGCCCTACGCGGTTTCCGATTACCGGGCCGTCAATCCCGGGCTGGGCTCCATCGGGGATTTTCTCGATTTCTTGGCCGAAGCCCATGCCCTGGGCTTGAAAGTGTTGATGGACGTGGTGTTCAACCACTGCGCACCGGACTCGGTCTTGGCCGGGGAGCACCCCGAGTATTTCATGCTGGAAGGCCAGGAGCCGGCGGCCCGGCGGGGCGAGCTGGAAACCCCCGCGCCTGGGGCCCGGTTCGGCCGAAAGTGCCAGGATTGGTCCGATGTGGTGGACTTGGATTTTAGCTCCTCTCCCGCCCTGTGGATGGAGCTGGTCTCGGTGCTCCAGTTCTGGCGCGACAAAGGAATCGACGGCTTCCGCTGCGACGTGGCCTCCCTGGTGCCCGTCGAGTTTTGGAAATATGCCCGGCAGAAACTGAATCAGTATGATCCGGGGTTGCACAAAGAAAAGTACCCGCTTTTGTGGGTGGCCGAGTCGGTACGGCCTTCCTTTTTGCGGAACCTGAGGCGGAAGGGCTTCGGCGCCTGGTCCGAGCCCGAACTGCATTCGGTCTTCGATGTCAGCTACGATTACGACGGTTGGGAAAGGCTGGAGAAAGTCTGGGCCGGTTCGCTCCCCGCCTCGACCTATCTGGACTATCTCTATGTCCAGGAGACGCTCTATCCCGCCGGCGCGCTGAAGCTGCGCTTCATGGAAAACCACGATCTGGAACGGGCGGCCGCGCGCTTTGTCACCGCCGCCCGCTTGCGAGCCTGGACCCTGACCATGTTTTTCCTTCCAGGCATCGGTATGGCCTACATGGGGCAGGAATCCGCCCTGGAGCGCAGGCCGTCGCTCTTCGATAAAGATCCGCTGGACTGGGCCGCTGGAAACGAAGAGTTCAGGCTGTGGTTTGAAGCTTTGATGAAGGGTTTGAAAGGAATCAAGGGCAGGGCCCCCTTTTTCAGCTATCGGGAGCTTGCCCGGGGCGTCTATAGCCTGGAGCGCAGGATTCTGCCGGATGATG
The DNA here is from genome assembly GCA_001603165.1 of Spirochaetales bacterium Spiro_12. Lineage (GTDB taxonomy): Bacteria > Spirochaetota > Spirochaetia > Treponematales > Rectinemataceae > UBA2256. The sequence continues at coordinate 54,397 of LVBN01000065.1, forward strand.
CCCGCCCGAAGTACCTGGCCCTGGTGAATCTCGAGGGCTGGAACAGGCCGGTCGGCCTTCCCGAGCCGCTTGCCGGCAAGGAGCTTTTGAGCGGCGATTCGGTTGAACTGGGCAAAGAACCTTTGCTATTCGAAGAACCGGTGATCGTGGAACTTTAATCTTCCGCAAAGATGAAAATGGCGGCCGCCGGAATCCGGCGGAAATCCCCTGAATCCGTCCGGATCCGCCCGAATCCGCCGCCGGCCGCCCTTTTCTGGGAGGATCCGTCAGAAACCAGCATCCTCGTTCATCAGAATAACCTTGACCCTGCCAGGCTGAACCTCCTTATTGAGTATGAGAACCTTGGAGGGATAGGTGGCGAAGCTTTCGGGAAGACCGTAGGCTGTTCTGGCCCGTACGCTTTCCTGGGGCACCACGTGCTGGACCAGGCGATCCCAGGCTTCATCCAGGCCGGGGACGATTTTCTTTGTACTGACGACAAAGACCACGGTTCCCGCGCCGTAGGTATAGGCGGAAAGCTGGCTTCCTGTGAGGGAGGCGACCAGGAGCTTGCCGCTCTGGGTTACCGCATGGACCGAGCCGATAGCCACGTCAGGGCTGGCGCCGAGCTTGCGCATCTTTCGTCCTTGGGTTTTTCCGTCCATGGCGCCGAGTTTCCCGCGCACCGATTCGTAGAGGCCCGACCTGTCGATCGCTTCGGCCAGGCCGATGGATTCCACGGTCACCGAGGTCATAACGAAGACCTCCGACTTCTCGGGAATCAGCCCCAACGCCGTTTCCTTCGCTTCCTTGGCGCCGGAAACGACGAAAACTTCAAACCCATTCTCCCTCAGCGAGTCTGCGGTCTTTTCCACTATTTCTTTTGCAGGCAGTGTATTCCATTCGCTCACGATGAACTCCTTGATAATTCGTAATATTAATATATAAAAAATTTAATATAATAGGAAATAGAAATATGGATATAAAGATGCGACCATATGATGAAGCAGTAGGTATGGTTTCATCCTTTCCAATATGAGGAAACGGGAAATCAAACTTGAAAGGCGTCATGCGCGCACATATACTGTATGACGAGGTGGAATTGAAAAACCGGAGACTGTCCATGCGGAACCGATTTGCCTTGATGCCTTCGCTCGCTGCGGCATTCTTCTTTCTCGCTACGATCATGGGGGGCGCGGAGACGAATACCGCCGCTTCGGACCTTCCCGCATTTCTCGATACCATGACCGCCGATTACTACAAACCTTCGATGACCGTCGCGATGGGAAGCTTTACCTATGCCGATACCCAATTGCCGACACCTTTTTCCCGCTGGTTCGAGGACGAGCTGCGCAAGGCGCTTGCGAAAACGTCGAAAATGAAGTTCTTTGACAAGCGGGTAGCCGCCGCGATGGACCCATCCATACGTGCCAAGTACGAAGAGTTTTTCGGCGCCGAGCCGGTGGATTCCCTTGTCTATGGAAGATACAAAAGCGACGGCGGCTCGATTCTTGTAACGATTTCGATCACCGACCTGGCTACGGGGCAGCTCGTCGCCGAAAGGAATTTAGCCTATGCCGGGTCCCTGCTTCCCCAGGGTTTGAGGGTGGAGCCGACGCTGCAGACGATTCAGGCGGTCTCGAGCCTCGCATCTCTCGCCGACGGAGCCCAGGCGGATTCGAGCTTTACGCTGTCCATGGCGACCGATCGCGGCATTGGGGCTAGCTATCGCGACGGAGAAAGCCTTAGCCTTCTCATAACGTGCAGCAAGGACGCCTATCTCAAAATATATCATGTGGACGTTAACGGTGTCGCGCAACTAATCTGGCCCAATCGTTTCGGAGGCTCGGGAAAAATCGCCAAGGACCAGGCCATGCGGTTTCCCGACGAAAGCGACCGTTTCAAATACAAGCTCGGCGCTCCTTATGGAACCGAATATATCAAGGCGATCGCTTCTTTGGCTCCCTTCAAGACGAGGGAGCCGGATTTTTCCGATCTGGAGGGGCCCGCCACCCTCGCCATCGCCCGCGGCCTGACCGTGGAATCGGCCGAGGCGACGAATCGCGCTGAAGCGATGGCGGTGTATGAGATTCTGCCTTGAATGAACTATGGACTAGACTCGGGAACAATATCGCAACATATCCTAAAGCGTTTGATTATGTTTGGCGCCACCTTGAGTTCTTCCGAAAGGTTCGTGTAGCTCAAGGGCCAGGCCTGACGACGGACAGTCTTCCTATCCTGTCCACTCCTGCCCACCGTTCCAGTTGAGAGCGGGCTGGCCTGATTTTGATCTCCCGGAGAGGCGTTGGAAGCCATGGCCGGCTTTCGTTATCCCATCCCGGGGCCTGAGCCCCAATTGGAGGAATGCGTCCAATAAAAGGCGGAAAAGGGGCTTCCATACCTTCGCCGCATCTTCATCCTCCTGCCGGGCTTCGTCTTAATCGGGTATCTCGAAGACTCCCTCCAGCACATGCCGGGGAGCGTAGGGAAAGCGGGGAAGGTCGGCGAGGGCGGTGACGCCGGAGAGGACCAGGACGGTTTCCATATCGGATTCGATGCCGGCGATGATGTCGGTGTCCATGCGGTCGCCGACAATGGCGGTTTCCTCCCGGGTGACGCCGAGCTTACGGATGGCGTGGCGCATCATGAGAGGATTGGGCTTGCCCACGAAGTAGGCTTTGCGTCCCGTGGCGAGCTCGATCGGGGCCAGGAGGGAACCGCAGCCGGGGACCAGGCCTTTTTCGCCGGGGCCGGTGAGGTCGGGGTTGGTCCCGATAAGCTTGGCACCCGCAAGCACGAGGCCGATCGCTTTTTCTATGGTGTCGAAGGTGTAGGACCGCGCCTCGCCGACCACCACATAGTCGGGATTTACATTGTTCATGGTATAGCCCATTTCATAAAGGGCGTGAATAAGGCCCGGTTCGCCGATCACATAGGCCGAGCCGCCGGGCAGCTGGTTGGAGAGAAAGCTCGCCGTGGCCAGCGCACTGGTATAGAAGTGGCTGGCGTCGACGACGATACCCAGGCGGCCTAGTTTTTGAGAGAGTTCCGCCGGGCTTCGTTCGCTGGAATTGGTCAGGAAAAGAAAGCGTTTATTGTTTTTTTTAAGCCAGGCGACGAATTCGGCGGCGCCCTGGAGCAGACGGTTGCCGTGGTAGATCACCCCGTCCATGTCGATGATGAAGGCGTTCTTTGCACGGATTATCGAGAGATCGGCTTTTTTTGACGTATCCACCAGCGACTCCTATGATACTGCGAAAGATGATAAATTATGATAGGCATAGCCACAGCCTCGGGTCAATTATCTGCATCGCTCGCTCCTCCCTGTCCGGGGCTGGTTGATATCGCGGTACTTTGTCTTTACTTATTCTCGCCGGGCCTCCGGCGAGCTTGCCACAGGAGGGAAAATGTAACACTTTAGAGAAGGGTTTTGGACAAAAAATACCTACTTGACAGAATAATTTCGTCACAATATATTGGAGGAAATTATGGACAACCATGCGGTCAACGATTCCGACTCTCTCATTCTGGAGACGTTGGTCACCGTCGCCAGGGGTATAGCGAATACCTTCGGTCCTTCCAGCGAGGTGGTCGTACACGATCTTTCAAAACCGAAGACTTCGGTAATAGCGGTTTTCAACAACACCGTCACCGGGAGGAAGGTAGGGGAGGGCATCCGCGATCTCATACTTACGGTCCTCAGATCGCCGGATTTCAAGGATGATATGCTGTTCAACTATCAGTCGGTGACCCCCGAAGGGAAAAGCATAAAATGCACGACGATAGTCATAAGGAACAATGAGAAAAATGTGGTCGGCGCTCTGTGCATTAATACCGATTTGTCAGCTTTTGTTTCCACGAAAAAATTCTTCGATGACTTCACTAAAACGCATAACCTGACACCCCCGGAAGACAAGGTCGTTGATATTAAGAATGCCGATGTGCTGGATATTCTGGATCATCTCATCCAGAGCACGATCAAGGAAACCGGTAAACTTGTGGAGCAGATGAGCAAGGAAGATAAGGTGCAGGTGATCAAATACCTGGACGAAAAGGGGACTTTCCTCGTGCGGGGCTCGGTGAACTGGGTCGCCAGCAAGCTTGGGATGTCGAGAAACACCGTGTACAGCTATCTGGAGCAACATCGCTTGTCAAAGAATATCAAGTAGGTCCTAGGTTCTGCAACAAAAGGAGGCTGGCGAAGGCCATTATGGAAAGGCGAGAAATCATCTGCGACAGCATAGCGAAATCGGCGAATCCGCTCTCCCAGGGAATCAAATTCGGGAATCTTCTGTTTCTTTCCGGACAGCTCGGCAGGAACCCCGATACGGGAAAGCTAGAGACAGGGGCTTACGAGCAGACTCGCAGGGTCCTGAGCAACCTAAGGGAACTCTTGAAAACCGAGGACCTGTCCATGGACGACGTACTCAAGACGACGATCTTCATCGTGGATATTTCCAAGGTCGCCGAGATGAACAGGGCGTATAACGAGTTTTTTTCCGCCCCCTTCCCTGCCAGATCCTGCGTCGAAGTCTCCACGCTCGGCGGGGGGGCGGAGGTCGAAATAGAGCTTATAGCCGGCAAGGCAATGTGACCCAGGGAGGTGGGACTGTGGCGAAGATAATGGCTGAGTATGTCGACAGACTGATTAACATCGAGATGCGCCAGATGGGCGGCTTGCCGAGAGGAGTAACGCACGCCCTCTACGAAGCGGCGAGGAAATTCCACAAGGAACCTTTAACCTATCTTGCCGCGAGCGGACTGATCGAGGCGGTCAAGCCGAAGGATCATGTGATCATCGCCACTGGAGCGGGTGTCGCGCCCTGGCTGCCGAAAGGGGAAACCGACGGGCCTTTAGGCGCGGCGGCCCTGGCGAGAACCATTGATCTGGGCTTGGGAGGCAAGCCCGTATTGGTCGGCGAAGCGCGATGCCTGCCGCCGATAGCGGCCACCGTGGAGGCGGCCGGTCTTCTCGTGGCCGATGATGAGTTGTTCGGTCAGCGTGACCACGTCGCCCAAGTGAGAGAGTATCCCCTGGGCGAGGCCCGAGGGGAAGCGTTCGCGAGCGAACTTTTGGAGAAATACAATCCTAAGGCGATAATCACGGTGGAGAAACACGGTCCGAGCGCGAGCGGAAAATATCACAGCATCATGGGCGTTGGCAGAAGTCCGGAGAGCGTCGCGAACGTGAAGTTCCTCGTGGAAGCGGCGATGGCGAAGGGGATCCTGACGATAGGGATCGGCGACGGCGGCAATGAAATAGGATTCGGAAATATCCACGAGGACGTTAGGCGAATTCAAAAGTTCGGAAGCAAGTGCCAATGCCCCTGTGGGGCAGGGATCGCCACAGTGACGAAGGCTGATGTCCTGGTTGCGGCCGCGATTTCCAATTGGGGTGCGTATGGAATCGCCGCGATGCTCGCTTTCATGCTCAAAAATCCTAGATTGCTGCACGATAAAGACACCGAGTACAGAATGCTCGAAGCCTCGATCCGGGCAGGGGCGATGGACGGCCTCTATACGAACCTCTCCATGTATGTCGACGGCACTTCTTGCGAGACCCAGCTCTCGCTGATCACCATGTTGCACGAAATCGTGACCAACGGCCTCTCCGAACAACCGAGGCATTGGTGATGGAGTCTTACGCTTTTAGAAAAGGAGGTTTTCTATGAAAGCGATCAAAGTGACGGCTATGTTGGTGCTCCTCGGCCTTCTGGCCGCCCCGACACTCGCCGCAGCGCCCTGGAATTTCAGCATTGGGACGAGTACGCTCGGCGGCAGTTTCTACATAATGGGGACCCCGTTCGCGAAGGTGATCACGGAAAAAGTCCCCAACGTCGTCGCCACCGTCCAGGCGACTAATGGGCCGTCGGCCAACATCCAGCTCATGGAAAGAGGGGAGATGAAACTGGCGTACGTTTCTTCCGCGGCGGCGTACGAAGGTTGGAATGGGCTGAGTTGGGCGAAGGGGGTAAAGCACCAGCGAATGCGGACGATGTTCACGACCTATTCGAGTTATTTCGAAATGGTGACCCTCTCCAAAATACCCATAAAGACCATCAGGGATCTGGAGGGGAAAAGAGTGCACATGACTATGCCTAATGGCACCCCCGATATCGCGATCAGGTATTGTCTCGAAACGCTCAAGATCACGCCCAAGGAGAAGCTGTATATGCAGACCGAGCAGGCGCTCGATCAGCTGAAGGACGGCAAGCTCGATGTCGTGCTGTTCGCCATGGGTCTGCCTACGTCGATGATCCTGGATCTTCAGGCTACCCACGATATCAGAATGGTCGACATCAGCCTCGAGGATCAAAAAGCGATCATCGAGAAGTATCCTTACTTCGCCAAAGCGGTGATCCCGGCCGGAACATATGAGAATATGCCCAAGGATATCAACACGTTCGCGTTCTGGAACTATGCCGTGTGCGACAAGGATCTGCCCGACGACCTCGTTTACCAGATGACGAAGGCGGTTTTCGAGAACAAGAAGGATTTCGAGGCCACTTCCGCGTATGGCAAGGAGCTGTTCGCCAAGAACATCGTGAACGCCGTCGTTCCCTTGCATCCGGGCGCCGCGAGGTACTACAAGGAAATGGGCATCGAGGTCCCCGCGCATTTGTTGCCCACCGAATAACAACAAGCCTTATCCGCATGTCGCGCCCTGTTCGGCAAAGGCGCGGCATGCCATAGGCGAGAGGAGTATCTATGGCGCATAGAATGTCCGATATTGTCGATGACGTGGAGACATCGGGGAAACGTAAGCTGAGCCCCGGAACCTCGAAGCTTGTCTTCGTGCTTGGCATTTGTTACGCAGCCTTTAACTTGACCCATCTTCTGATACATTCTTTTGGGCCATGGATACATCTGCCGATCAATCTCTGCTTCGCGTCCGTGCTGACGCTGTTATGCTACAACAGCCTTTTTGAGAAACGACGCAGACTCGCCGTGGCGATCGACGGACTGCTTATAGCGATGACGATATCCAGCACCTTGTATTATGCCCTGGAATATCAGGAGATGATTTTCAGGCAAGGCTCCTTCTCGACGCCGCTGGATATCCTTTTCGCAACCTTCATCATAATCGTCAGTTTCGAGATCACGAGGAGAGCAAGCGGCGCGGCGCTCACGATCGTCGCCGCGGTCTTTCTGCTCTACGCGATTTTCGGCAAGTATATCCCCGGCTATCTCGGGCACAGTGGTTTCTCCTATGAGCGGGTAATGGCATACCTCTACAGCGATGTGGGTATATTCGGCTCCGCGCTTTCCGCGGCCGCGTCGTATGTCTTTCTATTCATATTGTTCGGCTCCTTCCTGGAAAAGTTGGGCGGGGGGCAGGTATTCATCGACCTGGCGACCGGAGTCGCCGGCCATAGGCGGGGCGGACCGGCCAAGGTGGCGGTGATCGCCAGCGCCCTTTTCGGCACTATCTCGGGGAGTTCGGTGGCAAATGTGGCGGGAACGGGCACATTCACGATTCCGCTGATGAAAAAGCTGGGGTATAAGCCGCATTTCGCCGGCGCGGTGGAGGCGGCCGCTTCCACCGGGGGGCAGATCATGCCGCCGGTCATGGGTTCCACCGCCTTCATTCTCGCGGAAATAGTGGGCGTCACCTACTCCACGCTGGCGCTGAAGGCAGTCGTCCCCGCCGCGATGTACTTTTTGGCCGTTTTCATAATGGTGGACCTGGAGGCGGTCAGAACAAATCTGACCGGCGTCCCCAAGGATCAGCTTCCCAATGCCCGGAAAATCATGAAGGAAAAGTGGGCCTTCTTCCTTCCGATCATCGTCATCTTCTTCACCCTCCTGGTATTGAAAACGAGCACATCGCGGGCCGCCGTGCTCGGCATCGCCGCGACCTTCATCGGACCGGTGTTTTTCTCCAGAGGTACGAGGCTCGGCGCCAAAAAGGTTCTCGATTCCGTTCACGGCGGGTCGATGGGGGTGCTCAACATTATCGCGGCGTGCACGTCCGCCGGGGTGATCATAGGCGTTCTGGCCATGACGGGCCTCGGCCTGAAGATCGGCACCCTTCTGGTGAAACTCTCCCAAGGCAACACCTTTTTCATGCTGATAGCCGCCATGGTGCTGACCGTCATTCTGGGCATGGGGCTCCCCACCGCGGCGGCGTACATAATAGCCGCGTCGGTTGTCGGACCTGCCCTAACGCAGGCGGGAATACCGATGCTCACCGCCCATTTGTTCATCCTCTATTTCGCCGTCACCGCCATGGTGACGCCTCCCGTGGCTTTGGCTTCCTACACCGCGGCGGGCATAGCCGGCAGCAGCGCGTCGAAGGTCGGCTGGGCGGGGCTGAAGTTGAGCATAGCCGGCTTCATCGTGCCTTTCATGTTCGTATATGGCCCCGGAATGATATTGGATGGCGGGGCGTACAACATCGTGTATTCGATAACCTGTTCGGTGATTGGAATAATTCTGTTGGCGTTGGCGAGCGAAGGCTACGCATACTTCATCGGAAATCTTAATGTCGCGCAAAGAGTAATCGTTTTTGCGGCCGCCATTTGCATAATGCTGCCGGGCTTCATGACGGATGCGATGGGCATGGCCGCTGCCATCCTGGTCTTTTTCTGGAAGTACCTGGCCAACAGGATGAGCGGCAAACATAAATCGGCATAAATAAATAAAGGGGTGACAATATGCTGTTGAACAGAGCTCGGCTCACGGACCTGATGAAGAAAGCTGGTATCCCGGTGCTGATCAGCGCAAAACCGGAAAATGCCATTTATCTGACTTCGTATCATCCCATGGGTTCCAGGACGATCAAGGACAGGCTGACCTACGTGCTGTATTTCGCCGATGAGGCTAAGGCGCCTCTTGCCCTGTGCCCTTCGGTGGACCTCAGGCAAATGAGGGAGCTGTCATGGCTCCCCGAAGACCAGGTCATGCCCTTTGTGGAGTTCAAGACCGGCAAAGACCAGGGGCTGGTGACGGACAAGTTCGGTTTTCTGGCGGAGCAGATCCGCGGCGCGGGCTACGCGACCGATCAGGTGGGCGTCGAGACGAGCTTCCTGCCTGAGAACATCCTGAATAGTTTCAGGGCAGCACTGCCCGACGCGAAATTTGTCAACAGCGATCCGGTCATCAAGAGGGCCAGGGCTGTCAAGACGCCGGAAGAGATCGAGCGTTTGCGGAAGGCCTGCCGGGCCACCGAGGCGGGCTGCAAGAAGCTCATCGAGTGCGCATCCCGTCTTTGGTTCGAGGACGAGGCCGCCGCGGCCGCCAGGGCTGCGTCGATGATGCAGGGGGCGGAGACGATCGGTTTCTGCGCGGTGGGCTCCGCGCTCAGATCGGCGAATGTCCACAACAATCCTCGGCATGAGCCGATAACCACGGGCTCCGTATTCAGATTCGACTACGGGGCGATCTATGACGGATACTGGGGAGACCTGGCGAGAACCTTTGTGATGGGAAAACCGAATCCGGCGCAACAAAAATATCACGACGCCGTTAAGGCCGCCCAGGAAGCAGGTTTGAGCGCGGTAAGGCCCGGCGTTACGGCCGACTACATTTATAAAGAAGCGCTCAAGGGCGGCCAGGTCTATGATCCGGAGTTGCGGAGAGAGCATGTCGGCCATGGGCTCGGCCTGGAAGTGCACGAAGAACCCCTGCTGCGTTTGGGTAACGAGCAGGTGATCGAGGCCGGCATGGTCATCTGCGTCGAAGTCGGGAAATATCTTGCCGATATTGGCGGCTTTCAGATAGAGGATACTGTTTTGGTTACCGATACTGGAATTGAGATTTTGGACTCCTTACCGAAGGGTGTTTCTTTGCCAATAGAATAGGCCGATTCTCTTTTTTCCCCTACGCTTGTCGAAAAGCGATGTGTTGACAGCTCGCAGGGCTCCTCATATATTTGTATCGTTGCGGCGCCAAAAGGCTTAATCGGGAAGCTGGTGAAATGCCGGCACGCCCCCAGGCACTGTAAGGAAGCGTTTAACTTAGTCCGAAAGCCACTGCGTGAGCGGGAAGGCCGCGGACCTCGAAGAGGATGCTTCCGAGTCAGGAGACCGACCGCGCGGCCACGTCGTAGACGCGGATATCGCTATTATTCACTGGGTGCTGAATAATGAAGGTTCTTACCTCCATAGGTTCCCGCACAGTTCCAGTGTCCTCGTTTCGGCAGTAAGCGCCAACACAGGTCCGCCAAAGGCCGGCGGCGCGCCGTCAGTCTTTTCGACCCCGGGCGCGTTGTACGGTTTTTGCGGCTTTTCCCCCGGAAAGAGGATAGGAAAGTCATGGATACGATTAAGAAGACAATCGAACGCATCGGCGCGCCCGATCAGGTGGTCAGGAAGGCCGCCGAGGAGCGCCAGAAGTGTCTCACTAAGCCTGAAGGCAGCCTCGGGGCTCTGGAGGGTCTGTCGGTCCGCATTGCGGGCATGCAGGGAAGCCTCACTCCCCGCGCCGAACCGGGGGCGGTCTTTGTCATGGCCGCTGATCATGGGGTCTGCGTCGAGGGGGTGAGCGCTTATCCCCCGGAGGTTACGGCCCAGATGGTGGGCAATTTCGCGGCTGGAGGAGCCGCGATCAACGCCATAGCGAAGGCTGTGGGTGCCCGGGTTGTGATCGCCGATTTGGGCGTAGCCACGGAACTTCCCCGGGACATGGCGGTTCACCGCCGAAAAATAGCGTATGGAACCAGGAATATGGCTCAGCTTCCGGCGATGACCAGGGTGGAGGCCCTGCGCTCCATCGCCTCGGGCATCGAGATATTCGAAGAGGAGCTGGCGGCCTCTCCCTTCGCGATAGCGGCCATAGGCGATATGGGAATCGGCAATACCACCGCGGCCGCCGCCTTGGCTTCGGTCTTTACCGGCAGGACTCCGGCGGAGTTGGTGGGGCGGGGCACGGGTTTGGACGACAGGGCTTTGGAACGCAAGATCAGCGTGGTGGAAAGGGCGCTCGCCCTTCACAGGCCCGCTGCCAGGGACCCGATAGCCGTTCTTGCCGCGGTCGGAGGTTTCGAGATAGGGGGAATGGCTGGCGCGATCCTTGCGGCCGCGGCGCATAGGATTCCGCTCGTCGTGGATGGCTATATTACGGGAGCCGCCGCTTTGCTGGCCGCCGCGCTCGCTCCGGTAAGCAAGGAATATATGATCGCGGGGCACCTTTCTGGCGACAGGGGTCATGGTTTTATGTTGTCCACGCTGGGGCTTGAGCCGCTTCTGAATTTGGGGATGAGGCTGGGAGAAGGAACTGGAGCTGCGCTCGCAATGGGAATCTGCAAGGCCGCCTGCGCCGTCCTTAGTTCGATGGCCACCTTCGAAACGGCGGGAATCGGAGGAAAACTATGAGGAAAACTCTATCGGTAGCGTTTGCGTTAGTATGTCTGCTTGGCGCGGTATCGGCCCAAACCACGCCCGGCGTCGTCGATTCCCTTGGGAAGCCCTTGAGTCTTTTCAAGCCCGCCTCGAGAGTGATATCCCTCGGCCCGGGATCCACGGAAGTGCTTTTCGCCATCGGGGCCAAGGTGGTGGGCGTGACGAGCTACTGTGTCTATCCGCCCGAGGCTTTGAAAGTGGAAAGAATCGGTGGCTTTTCCGCCGATTCCATGTCTCTGGAGAAGATTCTGTCCTTGAGGCCCGACCTGGTGGTGGATTCGGGGGCTATTCACACCGGTCTTACCAAGGCTCTGGCCAACTACGGGATTCCTCACTATTCCTACGATCCGGGTTCCTTCGAGGATATAGCCCGGGGAATCCGCAACCTGGGCACGCTGACGGGAAGATCCGAGCAAGCGGACGTCGTCGCGGCGACCATGCTGAATCGCATCGACGAGGTAAAACGGCGTGTGGGAACCCTTGGCGAGGAAAAGAGAAAAAGCGTGTTCTGGGAGGTCTACAACGAGCCGCTCATGACCTGCGGGTCCGCCACCTTCCAGCATGCGATAGTGGAAGCCGGCGGCGGCAGGGATATTTTCGCCGACCTGCCTGGATCCTGGCCCATGGTGAGCAATGAGGAAGTCATCAAACGGGCTCCCGAGGTTATCATGGGCGCTGACGATCATGGGGACAACATTAGTCTCCAGGCGCTGAGGGCAAGGCCGGGCTGGAGCTTGATTCCAGCTGTGAAGAACGGGAAGGTAATCATTCTTCCGACGGGTATAGTCTCCAATCCAGGTCCGAGGGTGGCCGAGGGGGTAAGGGCGGTGGCAGAGGCGCTGTATCCGGAGCTTTTTAGATGAATGACTCGGCCCGAGGCGGGTTTCGCGGGCGAGGACTGGGAGCGCTGGGGTATTTGGCCTTGGGTTTGACCGCCACGGCGGCGTTCCTGGGAAGTCTCTGCCTGGGCTCAGTGTCCTTGACTTTCCCGGAGGTGCTCAAGGCGCTGGGGGCCAAGTTTTTCGGCCTTCAAGGCGTCGATCCGATCAGCATAGCGATCGTCTGGCAGCTGAGGCTCGCCCGGAGTCTTCTGGCGGCGGTGGCGGGGGCTGCGCTGAGCGCCTCGGGCGCCGTTTTGCAGGGCCTGTTTCGGAATCCGCTGGCCGATCCATATTCCATGGGAGTATCGGCGGGAGCTTCGCTGGGCGCGGTTATCGCCATGGTGACGGGATTTTCCACGGGCCTGAGCTTTGTCGGGGCCGTGGAGATCAGCTCCTTTTTCGGAGCCCTCGCCGCTTCTTTTCTGGTGTACCTGACCGCCAGGGTCTCCAGGAGGATTTCGCCCACGGCGGCCTTGTTGCTGGCCGGCGCGGCGGTGGGTTCCTTCGTCTCGGCCGTGGTTGCTTTGATCGTGACGTTTAACGACAAGGATCTACATTCGGTTTTCTACTGGATGTTGGGGGGCTTCGGGGGCAAGGGCTGGAAGGACCTGGCCACCGCCGCGCCGGCCGCGGCGATATCCCTGGCGGGCGCGCTCTTTCTCTCCCGTCCCTTGGATGTCTTGGCCGCGGGAGAGGAGACTGCGGGCACCCTGGGCCTGGATGTGTCCCTGCTGCGGCGTTTGGCGGTGCTTGCCGCAAGTCTCGGCGCCGCCGCCGCCGTGGCCGCCGGGGGGGTCATAGGATTTGTCGGGCTCTTGGGACCACATTTCGCTAGGCTGATCGTCGGGCCCCTTCACCGGCGTCTCATTCCCCTTTCGGCGATCAGCGGAGCCGTTCTTCTCATGACAGCCGACGCCCTGGCCAGATCGGTTGCTGCGCCCCTGGAGCTGCCGGTGGGAATCGTCACCGCTTTTATCGGGGCGCCGGTCTTTCTGCATCTTTTGGGCAGAACCGGTCAGGGGACGACAGTATGAGCCCATACAGGCCATTCATCGAGTCGAAGCGAGGAGGAACCGAAGCTTCCGGAGCTTCGGCTTCCGCCTTCGCGCTGGAAGTCGAGGCGGTCAGCGTCGGCTATCCCGGCCGGGCTCCGGTCATCTCGGACCTCAACTTTGGCCTCCAGCGGGGGAAAGTACTGGCGGTCATCGGTCCCAACGGCTCCGGAAAGACAACATTGTTTCGGGCCTTGGCCGGGGAACTGCCCCTTGCCGCCGGAAGGGTCTTGGTGCGCAGCCCGCACGGAGGAACCGCAAGGACGACGGAAGCCCGTTCGAAGCCGTTTAAGGGAAGGACAAAGCCGGCGGATTTCGCGGGGGCTCCCGAGTTCGGCGCTTCCAGACCCGATTGTTTCGACATACATAAATTGCCGACCAGGCTTAAGGCGAGACTCGTCGCCAGGGTGTTGCAGAACGAGCAATCCGCCTGGGCGGTCCCTGTCGCCGATTATGTCCGGGCTGGGCTCTTCGCCGCCGAAGGCTGGTTTTCCCACGATCCGGCCAGGGCGGCAAAAAAGACAGCCTGGGCGCTGGAGGCCATGGGTATTGCCTTTCTTGCCGAACGCCCCGTGACCGAGCTTTCCGGCGGAGAGTTCCGCCGGGTGGTCATAGCCCGCGCCCTGATACAGGATACCGATATTCTTCTTTTGGACGAACCTACGGCCGATCTCGACCTGGAGCACCAGATGGAAACTTTGGAGCTCCTCCTCGACTTGGCCAAGGCCGGAAAAGCGGTCGCGTTTTCTGTGCACGACCTCAACCAGGCGGCCATGGTGGCCGATCGAGTGCTTCTTTTGGCGGGAGGCAAGGTCGCGGCGTACGGGAAACCTTCCGAGGTCCTCACGGCGGGAATAATCAATCGAACCTATGGAGCCAGGGTGTTCGTGGGAAGACATCCGGCGGCGGATATTCCCCAAATCGTGCCCGATCCCGAATGGATGGACAGGGTCAGGGCGAATCGACGGGGAACTGATTCCTAAATCTCTTTCTTGCCCCTTCCGAAAAACGCGCATTTCCATAAAAACGCATTGACAGCCCTTTGCGCTTAAACTATATTTCAGCAACTTTAGTATTTGTTAAGTCTCGGGGGCGTCGGAATGAAATACAGGGTGGGAGAAAAAATCCGCCTGGTTCGAGAACGCAAGACTCTTACCCTTCGACAGGTGGCGCAGCAGGCGGGGGTCAGCGAGAGCCTGATCTCCCAAATCGAGCGCAACAAGGTATCCCCTGCCATCGATACGCTGTTGTCCATCGCCGACGCCCTGGATATCGACCTGGAATACCTTTTTTCGGACTACCGCAGGGAGAGGACGGTTCGGGTGCTGAAAGCCAAGGATCGACAGGTTTTGACCAGACCAGGCGTGCGGTACGAGCGATTCGCCCAGATCGAACAGGGACAGGAATCGCGAAAAGGGATAGAGGCCTATCAAATCGATATAGAGCCCGGCGCTTCCACGGGGAACGACGAGTACGGCCATGAGGGTTCGGAGTTGGGTGTGGTGGTGGACGGCAGGGCTGAACTCCAGGTCGGGACTCGGCGCTTCGGCCTGGAAGAGGGGGATTCGGCGAGCTTTTCCTCGGATTTCCCCCATAGGCTGGTCAATATAGGCGATAAAACCCTGCGGGTATTTTGGGTGATAACCCCGCCGAAGCGGGATGCCCAGGCTAAGCCTTGAAAGAGGAGAGAGGAATGGGACAGACATTGGCGGAGAAGATTTTCGCGTCTCACCTGGTCGAGATGCCTTTTGAGAATACCTGGGTTCTGAAGCTGGACAGGGTCTTCTGCCATGAAATTACCACTCCCATCGCCATAGCAGATCTTGTGGAGCGGGGCGTGGACAGGGTTTTCGATCCCGGGCGCATCAAGGCGGTGATCGATCATGTAAGCCCGGCCAAGGATTCCAAGACCGCGGAACAAGGAAGGGCGCTCAGACTATGGGCGCGTCGTCAGGGTATCGAAGACTTTTTCGATATAGGACGAAACGGGGTCTGCCACGCCATTTTTCCCGAAAAGGGTTTCGTCAGGCCGGGATACACCCTGGTGATGGGAGACAGCCATACCTGTACCCATGGCGCCTTCGGAGCCTTCGCTGCCGGGGTGGGCACCACCGACCTGGAAATCGCCATACTGAAAGGCGTCTGCGCCTTCGGTAAGCCCGAAACCTTCAGGGTGGATCTGGAAGGAAGCCTGCCGGCGGGGGTTTTCCCGAAGGATGCGATCTTGGCGGTGATCGCCAAGATCGGTGTCGCCGGGGCTACCAATAAGGTTGTGGAATTTCGAGGCCCCGTGGTGGATGCCATGAGCATGGAGGGGCGGATGACCCTCTGTAATATGGCCGTGGAGGCGGGAGGGACCAGCGGGGTCTGCATGCCCGACGCGACCACGGTGGATTGGCTCTGGCCCTTTATCGGCCCCGCAGGGGAGGGGGAATTCGCTTCGAAAGAAGAGGCTCTCGCTGACTACTCCCGGTGGAAGAGCGATGACGATGCGTCCTATGCCGGGAGAATCAGCCTTGACTGTTCCGCTCTCGAACCCCTGGTTACCACCGGGTATTCGCCCGACAATGTCGTCCCCCTGCGGACCATGAGAGGAACCAGGATAGACCAGGTGTATATCGGATCCTGTACCAACGGGAGGATTGAAGACCTTCGGGAAGCGGCGGCGGTACTGCAAGGAAGGACCATACATCCCCAGGTGCGGGGAATCGTTTCGCCGGCCACCCAGGCGGTCTATGCGGCGGCGCTGGAGGAGGGCATACTCGAGACTTTCCTCAAGGCGGGATTCTGCGTCGCCAGTCCGGGCTGCGGGGCTTGTTTGGGCATGTCGAACGGCGTGCTCGCTTCGGGGGAAACCTGCGCTTCCACCACGAACCGCAACTTCAGCGGGCGAATGGGCAGGGGGGGGATGATTCACCTTATGAGCCCGGCCAGCGCCGCGGCCGCGGCGCTGGCCGGGACTCTGGCGACCGCCGCCGATGTCGCGAAGGGGCTTTCGGCGCCTGAGCCGGCAAAGCAGGAGGGAACGAAATGAAGGAACTCGGAGGACGCCTGCTTTTCCTGGACAGAAACGACATCAACACCGACGAGATTATACCCGCCCGATACCTGAACGAGGACTCGAAACTCGCCCTAAAGCCCTATTTGTTCGAAGATCTGGAACTTCCTGGCTTTGACAGGACAACATCGCTGCCGGGAAAACGGGTTGTGCTCTCCAGGGCCAACTTCGGTTGCGGCAGCTCCCGGGAGCACGCTCCCTGGGCGCTTGAAGCCAATGGGATTCGGGTTGTCGTCGCCGAGAGTTTCGCCAGAATTTTCAGGCGCAATATGTATAACTGCGGAATGCTGGCGGCGGAAGTGCCTGCCCGCGTCGTGGCGGAACTGTTCGACCGCTTTTCCGGTACGGATACCGAACTCAAGGTAAATCTGGACTCGATGCTGCTAAGATTCGAAGCGAAGGAGACCGGGGCGCTCGAAGCGCCCCTTTCCCTGGGCGGATTCGAACTAGCCATGTTGAGGTCCGGAGGATGGCTGGATTTCGCCGCGACCCGGTATTGAAGTGACAATACCGGGCCAGACAGGACTTTCCAGTCTCGATTTTACCCGGGCGCGGGAGGAGTCCATGCGCCGGTTTGTTCAGTATTAAGGAGATTTTTATGGTCCGCAGGATACGGATATTCGATACTACCTTACGGGACGGGGAGCAGGCTCCCCGCTGCAGCATGAATATAGGAGAAAAGGTCGAGGTAGCCCGCCAGCTGGAACGCTTGGGAGTGGATGTCATGGAGGCGGGCTTCCCCGCCGCGAGTCCGGGCGACCTGGCTTCGGTGAAGGCGGTGGCCGAGGTGATAAAGCAGAGCAGCGTGGCGGCGCTCTGCAGGGCGACCAAGGGCGATATCGAGGCGGGCTGGCGGGCGCTGGAAGCGGCGGCGCGCCCTCGCATCCATACCTTTATCGCCACCTCGCCGGTGCACATGGAATACAAGCTCAAAATGAGTCCCCAGGAGGTGCTCGAGCGCGCCGCCGCCGCCGTGCAAATGGCTAAAAGCTACTGCGGCGAAGTGGAATTCTCCGCCGAGGACGCCTCCCGGAGCGACCCCGATTTTCTCTGCCAGGTCTTCGGCGAGGCAATAAAGGCCGGGGCGGGCATTCTCAACATCCCCGATACGGTGGGCTACGCCCTTCCCGAGGAATTCGGCCGCCTTGTGGCATATGTGAAAACCCGTACGGCGGGTATCGAAAACGCGATTCTCTCCGTGCATTGCCACAACGATCTCGGCCTCGGGGTTGCTAACAGCCTGGCCGCCGCCCTGGCCGGCGCGGATCAGATCGAATGCACGATCAACGGCATCGGCGAACGGGCGGGCAACGCTTCCCTGGAGGAAATCGTCATGGCCATCCGTACCAGGGGCGAAGCCTTGGGGCTGGACTGCGGCATTCAAAGCAGCCAAATCTACGCGGCCAGCAGGCTTGTCTCCAAGGTGACCGGCGTGAGGGTTCAGCCCAACAAAGCGGTGGTGGGCGAAAACGCCTTCGCTCACGAGGCGGGAATACATCAGCATGGCGTACTGGCCAATCGGGCTACTTACGAGATCATGACCCCCGAATCGGTGGGATTTCCCAGCAATCGCATGGTGTTGGGCAAGCATTCGGGCAGACACGCTTTCGAGGAGAGGCTCAAATCTTTAGGTTTCTCGGCCCAGGATCTGAATGTGGACGAGCTCTTCGCCAAGTTCAAGGCCTTGGCCGATAAGAAGAAGACGGTGAGCGACAGGGATATCGAAGCCTTGATCGTCGGGGCGGGCTCCACCGTGCCCCAGGCATATAGCCTGGACCGTTGGGTGGTCAACTCGGGTTCTTCCCTGAGTTCCACCAGCACCATCAGGCTGAAAACCGCCGGCGGTAGTTTCCAGGAGGAAGTGGCCGTGGGCGACGGGCCTGTGGACGCTGCCTTTAAGGCGATCAATCGCATAATCGGCAAGGATTTGGACCTGGAGGCTTATGAGCTGGGCGCCGTGACCGGCGGCGAAGACGCCCAGGGCGAGGCCACGGTAAAGGTGAGTTACGAGGGAGGCCAGTGGAACGGCAGAGGTCTTTCCACTGACGTTTTGGAAGCATCGATTCTGGCCTATATCGCTGCTATAAATACGATGGAATGGGAGCTTTCGGCCAGCGGGCAGGGACCTCGGAGTGTCCACAAAGCCGGCATCTAAGTCAAGGAGAGAGTATGGACGCTGTTATTGCCCTGCTGCCCGGCGACGGCATCGGGCCCGAGGTGACCGCCGAGGCTCGCAAGGCCCTCGATGCGGTGGCCGGGCGATTCGGACATGCCTTCGAGTTTAGGCCTTATCTCATTGGTGGAGCGGCCTTGGATGCCCAGGGTCTTCCCTTGCCCAGGGAGACCCTGAAGGGCTGCGGTGACTGCGATGCGGTGCTTTTCGGCGCCGTGGGCGGCCCGCGCTGGGACAAGGAGGCGCCGGACAAGCGCCCCGAGCGGGGCCTTTTGAGCCTGCGCAAAGCCTTGGGACTTTACGCGAACCTGCGACCCGCCACCCTGCTTAAGCCGCTGCGCGAAGCCTGCCCCCTCAAGGATGCGCTGCTCGAAGCGAGTTCTTTCGATGCTTCGCCGACTTTCGACATGCTGATCCTTCGCGAGCTGACCGGAGGCATTTATTTTGGATCCCGGGGGAGAAAGGACGACGGAAGGTCGGCCTATGACACGGAAAGCTATTCCTACAGGGAAATCGAGCGCCTGTTGAGGGTAGCCTTTGATGCCGCCGCGGGGCGTCGCGGAAAGTTATGTGTCGTGGACAAGGCCAATGTGCTCGAGAGTTCGAGGCTCTGGCGGGAAGTGGCCAAGGACCTCGAGCCGGGATACCCGGGCGTAAAACTCGATTTCATGTACGTGGACAATTGCGCCATGCAACTTTTGAGGGCGCCCGGACAGTTCGATGTGATCGCAACCTCCAATCTTTTCGGCGACATTCTTTCCGACGAAGCCTCGGCGCTCACCGGTTCGATTGGAATGCTCCCCTCGGCCAGCCTGGGGGAGGAATCGCTCAAAGGCTTGGGTAGGATGGGACTCTACGAACCCATCCACGGTTCCGCCCCCGATATCGCCGGACAGGACAAGGCAAATCCCCTGGGGGCCATTCTGTCGGCGGCGATGCTGCTGCGATATTCCCTTGGCCTTGCCGAAGAGGCTGCGGCTGTGGAGTCGGCGGTGCTCCGGGTGCTTGAGGAAGGCTATCGCAGCGTCGATCTCGCGACCTTTGCGACCCCTCATCCGCGCCGGGCCGGAACAAGGAAAATGGGCAACCTGATCGCGGGCCGTATTTCCCGGCCCGCCGGGGACTAAGACCGCTTTGGCTCGTTTCGCATTCGAACCGCGAAGGACATGAAAACCGTGAGAATTCCCAAGCCGATCAGGGAGGCCTCCAGGGACGAATCAGCCACCGCGCCGACTATGGGATAAAGCAGCGCTATGAGCACCCGTTCGACCATGGATATTCCCGATAGCGCGGTCGCGCGATGCTCGTTTTCTAAAAAAGTATTCATCGATGCCGCCAGCAAGGGAGCGCGAAAAAGCTTGAGCATGGTGACGCCGAAGATCGCCAGGAGGGTAATCCCTAAACCGGCAAAAAATCCTGAAGCCATATATAGCAAGCCCGGCAACAGAGAGGACAGGAATAAGGCAGGGTTTTCTCCCATGGTTTTTCTTATTTTGGGAGCCGCCATCAATAATAGGCTCGCTCCCAGGTTAGACCCCGCCCCGACGAAGCCGAACCATTCGATGGGCACCTTTTCCCTTCCCAAAAGAGACTGGTAGAACCAAAACATAAAAAAGGTGAGGGCGGAAATCACCGCGTAATTTATACCGAACCTCCTGAGCCGTGGGGTCCGCAGCACGATGCGGCAGCCTTCGATCCCGTGACGTAGAAATCCTTCGCGCCGGGATGGTGTGAAAGGCTCCCTGACAAAGAGGATGACCATGCCGGCAAGGGCGAAGGACAGGGCAGTGAGAATGAAAACAAAACCCAGGGCCGCCTCGTAGCCCATGACCCCGCTGCCGGCGATAAGCGAGCCCAGAGGAAAAGAAATAAAGAGACCTGCGGTGGAAAACGCGTGGTAACGGGAAAAGACCTCCGAACTATCATTGGCCTTGTTCGAAGCCACCTCGTGCAGTAAAGCGCTGTCCGCGCCGCTTATCATGGTCATCCCCAAGGCGCAGAGGATTTCCGAGGCGGCGAGAAGCCAAAAAGCTCTGACTATGCCGAAGGCGAGGAAACTAAAAGCCATGAGCGCCGAGCCCCAGAAAAGGGAAATCTTTCTTCCCCATCGGTCGGCCACCACACCGGTGGGAATTTCCAGCGCCATCATGGCGCCGGAGAAAAGCGCTTCTAAAATGAACATCTTCCCGTAACCGAGGCCTATCCTATGAAGATAAAAAGGCACGGAGAGGGCGCCAAAGAATTGCAGGTTTTTCAGAAAACCGAAGAGATAGAGGATGACCACGTCGCTTCGTCGCTTCATGATCCACCGAATCGTATAACTCGTCGGCGCTTTGCGCAAGGAGGAGATTCCTGCCCGGCTCATCAAGCGAACGTGGAATAGCTGTACATTGTTTGGCGTTTACACTAGTATGGCGATAATTTAATTCAAAACGCTCCGGACCGGGCTGAGGTGGAGCGTGGCCGAGGCCGAGGCGCCAAGGTCGACCCAGCAAGCCGACCCTTCTGATCTTGCCCGACTTCCCTCACCCATGCGAAAGCCCGATCGTCGCGATACTCTTCGCCGGGACGTATCGAACCTTGCCGTAGCCGCGCCTCGCCCATGTTCGACCCGCGGCCTATGGAGGAAGCGTCGACCTATGCAAGAAGTTGTCGATTCCATTATCGCCGCCGAACAAGAAGCGAGAAACCGCCTTTCGGAAGCTTCGAGGAACGCTGAGGCGGTGAAGGTCAAGGCCGAGGCCGATTCGAGCGCCTTGATATCCCAAGCCAAGGAAAAAGCCGGGGCAGAATTGAAGCGTCGCGTGGAGCTCGCTCGCCGCCGGGCTGAAGGGGAATATCTTGAATCCCGCCAGACGGTGGAACGCGAGGCCGAAGCTTTATATGCGTCTTTGGAGCCGCTGGTGGTCGAATTAGCCAAGAAGGCGGCCCGCGCAGCGATGACGACGGAGCTGGAGCGATAGGGAAGGCCATGCCCAGCGCGCTTTCGGAATATGGATATATCAGCGCCAAACTCAAGGCGCGGATCAGCACCTTTCTCTCGGAGGAAACGCTCGAAAAGCTTGCCCGGTCGAAATCCCTCCAGGAAGCCTTTCTGCCTTTGCGGGGTACCTATCTCGAAATAGTGGAATCGCGTTACGCGGCGACCGGCGACCTCAAAGCCGTAGAAGCCGATCTGGATTCCATAGAGTTCGATGCCCATTCTTTTTCCGTGAGCCAGGTACCTGAACCGGCTTCATCCTTCATACGGGCGAAGGCCAGGGAAGCCGAGATCGACCTGATCAAAGGGGCGTTGCGCCTGTGGTTCGACGCGCATGCCCGCGGCAGGGTGATCGACGATAGAACGGGATATTTGTATAAAGGCAGGGCATTGGGATCTATCGATCTGGGCGATCTGGTTAACGCGCCCACCCCTGCCGATGCGGCGGCGGTCCTGACCGGATCCCCCTACGTCTCGCTGGTCTCCGAACTTCTTCCTCAGGCTGTGGCCTCGGGTTCGGTCTTCGAGATGGAATCCAGCCTCGACAGGGAGTATTTCGAAAACCTCTTTCATACCCTGGAGCTTCTTCCCCGCCGCGACAGGGCGGTGGCCGAGCGTTTCGTGGGAGTCGATGTGGATATCCACAACATCACCAATCTTATTCGTCTTCGCTCTTTCAATGGGATCGCCTCGGACAGGACCGGCCGATATCTCATAGACTTCGGGACGGCGATACCGGCCTTTGCGCTTTCCCGGGCCTACGATTCGGATGATCTCTCTGGCCTGGCCGCCGCGGTGCTGGGAGTTCGGGGAAAGGCGATGGAAGCCGGCTGGGACAGCAGGGACAACAAGGCCAGGCTTTCGTCCCTCGAGCGTATGCTCAGACGTATACGGGTTGCCGAGGCGAGGAAATGCCTGGCGGGGTATCCTTTTTCCATCGGTATAGTGCTTGCGTACCTTGCCTTGCTATCGGAACAGCTCCGCGACGTCCGTACCATCTTGAACGCGAAGTATTTCGGACTTGCGGATGAAAGGCTCAGGAGCTTTCTATGATGTTTACCGTGCCTATGGAATTCCTAAGCGCAGCGATCCTGTCGAAGGACGCACAGGCGGTTTCCGATGAATTGCTCCGGATAGGCTCCCTGGATGCCGTGACGGTGAAGTCCGTATCGGGGGTCGGGGAAAGGGCGCCTGTGTCGGGCTTTGGGGGCGCAGCCGGAGAATCGGTCGAGATAAGCAGAATCCAGGACCTCCGCCGCCGGGTGGAAGGCTTCCTGGTCTTGGCGAATCCGCCGATACAACCTTCGGATCCCGCCGACTTTTCATCCGAAACCCTCCCCGATCTGAATGCAATCGAGAAAGACCTGGGGAGCATCGCCTCGGAAGTCCAGAGCCTGAGAGAAGGGCAGAGGGATTTGCAGGATAAGCTTCTGAGGTTGGAGGAGCTTCGACGCCAGGCGGAAGCCCAGGGCCCCCGGGATAAGGGGCTGCGGCTGCCTTCCAGCGCTTCCTCGGTTCTCTCCTATAGGAGGGGGTCCGTGCCGGAGGAAAGTTACTCGCGCCTCGAGCGCGAACTGGGAGCCCTCGCGGCGGTGACTATTCCCGCCCAGCTTGCTTCCGGCGGACGTTTACCCCTGATGATCGTCACTATGAAGAGGGACGAAAGCCGAGTGCGGGCCCTGCTTTCCCGTTACGGCTGGAATGAAGGGCAGGAAGAGATTTCTTCCGCTGGCACTGGAAGCGAGGCATTGAAAGAGATAGATGCCCGTCGACAGCGCGTAAAAACCCAGCTCGAGGATAAGGCCTTGGAATTCGATGGTCTTTTCGCATCCCGGGGGAGAAAGCTCGCGGACATGTGGGCCTCCCTGCGGGCGGCGGAACTCTCCATGAAAATGCGATCGACCTTCGTCAGGACGGACAGCGTATCCCTCTTGTCGGGGTGGATCCCTGCGGCAGACAGGAGCCGGGTCGAGCAAGGCATACGAAAGGCCTGCGCGGGGCGTTGTCATATCGAGTGGCTGGCGGTGGGGCAGGCTGCGCCGGACGGCAGCGAACCTCCGGTGGAGATAAAAAATTCCAAGGCCCTGGCACCATTCAAAACCTTGGTCACCAATTTCGGTGTTCCGCGTTACGGGACGGTCGACCCCACAGGCTTCGTCGCCGTTGCTTACCTGTCGATGTTCGGCCTGATGTTCGGCGACGCGGGCCACGGACTGGTTCTCCTGTTCGCGGGCGCTTTCCTGCTGGCCAGATCCAAGCGCCGTCGCTCGGGCGATACCTTGGCCAGGTTGATCCTTTATTGCGGAGGGGCGGCCATAGTCGCGGGGCTTTTGTTCGGATCGGTTTTCGGCAGACCTATAGTGCCGGCGCTCTGGTTCGATTATCACGGCGTGGTGAACGGGGAGCCCCGTTCCGGCGGGTCCGTGCGGGATATCTATGATATTCTCGGCATCACGATCAAGTTCGGCATGGTGGTGCTGATATGTGGCTTTGTCATAAACTGGGTTAATCTCTTCAAGGCCCGCCGATGGAAGACGCTTTTGTTCGACAAGGCCGGCCTGGCGGGGGGGTGGATTTACCTGGCCGGGGCGTGGGCGGCCTTTTATTTCGTCGGGCACGCGTACAAGGCGTTGCCGCCGGCGGGCTTGTTGTTGCCGCTTCTCGGCGTTCCGACGATTCTGCTGGGCCTCAAGGAACCGATGGAGTACATGGAAAAGAGAAAGCGGGGGGAAGCGGGACCCATGACTCTTGGGACGATTATGGGCTTTGCGATGGAATGGCTGGTGGGAACGCTGGAAGTATATTCGGGCTATCTGGCCAATACGCTGTCCTTCATGCGGGTGGCCGGCCTGGGTATCGCCCATGTGAGCTTGATGACCGCTTTTTCCCAAATCGCCGCGATGGCGAGTCCCCCGGGGGGGGTGTCGGTTGCGGGCTTTCTCATTCTCGTTTTGGGGAACGCCCTGGTAATCGCCCTGGAAGGCCTGTCGGCGGGCATCCAGGCCTTGCGACTCAACTATTACGAATTTTTCTCCAGGTATTTCAACGGAACAGGTCGGGCGTACAAGCCGATCTCCTTCAGGAGCGCCGAATGAAGTACGGGGCGCCGCGTGAAAGGTTATCATGGGAGAGGAGTATCATATGAGCGAAAAACGTGCGTTCAAGGCTCGGGCGATGAGCATCGGGTCCCTTACGATTCTGTTGGGAGTCGCGCTGGCGCTGGCGACGGTGGGGAACGTCTTCGGACAGAGCGCCGATCAGGGCCTGGACCAACAGGCCGCGAACCAGACGGTTCTGCCGCAGGGGGGCGCCGAGGCGGCGTCCGCGGCGCAGGTCTCGGCCAGGTCCGAGGTCCAGAAGTACGGACTGATCGCCGCGGCCGCCGCCTTCGGCCTGGGCGCCATCGGCGCCGGCATCGCCATCGGCAACGTGGGCTCGGCGGCCATGGGCGCGATAGGCGAAAAGCCCGAGATCGCCAGCCAGGCCCTGATATTCGTCGCCCTGGCGGAAGGCCTGGTGGTATTCGGTTTCATTACCGCCCTCATGATTCTGGGCAAGGTATAGGAATCCGCCGGGATGGTTTATTTCGCCATAGGCGACGAGGATACGGTTCTGGGCTTCGGAATGGCGGGAGTCGCCGGAAGGATCGCGAAAAACGCCGACGATGCCCAGGCCGCCCTGCGGGAAGCCCTGTCCGCTCCGGATGTCGGAGTCATCATCATGACCGAGCATTGCGCCGACCTCATACGATCCGAGGTCGATGAGTACATGTTTTCGGTACGCTTTCCCCTGATCGTGGAAATCCCGGACAGAACCGGCTCGGCTCCGGGGCGTCCGGGAATACGCGAGCTGGCTAACGCCGCGATAGGGATATCGGTATGAATAAAAAGACGAACGTGCCCGCCCCGGAGCCGGATCTGAGCCTGCTCCTGGAGGGCATTCGGGCCGATGCCGAGGCCAAGATAAAAACCGTCGAATCCCAGGCGGCGGAGTATGCTTCGGCGAAGCTTCGAAAAGCTGCGGAAAAGGCGGCGGCCATCGAGGCGGAAGCCGCGCAGACAGCCTCCGTCCGCGAATCGTCCATAAAGGCTGCCTATGAGACGCGCCTGAGGACCGAGACGAGGAAGCTCGAACTTGAGTCGGAGGAGCGCTTCATGCGCCGCGTCCTGGATCTGGCCGCCGCCGAGTACGCGAAAGCCCTGGACGGTCCCGAATATGGGGATCGGGTATTCGCCTGGGCCTGCGAGGCGGCGATCGGGATCGGCGGCTCCGAGGCCGAGATAAGGACCTCTGAGGCTGAGGCAAGATATTTGAATGCCGAGTTTTTGGCCCGGGTCGAGCAAGGCGTGTTCGAGCTTGCCGGACGGTCGATACATCTTAGTCTGTCGAAGAAGCCGTTTTTGGATCGCCAGGGGCTTCTGCTGGAGTCGGAGGGTGGAAGGCTGTGCTACGACAACAGCGCTCCGGCCCGCCTCGCCAGGGCCGAGGGCGCCATGCGGGGGCTCATCCGGGCGACCCTCGAATCGGCCAGATCCGATTCCCCTGACGATTTTCCTGACCAAGGGACGGGACAGTCATGAACGAACGCATAATCGGCAGGGTACGGAGGGTGAACGGCCCCGTGATCATCCTGAGGGGCGTGCGCGACGCGCGCATGCTTGAGCTTGTCCATGTGGGGAACGGTCTTTTGGTGGGCGAGGTGATCAAGCTTGAAGGCGAGGAAGCCCTGGTGCAGGTCTACGAGGATACCACCGGCCTCGCCCCCGGAGAACCCGCCTACGGAAGCGGCATGCCCTTGTCGCTGGAATTGGGGCCCGGCCTGCTGGGATCCATTTACGACGGCATACAGAGACCACTGGACGAGCTTTTGAAACGCACCGGAACCTTCATAGGAAGAGGGGTGTCGGCCAACGCGCTGGACAGGTCCAGACGCTGGGGCTTCGTCCCTTCTGCCGCGAAGGGAAGCCTGCTTGCCGCCGGCGCGGTGCTGGGCCGCGTACAGGAAACCTCCAGGATCGAACACAGGATTTGCCTGCCCCCCGGGACTTCCGGAAAATTGATTTCCATAGCGCCCGAGGGCGAATACGGGGTCGACGAAGTCGTCGCCGTCATCGATACGGGCCAGGAGCGGCGGGAACTGACCATGGTGCAGCGCTGGCCGATCAGGGTGCCCAGGCCGGCGCGGTCCAGGCGTCCTCCTTCGATCCCTTTGGTGACCGGCCAGCGGGTTATCGATACCCTATTTCCCCTGGCCAAGGGAGGTACGGTGGCCATTCCCGGAGGCTTCGGCACCGGCAAGACCATGACCCAGCACGCCATAGCCAAGTGGTGTGACGCCGACATAATCGTCTACATCGGCTGCGGCGAGCGGGGCAACGAAATGACCGACGTCCTCACCGAATTTCCCCACCTGGTGGATCCTCGGACAGGCAAGAGTCTCATGGAGCGTACCGTCCTTATCGCCAACACCTCCAACATGCCGGTTTCCGCCCGGGAGGCCAGCGTCTACACCGGGGTGACTATCGCGGAGTACTTCAGGGACCAGGGCTACCATGTGGCGGTGATGGCCGACTCCACCTCCCGTTGGGCCGAGGCCCTGAGGGAACTCTCGGGGCGGATGGAGGAAATGCCCGCCGAGGAGGGCTTCCCCGCCTACCTCCCCACCCGGATCGCCGAATTCTACGAGCGGGCGGGCTATATGGATACGCTTTCGGGCTCCGAGGGCTCGATGTCGATAATAGGGGCGGTGAGCCCCCCTGGCGGCGATTTTTCCGAGCCGGTCACCCAGCATACCAAGCGATTCGTCCGCTGCTTTTGGGGCCTGGACCGCAACCTCGCCAACGCCCGGCACTATCCGGCCATATCCTGGCTGGACAGCTACAGCGAATATTTGGAGGACGTGAGCTCCTGGTGGACCGACCTGGCCGGGGAAGGCTGGGCCAGGGACCGCAAGGAAATCGTGGAGTTGCTCAGAAGGGAGACAAGGCTGCTCCAGGTCGTGAAGCTGGTGGGCCCCGACGCCCTGCCGGACAGCCAGCGCTTCGTCATCGAAGTCTGCGGCTTGTTCAAGAACGCCTTTCTCCAGCAAAACGCCTTCGATGAGGTGGACCGTTTCTCCTCGCCGCTGAAGCAATACAAAATGTTGTCCCTGATTCTCGCCTATTGGCGCCGGGGCGCCGGGGCTATCAAGCGGGGCGTTTCCCTGGGAGAGCTGAAGAAGATCGCGGTGCTTCAGGACATCGTCAAAATGAAATTCACGATAAAAGATGACGACGAAGAAGCCTTCGCGAAGTTGGCGGCGGCCCTGGACCGCGCCGTGGACAGATTGGAGTCGGCCTATGCCTGAGTTGAAACTTGGACCGGATACCGAGCGTCGGCTGGCGGCGGCCCGCGAATATAGGGGATTGGCCCGCATCGAGGGCCCCCTGATCTTCGTCAGGAAGACCCATCCCGTCGGGTACCGCGAGCTTGTGGAGTGCGTGGATTCCAGCGGCAGCCCGCGGCTGGGAATGGTGATGGACAGCTCGGACGATCTGGTGGTGGCCCAGATTTTCGAAGGCACCCAAAACCTGACCATGCCGGATACCACGGTGCGTTTTACCGGCAAGCCCCTGTCCTTGGGCGTGTCGACGGCCATGCTCGGCCGGGTATTCGATGGTCTGGGACGGCCTATCGACTCAGGCCCCCCTCCCAAGGCGGAACGGGAGGTCGATGTCAACGGCAGACCCATCAACCCCACGGCTCGGGAGTATCCCAGGGACTTCATCCAGACTGGGATTTCGGCGATCGACGGCATGAACACCCTCATACGGGGCCAGAAGCTGCCCATATTCTCGGGAAACGGCCTTCCGCACAACGAACTCGCCGCCCAGATCGCCCGCCAGGCCAAGATCCGGGGCGGCAAGACCGATTTCGCCGTGGTTTTCGCCGCCATGGGGGTCAAGCACGACGTCGCCAGGTTTTTCATCCGCTCCTTCGAGGAAACCGGGAGTTCGGACAATGTGGCCCTCTTTCTCTCCCTGGCCGACGATCCGTCCATAGAGAGGATCGTGACGCCCAGGGTCGCCCTCAGCTTGGCGGAGTTTTTGGCGTACGAGAAGGGAATGCATGTCCTGGTCATTCTCACCGACATGGCCAACTACTGCGAGTCCCTGCGGGAGATTTCGACCATCCGCGGGGAGATCCCCTCCCGAAAGGGATATCCGGGCTACCTGTACTCCGACCTCGCCGAAATCTACGAGCGCTCGGGCATGATCAAGGGCCTGCCGGGCTCGATAACCCAGCTGCCCATACTGACCATGCCGAACGACGACATCTCCCACCCCATTCCCGACCTGACAGGGTATATAACCGAAGGCCAGATAGTCTTCGAACGGGACTTAGGCGGCAGGGGAATATATCCCCCGGTCGCCGGCCTGCCCTCGCTCTCGAGGCTCATGAAGGACGGAATAGGAAAAGGCATGACCAGGGAGGATCATCCCCATCTGGCCAGCCAGCTTTTCGCCGCCTATAGTTACGTAAAGGACGTGCGGAACCTCGCCTCCGTCATCGGCGAGGAGGAACTCAGCCCCCTGGATAAAAAGTACATCGCTTTCGGCGAGTTCTTCGAAACCCGCTTCATCAACCAATCCCCGGACGAAGACAGATCCATGGAGCGGACCCTCGACCTGGGCTGGGAGGCTTTAAGGAGATTGCCAGCCGAGGAGCTCCACAGGGTGACGGACGAGGAGCTGGATACCTGGTACGGCGCGGAGGTCGGCGGATGAGGAACCTGGCGCCCACCAAGACCAATTTGCTCAAACTGAAAGAAGAATTGTCCTTCGCCGAATTGGGCAAGGATCTGCTCGACCAAAAGCGGGGTATTCTGGTCACCGAGCTCCTGGCGCTGGTGGATCAGGCGGTATCCTATGAGAAGAGCGTCAAGGAAGCCCTGGCCAAAGCTTTCGAAACCCTGGAGGACGCGGTGCTGGCCATCGGCAAGCTGCAGGTTCTCTCGCTCTCCGGCGCGGTGAACATGGACGCCTCGATTCAGCTCGGCCAGCGGAAGGTAATGGGGGTGTCCCTGCCGGTGGTGGAGACCACATTTACCGACAGGGCTCCGTATTTCAGCGCCCTGGGTGCCGATTTCCGGGTCGACCTGGCGGTGAAAGGCTTCAGGGAAGCCCTCGGCCTCATGGGCCGTTTCGCGGAGCTCAAGGTGTCGATCACCCGGCTGGCGACGGAAACCCACAAAACCATCCGCAAGGTCAACGCTCTCGAAAAGATCGCCATCCCCGAGCTGGAGGAGACGATTTCCCATATCGCCGGCAGACTGGAAGAGAGCGAACGGGATATATTCGTACTTATGAAAAGGGTGAAGGATCGACTGGCCGCGGCCGAAACGGAGGCGTAAGTTCGATGACTAAACCGGTTGAACGAATCATGGTGTACCTCGACGGGTCGGAGGGTTCCATTCTGGCGATGCGGCTGGCGGTGGTGCTTGCGGATTTCATGGGCGCCGAGCTTTATGCCCTTTCCATCGTTAACACCAGGGCGCTTTCGGATCTCGTCCAGTCCCATATCTTCCTCGAGGCGGAACGGGAGGAGTACCGAAAGGAGCTTTTTGACGACGGCGCCCGCTATCTCAACCATGCCGTGGAAATGGGCCGCAAAAAGAACATTTTCGTAAAAGGCGTCAACGTCAGCGGTTCGATCGCCATGGGAATAAAGGAGAAGGTGGACGAGTTGGGTATCGACCTTTTGGTCATGGGGCCTCCTCCCCGGATACGAAGCCGGAGGGACGCCCTGTTCGACGAGCTCGAATCCGCGATGCGGACCGTGGATTGCTCCGTTTTCATCGCTCGAAACGAAGAGCGCATTGAGAAACTGTACCGCGAATTGTAAAAACGAGGCGGTCGGATACCCCGGCCTTGAAGTAAGCCCCAATGGGCTCTTGCGGACCGGAGGACAAGGCCGGTCCGAAAGGTGGTGAATATGTCGCTCATCGAGCTGATCGACAAGAGAACGGTGAAGGTTCCCCTGGAGGCTAGGGACAAACAGGGCGTTTTAAGGGAATTGGTCAACCTGTTGGCTTCCGCCACGGATAAGGTGAGCGACCCTGAAGCCCTCTATCGGGCGGTGCTGGACCGGGAAGCGTTGGGAAGCACCGGCTTGTCCGAGGGAATAGCCGTCCCTCACGGCAAAACCAACGCTGTCAGGAACGTATGTCTCGCCATAGGCGTGGCGCCGGAGGGCATCGCATTCGACGCGACGGACGGCAAACCCTCCCGACTGTTCTTTCTCATCGCGGCATCGGCCGATAAAGCCGGGCCTCATATCGCCGCCCTGGCCGATATAGCGCGGCTCGCCCAGTCGGGCGCGCTGATCAAGGCATTGGTGCGCGCCCGGGATGCCTCCGAGCTGATCGCCATCCTGCAGGGGGATTAAATACCCCCGGGATGTTCAACCCCCGCCGCGTCCTGGGCGCTCTGCCGCGCGCGGGCTCTGGCGCCGCCGGCGGGGCCGAACGGCAGGCGCCGGAAGGGGGCGCCTGCCCCGACGGCTTTTACTCCGCCTTATACCACAAGGTGCGATTAATCCGTATCGAACACGTTTCCCCTTCCCGGGGTCCGTCCGCCCTTCTGGGCTTCTGTACCCGAAGCTCGGCGGCGCCGGCGGCGAGTTTGTAATCCACGATATCGCCCAGGTAGGTGCGCCTCGTCACCAGGGCATCGAAGGAATCGGGGGTGCCGGGCGGCACGAAGTCTATGTCCGAGGGCCTGCAGGCCAGGAGGGCTCTGGCGCCCAGGTCCGCCGGCGCCGCCCGGCTCGCCGCGGCCGCCACTCCTTTGATCCGCGCCTCGCCCGAGGCTATATCCACGGGAATAAAGTTCGAAAGTCCGATGAAGGAAAAGACGAACTTGTTCGCCGGTTTGTCGTAGATGTCCAAGGGCTTGCCTATCTGTTGCACCACCCCCCGGTCCATGACGAGCATGCGGTCCGAAAGCGCCATGGCTTCGGCCTGGTCGTGGGTGACGTAGATGATTGTGAAGCCGAATTTTTTCTGAAGATCCTTGATCTCGAAGCGCATCTCCTCCCGGAGTTTGGCGTCCAGGTTGGAAAGCGGCTCGTCCAGAAGCATGACCTTGGGATTGATGGCGATAGCTCTGGCCAGGGCTATGCGCTGCTGTTCGCCGCCCGAGAGCTTGGCCGGGTAGCTATCCTCCCGATGGGTGAGGCCGGTGCTCTGCAGGGCCATCTTTACCCGTTGTGCGATTTCGTCTTTGGGTCGCTTGCGGATCCGCAGGGGGAAGGCCACATTGTCCCGCACCGTCAGGTGAGGCCAGACGGCGAAGGCCTGGAAGACCATGCCGAAATCCCGCTGCTCTGGAGGCAGATAATACTTCTTGAAGCTCGACGAAAAGAGCTTGTCGTCCACCGAGAGCTCGCCCTCGTCCAGGTCCTCGAAACCAGCGATCATCCGCAGGGTGGTGGTCTTGCCGCAGCCCGAGGGGCCCAGGAAGGAAAAGCATTCGCCCTGTTCCACATCGAGATTGAGCTTGTTCACCGCGATGACCTCGCCGAATCGTTTTGTCACATCCTTCAGTTTTAGCTGCGCCATCGCCTTACTCCTCCACCTTCGCCCTGGGCTTGTCCAGCTGGGCGAGGAATTTTCGTATCACCGTTTCTCCCACGAAGATTATCACCAGGGCTATGGAAGCCAGGGCGGCGGCGCGGACTGTTTCCCCGTCTTCGTTGAGGGCGTAGATGGCCACACCTATGGTCCTGGTGGTCGGTCCGTAGAGGAGCACCGAGGTGGTGAGTTCCCGCAGGGCGGGCAGGAAAATGAGGAAGAAGGCGCTGATCATGCCCGGTTTTATGAGAGGTATGACGATATCCTTCAGGCTCTGCCAATGGCTGGCTCCGCAGGCTCTTGATGCCTCCTCCAGCGAGTCGGAGACCTGGGACAGGGAGGCCGAGTTGGACTTGATGGAAAAAGCCATGTACCTGGCTATGTAGGCGACGAAGATGATCCAGGGCGTATTGTAGATGTTGATGCCGAAGCGGCCGCTCCAGGTGAGGATGACGCCCAGGGCTATGACCGTGCCCGGCAGGGAGAAGGGCAGGACCCCCAGAAACTGGAGGAGGAATTTTCCCTTCACCTTCATTTTGACTATGACATAGGAGATCATGGTGCCCGCCAGCATGGTTACGAAGGCCGCGCTCAAGGATAGGTAAATGGAGTTCCAGATGGCATCCTTGGTCATCTTCCACTGGAATATTTTTATATAGTTGTCCCAGGTCATGTTCTTCAGCTGGAAGGTCAGCCCGTATGTCTTGAGGCCACCTACCATGAAAATGGTCACGGTGGGCAGGACGACGGTGATGAGGATGTAGACGATGCTGATGATGAGCAGAGGCAGCTTGAGCCCCCGGAGCTTGAGCACCATGGGGCGCATGCTCTTGCCGGCTATGATCTGATACTGGCCTTTCTTGAGCAGGATATCCTGGAGCTTGAGGATGAGGGCCGCCGAGATGACCAGGATGGTGGAAAGAATAGTTCCAACCCGGATGGCGCCGAAGGAGCCTCCCGAAGCGTAGATCCTTTCGTAGATTTTGGTGGGTATGTTGTAAATACCCTTTTCGGTACCCAGGATCGAGGGCACGCCAAAGTGGGAGAGGGAATAGAGGGCCACCAGGAGGGCTCCTGAGAGAATCGAGGGCATCACAAGAGGAAGGGTTATCTTGCCGGTTATGGTGCCCAGGCCGGCGCCGGAGATGCGGGCCGATTCCTCCAGGGTGGGGTCCATACGTTCGAGGGCGCCGGCCACCTGGAGGAAGACAAAGGGAAAGAGATACATGGACTCGATGGCGATGATGCCGCCCAGGCTCATTATGTCGATGGGCGCCCGCTCCAGGCCGAACATGGCCATGAGGAGCTTGTTTATGTAGCCGGCCCGGGACGAGAGCAGCACCTTCCAGGCCAGGGCGCCGATGAATGAAGGCAGCATGAAGGGCACGAGGAAGAGGGCCTTCATGGCTTTTTTGAAAGGCAGATCGGTTCGGGCCACCAGCCAGGCGAAGAAGGTACCGATCGTCGTCGATACCAGGGTAGTGCCCGTGGCGATCAGCACGGAATTCCACAATGCCTGGTAAGTGTCCGGATCGGAAAGAATCTTCATCACGCCGGCGATATTGAATTTTCCGTTTTCAAAAAACGCCGTGAGAATGATGAGGATGACAGGCACCGCGACGACGATCACCAGGACCAAAATGGAAAAGACGAGGACCAGGTTGGCGGTTGTCAGTTTTTTCCCTGTGTTCATCGAGCGGCCTCCCCGTTTTCGTCAAACCATCGCAGACCCGAAAAACGGATGCCGCAGTCCTGGCCTTCCTCGACGAGGAGATCCCTGGCCAGGGCTTCCTCGGTCTGTACCTGGGCGCGGAGCTGCACGCCTTTCACATCCAGCAAAAAGTCCACAATCGGTCCGAGGAGTGAGAGCCGCAGCAGCTTGGCCGGCAGGCCCCCTTCGATAGCCGGATTCCTGTCCAGAAGAATATCCATGGGTCTGCAGCCTGCCCTTCCGGAAGTCCCTTCGAAGGTGGAGGGAGGCGAAAGGGGGAGGCGCAGGGCTTTGGCGCCGTCTGCGTCCCCCCGTATCCAGGCGGCGCCCTCCCTGATCTCGAAGGGTATGTAGTTGGGTATGCCCAGGAACTGGTGGACGAATTCGTCCACGGGGTGCTCGTATACCTCATCGGGTTTTCCCGTCTGCCTGATTTTCCCTTCCAAATCCATGATGGCCATTCTATCCGAGATGGCCAGGGCTACTTCCTGGTCGTGGGTGACGTAGAAAATGGTAGTCCCGGTCTTGCGCTGGAGTTCCTTGATCTCGAAACGCATTTCCTCCCGGAGGTTCGCGTCAAGGTTGGTGAGGGGTTCGTCCAGGAGCATGACCGCGGGATTGGTGACCAGGGCTCTGGCGAGGGCGACGCGCTGCTGCTGCCCGCCGGAAAGCTGGTAGGGATAGCGGTTGGCCAGGCCCTTCAATCCCACCTGCTCGATGGCTTTGCGTACATCGGCAGAGATTTTTTCTTTGGTCGCCTTGGCTATTTCCAGGGGATAGGCGATGTTTTCATGAACAGTCTTGTGGGGCCAGACGGCGTAGTCTTGAAATACGACGCCGATGTGACGCTCCTCGGGGGGCAGGGCGTGCTTAGCGTCGGCGACGATCCGTTCTCCGATATTGACGGTTCCCTCGTCGGGCGTCTCGAAGCCCGCGATGAGCCTCAGGATCACGGTCTTCCCGCAACCCGAGGGGCCGAGGAGGGTGAAGCACTCACCCGATTGTATGGTGAGATCGAGATCGTCGAGCACCTTGTGAGTACCGTAGGATTTCGACACTCCCGACAGGCGAAGGTCAGCCATGTTGGGTTCTCCTTAAGCATGTAGGGGATGAGACAGGGCGCAAAAACCCTGCCTGCGGCGTTCTTCGGCGGCACCAGAGGAAAGGGGTTTCGCGGGGAGCGCCTTGCAAGCCTCCCCGCGTCCCGACAACGATTTACTTCTTCTGCATTATCGCGGTGAACTTGTCGATGGTGGCCTGTTTTTCGGCCATGAGCTTGAGATAGTCGATTCCCATGGCGCGCTTGACGGCTTCCTCCGGGGTGACAAGGCCAACGCCCTGGGCGATGGGCACATCCCTGCGCACCGGCAGGGTGTAGTTGTTAGCGATGATGGTCTGTCCCTCCTTGGAAAGGAGGAAGTCCACGAATTTCTGGGCGGCCGGGAGATTGGGAGTGCCCTTGAAAATCGCCACGGGGCTGGGAACGACCAGCATTTCCTTGGGATAGGCGAAGCCCAGGGGGGCGCCGAGCTTGATCTTATCGATGGTGATGTAATCCACGCCGATGCAACCCACCAGATCGCCGGCGGCGGTGTCGTCCACCACCTGGCCCGAGCCCTGGCCCAGCTTGCCGCCGTTGGCCCTCAGTTTGGTAAAGTAATCCCAGCCGAGGTTTTCGGCCATCATGCCCACGGAGACCATGGCAGTGCCCGAAAGGGCGGGATTGGCTATGGCGAAGCTGTCCTTCCACGCCG
Organism: Spirochaetales bacterium Spiro_12; assembly: GCA_001603165.1. Taxonomy (GTDB): domain Bacteria; phylum Spirochaetota; class Spirochaetia; order Treponematales; family Rectinemataceae; genus UBA2256. The sequence goes on from LVBN01000065.1 coordinate 89,939, forward strand.
GTCCGAAAAGATCAGACCATTGGGTGGGCGGGGTCTTGATCTTGTTGGTGTTATAGGTAACTCCCAGGGTGCCCAGGCGGGCGGGGGTGAACTCGTAATCCGGATCGTTCAGGGGGCTCACCACGTACTGGGCTTCCGGCGACTTGTACTTCTGAAGAACCCCTTCCTTTTTCAGGGCGTAGAAATCGGGGACCTCGCTGGTCCAAAGCACGTCCACCACAAGCTTGCCCGACTGCCGCTCTGCGGCTATTTTGGCCATTATTTTACCCGCGCCGGCGGAATAATAATCGAACTGTACGTTGGGGTGCTTTTTCACGAAGGCATCCCTGAGTTCGCCGATCAGAACTTCCTTCATGGATGTATAGACCATGAGTTTTTCCTTGCCCTGGGCGAATACCGGCAGAATACCCACGGTCAGGACGGCCATGAAAATGAGCAGCGTGCGTTTCATCGATTCCTCCTTGAAGATGATGGGGAATTTTTTGTCGGTTTTAGCGAACGCGCAACGAGTACTTTGGTACTCTCAAGGCGGTTTTTTGGAAAAAACTAGGAAAAAAGGCGGGGGTCCAGGGAAAAATCGGGATTTTTTTCGGCGTGAAGGCGAACCGACTCCAGATCCAACCCCGCGTCCCGGAGACGGACTATGGCCGATACCCTGTCCTGGGCCCCAATACGTCCATAGGCGGAATGCAGATAGTTTTTCACCGTCTGCTCCCTGATTCCCAAGATCGAGGCGATCTCCTTGTTCCCCTTTCCCGTGAGAAGAAAGAGCAGCACCAGGGCTTCCTTGGGACTTAACTCGGACCACCAGGAGGGAAGGCGGAATTCCTTTTCCACCCGACTTGGTTCTTTTCGCGCGCTACGGACATAGGCCGTGACGATCCAGATGGAGAAACCCAGGATCGCGAGAAGCAGGAGCCTGACCAGGGCAGGAAACGGTTTCGCGGAGATGGGCAGAATGGAGAGGATGGTCCAGTCCTTGCCGGGAACGGGATTGTAGACGACCCAGAATGAGGAGTTCCTGTAACGTCCCGGGGCTGCCGGGGGCAGGCGGCCTTCCAGGCGGAAACTGAAATCCGGAATAGCCTCCGAGGCTGTCTTGAGGCTGAAAGAGGGGTCCACCGAGGCTAGGATTCTGCCATCCTTGTCCAAAAGGAGGTTGTAGTCGGTCTTCTTGGATACGGATATACCCTCGTCCTGGGAGAAGCCGCCTACGGTGCGGGAAAACCTGTCCGGATCGATGAGAAGCACAAGGACGCCGAGGCGGAAGCCGTCGGGTATGCGCTTGATGAGCCGGGCGCACAGGAGGGGGGAACCGTGATTTTTCGCTTCCGCCGGCCGAGGACTTTCTTGGGAAAGCACAGCCCAAACCGGTCTGCCTTCCGCCGCCGCGGCCGACTCCAGGATTGTTTCCCGAACCGGAATCCAGGTCCGCCGGGTGAGGGAATCGCTCATTGTCAGGGGAATGCGGCCGAGGGCGTTCAGATCGAAGAACACCGCATCCTCGATTTCGGGGACTGTCCCCGTCACCCCCTCGAGGTGATCCGAAAAGACCGCGTTCCATCTGCTGATATCGTAAAGTTCCTTGTCCGATGTGTAGGATGCCAGCGTTTCATTGAGGAGTGAATTGGAAAGAAACTGGTAGGAGACGGCTTCCAGGGCCGATGCGAGTTCTTCGGTCCTTCCTGCCTTGAGTTCGAGCAGTTCCGCGGCGTAATTGGCGGGATCGTCCAGCCGCAGGGTGATTCGGAGATCGAGAAGAAGCATGAGGCTGGCGAGGATCCCGGCGGCCAGGGCGAGATACGATCGCCATGGTAAGGGTTTTCGTACTCCTTCCACACTTCCCGTCTTGGGCATCGGCACAGTATAGACCGGAAAATAAAAAATTTTGGGATTTTTTTGCGGCAAACGCGGATTTTTCTTGAGCCAGGCTCCTTGTAATTGCGGAGGCTCCGGGAAATATCTCAAATATGGGCGATCAGGTGCTCGATGAGGATCTTTGTCCCTATACCTATCAAAACTATTCCTCCGACGATATCGGCCCAGTCGCCGAAAAGCCGTTTCAGGTTTTTCCCGAACTGGATTCCCAGAAGGCATACGACGAAGGTGGTGACGCCGATGATGACCGAGGGCCAGAGAATGGGAGAGCCGATCATGCATAACGAGAGACCGACGGCCAGGGCGTCGATGCTGGTGGCCAGGGCCAGGAGGAGCAGGCTATGGATCTTCATGATGCCATGGTCTTTGATCTCGTCGGGGTCGGGACAGTAGGCGGGAATTCTGACGCGGATACCTTCCCACAACATTTTACCGCCCACGAAGGCCAGAAGGCCAAAGGCGATCCAGTGATCGTACCCTTGGATGAGCTGCCTGAAGGTCGAGCCTAAAAGCCAGCCGGTCAGGGGCATGGCAAACTGAAAAAAGCCGAAGAAGGCGGCTGCCCGCAGGCTTACCGCCCTGGGTATGGAATCGGTACATATGGAAGCGGAGATGGAAACCGCCAGGGCGTCCATGGAGAGGGCTAGTCCCATGAGAAAGCTGGTCAGCAAAATGGAATCCACCCTGAGTCTCCTCTAGTACCTTCGTTGGAGCAGGGCTTCCGACGCGTTCATGAGCTCTTGCTTGGCCGGACAGGAGGGAAGCCGTTCGATCTCCACCCGGGCCCGGGCGGTAAACCGTTGGGCTATCGATCTTGCTTCGTCCAGGGCGCCGGTAGCCAGGACGATACGCAGTATTTCGGAAATTTTCCGATCGTCCATCGGCTTGCCCAGGAGCGGCCTGAGGGAGGATTCGTCCTTCTTGAGGGCGAGGATGAGGGGAAGGGTGCAGAGTCCTTCCTTTATATCGTTGCCGACGGGTTTTCTCAGCGTCTTGTCGTCGGATTCGTAATCCAGAATGTCGTCGATTATCTGGAAAGCCATGCCGATATCGTAACCGGTCCGTCGCAGCGCTTGGATCACTAAGGGGTCGGCCTTGGCTTCGCTGGCACCCACGTGGAGGGAGAGCGAAAAAAGCGCCGCCGTCTTGCCGGCGATCGTCCGCAGGTAGCTTCGCTTGGAGGTCGAAAATCCGAATTTTCCCAAGTCCTGTCCGATTTCGGCGGCGCAAATGCCACCGACGAAACGGGCCAGGACCCTGGCGCTCTTCAGGTCGGCGTAGTCGGCCACCAGGCGGAAGCTTCGCGAGAAAAGCCAGTCCCCGGCCAGGATGGCGTTGGTAGTGCCGAAATCGGTATGCAACGTGGAAGTGCCGCGGCGGATGGCCGCGTCGTCGATGATATCGTCGTGCACCAAACTGGCGGTGTGAATCAATTCCACCGCCGCGGCGATATGATGGATTTTATCTTCGCTGGAAGGGCCTTTGCCCTTGGGTCCGAACCCCGAGCCTATGATGACGAAGGCAGGTCTGAGCATCTTGCCGCCCGAGAACACCAGCCGTTTGGTAGCCTCGGCCAAGGGAAAGCCCGGATCGCTCAAGGTTTCCGCCAATAGACCTTCGACACGATCCAAACGCTTGCCGAGACGAGGTGAATTTTTCCAGATATCCGTCATCTTCTTTTAAAACCTTACTAAGGGCCGTGCCAAAAAAAGCCGGAGTTCCTCTTCGGCTCGCGAAAGGACCTCCGGCTCTCGCCCCTGGATTATCCCTCTTTACTTGCTGGGGTCGTCGGCATAGAAATGCCACCTGCGGGCGAACTTGGTGCCGTTCCACCACTTTTTGAAGAAGGGAACGACCCAGTGGTCCAGTCCGAAAGCCCGGCCGGCGCCGCCCATCATCACGATGGCCGCGAAGACGAACCAGAGCTGGTTCCAGGCGAACATGCCGGACATGGTGAATATGACGCACATGCCGATACTCGCCACCGCGGCCAGCCAGGTGAAGCAGCCGCCGAAGAGGGCCAGGCCTATGGCGATTTCCATGAATACGATCATGATCTGGAAGAGGCTGAAGGGCAGGTAGGCGAAGATTCCGTCCATGAACGTGGTCCTGAACCAGGTGACGATACCCGACTGGGGATCGAAAATTGGCTTTGCCAGATCCCAGACCGCTTTGTATACTTTTTCCGCACCCTGGGCGACCGTGTCGGCGGC
>LVBN01000066.1 GCA_001603165.1 Spirochaetales bacterium Spiro_12
TGTGTTGATTTGGGGGCTGCCGAACACTAGTCTATATGCTATGAAGCGTAAATTCCGGACGAAGCTGCGATCGGGCAAGGACGAAAAAACAGAAGCTGGAAGGAAAAAAAGGCGAGCTTCGAAGTTGCCGTTTTCCGGGGTGTCGGAAGAGACGGCGGGCCTGCCTCCGGGATCGGCCACCTATATCGGCGACACCGAGCCCACTACAGCCACCTATTCCCTCTATTCTTACGAGGAAGCTTCTGCCGTTGTGCGCATACCCGAGGACGTCAACGAACTGGCCGCCCTCATCGATCCTGATGTCGTGAACTGGATCAATATCAACGGATTGTCGGGCGGAGGCGTGGAAAAACTTTGCGCGATTCTGGGGATCCATCCCCTGGTGGTCGAGGACATCCTCACGGTGGAACATCGACCCAAGCTCGAAAATTACGACGACTACCTTTTTCTCATCACCAAGATGCTCACCATGCACGATGACGGATCGATCGAGTACGAGCAAGTTAGCTTTATTCTGAAGGGTAAAATACTGATCTCCTTCCAGGAACGTCCCGGCGACTGCTTTAAAGCGATACGGGAGCGGATTATGGCCGGCGGAGGACGTTTGCGCAAATACGGAGCGGATTATCTTTTGTACGCCCTGATGGATAATATCGTCGACAATTATTTCATCATTCTGGAACGCCTAGGCGACAGGCTGGAGGCTTTCGACGAGACCCTGGGAACCGAGGATGATGGAATTTTCATCCGTGGCATCCAGGGATTGAAACGCGAACTGGCGCGGATGCGCAGGGTGATCTGGCCGGTGCGGGATTCCATCAGCGCCCTGGCGCGCACCGATTCTATCCAGATGCAAGCATCCCTGGTGCCCTATCTGAGGGACCTCTATGAGAACTCCATACAGGCTATCGAGGCGCTGGAATCATACCGGGAGCACACTTCGTCCATCATCGAGCTGCATCTCACCGAGATAAACACCAACATGTCGAGGGTGATGAAGGTTCTCACCATACTTTCGGCCATTTTTATCCCCATAACCTTCATCGCCGGGGTCTACGGCATGAATTTCCACCTGATGCCCGAGCTGGCGCAGCCCTGGGGTTACCCGGCAGCCCTCGGCCTGATGGGCGTGGTGGTGATCGGGGAACTGGTCTATTTCAAGATAAGGAAATGGATTTAGCGTGTTTGTCCTGGAGGTCCGCTGTCTTCTCGTTTTGTCGCCTTCTTTAAAACCGGTCAGAATTGCCGACAGGCTTCGCAGAGCGCGAGGATCAGAGGGCCGGTACCCTTGTAATCGTCCGAGACTATGGGCTCGCTCAAGTAATAGGCATAGGAACCGTCGCGGTAAGGATTACCCCCTAAGCCGGCCACCTTGCAGATGCCTCCCACATGGACCCGTCCGGCCGTGTCGCGGGTAACAAAACGATCGCAAATTCCCGCCAGCGCCCTTTCGGCGGGCTTGACGAAAACGGCAGGTTCCAGAATCCCCCTACGCATACCTTTTAAAAACCCGTAGGCGAACATCGCCGAGGCCGATTCTTCAAGATAGTTTCCGGGCGCGCCAGCCATGTCGAGTATCTGGAACCAGAGCCCCGAGCCATCCTGAACTTTCGCGACGGCCTTCATGAGGTCCCGGTACATGGCGATGAGGCCGGGCCGCCCGGAATAGTTCTCCGGAAGCCAATCCAGCACATCCACCAGGGCCATGGAAAGCCAGCCCACCGCCCGGCCCCAGATATGGGGCGAGAGCCCCGAGATGGGGTCAGACCAGCCCATAAGGCGGGACTCGTCCATGGCGTGGTAGTAAAGCCCCGACGCTTCGTCCTTCATTCCATCCCTCACGTGGAAAAGCTGGAGACAGATGTCGTCAAAGAGTTTTGGACTGTAAAACTCCGCTGCGTAGCGGGCGGCGAAGGGGCCGAACATATAGAGGCCGTCCAGCCAGACCTGGTTGGGGTAAATCTTTTTATGCCAGTAGGAACCGGAAGGAGTGCGGGGATGGGAGACTAGCTGTCGTATGAGTTGCTCCACGGCGATTTTGAAACGTTCGTCACCGCTGTCCTTCCACATGGACAAGATGAACTTTCCCGCGTTTATCTGGTCGATGTTGAATTCATCGAGCCTGTAGCCGGTTATGGAGCCGTCGGGCGCGACGAGGGTCTCGGCGATTTTTCGCAAGGCGTCGTCGCGACTGTTCGCGAAAAGCTTTTGAGAGGTATTTCGGACCGCGCAGAGGAGGAGACCGGTTTCGTAATTCCATTTGGCCGTGTCCGGTCTGCAATCCTGGAGCGCCGCGTCGACGAGGCCCGCGAGGAGTGCCTTATATCCGATTCGCTGTGTTGTATCCATGGCTGACCCGAAAAGGGGCGCGGCCGGAAGAATTCCTCACCGCGCCCCACCCATAGCGTTTTGCCAAAGCTTTAGACCGGGACAGTCCGCCCGGGCTTCGGCGTGAAGCAAAACGCTAAATTCTTATGCTGCCTTACTGCAGATACCCGTTGTCTTCCATCTGCTGCCGGGCGGCCTTTTCCCAGGCGGCGGCGCCCAACTTGTCCATCTGGACAACAAAGGCGTCGAAGTTGGCCTTGGTGAGGGGCGTCTTGCCCAGCACGAACTCCTGCACGCTCTGGTTGATGTAGCGCTTCAGGTCGGCGTTGTTGGGCGAGGGCGCGATGGTGCCTGAGCCGGTGACATTGGTCCAGGGGTAGGACTGGAAGGTCCCCAGGTAGGTCCGGGGACCCAAGGTGCGACCGTTGGCGGTTTTGTAGTAGGGATAACGCGCCGCGAGCTCCAGGTCGCTGTTGTAGAACACCATGTTGCGCAGCTGGGTGACGGTCTGCCCCTTGGGCGAGGAGAACTTGGTATCCGCCGGCACATTCTTGTCGGTGATGTCGCCGTTCGCGTCCATCGAATAGTTGACGCCCTCGACGCCCCAGCCGATCAGCTTGTATCCCTCGTCGGTGGCCATCCAGTCCAGGAACTTGGCGATGGCTTCCTTTTTGCCGGCTTTTATTGCCTTGGGCGACACGGCATAGATTCGGTAGTTGGAATCGTAGATGCCGGTGGCGGAAAGCCCCTTGGGTCCCTTGGGGGGCGGCAGGGCAGCCCATTCCCCGTTGGGGAAGTTCTTGTCGAAGGGGGCGTAGTTGGCCGCGGCGGCCAAGGCCGCCATCTGCTCTCTCATGACTCCGAACTTGCCCTGCTTCCAGGCGGCGCGGAAATCGTCCTTCTTGAGGCTGGGCCAGTCGGGATCGATAACCTTGTTGTCCACCAGCTTCTTGACGAACTGCAGGGCTTCGAAGAATTCAGGTTTTTTGGCGTTCAGGCCGAAATTGGCGGCTGTCATATTCCAGGTGCCGGCTACGCCGAAGGCGCCCATGATGGGGTCGAAGCGGCGGCCCAGATACTGCTCCTGGTCGAAGAGCTCCACGAAGGCCCCATACCCGTAGGTGTCGTGCTTGCCGTTACCGTCCGGATCCTTGAACGTGAAGGCGTGGCAGACATCGTACAGCTCGTCCAGGGTGGCGGGCATCTTGAGGCCGAGCTTGTCCAGCCAGTCCTTGCGGATCACCAGGCCTTCGTTTTTCTGCAGGGAGCCTGGGAAGGCGAAGCCGTAGCTCTTGCCCCGTATTGTAGTGAAAGCGATACTGTCCTTGTCGAAATGGTTGGGCGCCCTATTGGGCATAAGCGCGTACATGTCGTCCACCGGCGCCACGAGCCCTTGCTTGATCAGTACCTGCCATGGATCCCTGCGCACCATGAAAATATCGGGCAGTTGATTGGCCGCCGCCGCGGCGAGAATCTTCACGTCCTGATCGTTCTCGTTGGAAGGCTCGGCGGTGATCTTCAGATCGATACCGAACTTTTCCCGCAGCAGCTTATAGACTACCCAGTCGTCCGGCGGCGGGCCTGCTTCGGTTATCGCCGCGCCGTACCACATCTCGATGGTCGTCAGCTTGTCCGCCTGGGCGAAGGCCGAACCGGCGACCAGGAGCGCGAACACGAAGCAAAACAGGATTCCTTTCATTTTTTTCATGGGAACCTCCTTAATTCTCTATCATCACGGGGTCTTGAGCCCCGGCTTTAGCCTTTTACCGAACCCAGCATGGTACCCTTGACGAAATATTTTTGAATGAAGGGATAGGCGACCAGCATGGGAATCGCCGCCAGAAGCACGCTCGCGGCCTTGATAGCCGCTATGGGAGCTTCGCCGAAGGCGTTCACTTCCACGTATTCGTTCATGCCCGAGGAGAGCAGTATGTTTCTCAGCAGGATGGGCAGCGGCTGGAGGGCGCTGTCGTTTATGTAAAGCATGGCGTTGAAGAAATCGTTCCAGAAATGGACGCCGTAATAGAGCCCTATGGTGAGCAGGATAGGCTTGGACAAGGGCAGTATTATTTTCCACAGCACCGCCAGCTCCGAGGCTCCATCGATCCTGGCCGACTCCTTCAGCTCTTCGGGAATGCCCTCGAAGAAGCTCTTCATGATCAGGGTGTTGTAGACCGAAATCGCCCCGGGCAGGTATACCGCCGCCAGGTGGTCCATGAGGCCGAGCTTGGAAACCAAAAGATAGTTGGGGATCAGCCCGACATTGAACAAATAAGGGACGAGAACGAGCCCATACAGGAACTTCCTCCCCGGCAGGGTTTTTATCGAAAGCAGGTAGGCCAGCGGTACGGTGAGGAAGAGGGCGGAAGCCACGCCTTCCAGAAAAATACGGAAGCTGTTGAAGATCGAAATGATAAAGGTTCGATGTCCGAGCAGCGCTTTATACGCGGCGGTGGACCATTCCCAGGGGGGCAGGAGCATCCCGTCCAAGGCCGAACCGATGAAGGTGTTGGGGCGGAAGGACAGGGTGATAGTGCTCCAGATCGGAATAACGAATAGCGCGAGGATGAGCAATAAGCAGGTGTTTACGATAACATGGAAGAGTCTGTCCGATGTTGTCAGTCGAATGGCGCTCTTCATGCCCTGCTCCCGCTAATACAGGCCGCTGCCTGTCCGGCGCTTGATGAGCTTGTTGGATACGACGATGAGCATCAGTCCGAACAAACCTTTGAATAATCCTACCGCCGTGGCCAGTCCGAAGCGAAATTCAAGAAGACCTTGCCGGTAGATCCACGTGTCGATGATATCCGCGACGCTGTAGACCGGTAGCGAATACAGCATGAATATTTGGTTGAAACCCGCGTCCAGTATCGTGCCCAAGCGCAGAAGCACGACCATGACGATCACCGGCCGGATGGAGGGCAGGGTGATGTGGCGAACCCTCTGCCAGGCGCTGGCTCCTTCCACCGTCGCCGCCTCGAAGAGGGATGGGTCTATGCCCATCAGGGCGGCTAAGAATATGATGGCGCTCCAACCCATTTCCTTCCACGTGTCGGAGAGAACGACAATCCAAGGGAAGGCCTTCGTTTCTGTGAGAAAGCTTATCGGTTTCCCGCCCATCAGCTTGATCAGATCGTTGAGTATGCCGCTGGAGGGCGAAAGTATGGCCAGCAGAATGGCGTACATGATTACCCAGGACAGGAAGTGCGGCAGGTAGGCGATGGTCTGTACTGTTTTTCTCAGATAATAGTTTCTGCACTCGTAAAGCGATACCGAAAGGAAAATCGCCGCGGGAATGGAGGCGAGCATCTTGCCGATACTGTACATCACGGTGTTACGGATCAGTTCCCAGAAATAATAGGAGTTGACAAAGTCTCGGAAGTTTTGCAGGCCTACCCAGGGGCTTCCGAGCACCCCGTCCAGGGCCATGAAATCCTTGAACGCGATCTGGGCGTTCCAGATAGGCACGTATTTGAAGACGACAAAATATATCAGGGAGATCGAGGCGAGAAGATAGACTGATTTCTGCCGCTTCAAATTTTTCCAGAACGGGTGCGAGCGGCCCGCGCTGGCCTTGAGTTCGATAGCCCCGGTTTCGGATCTCATACGGCTTCCATTCTTATGGTAGGCCGGAAATCTGCAAATTTTCCGTCAGATTATTGTACTTTTCTGACATCGTGCTGCGATTCCTTTCGCAGCGCTCCGGGCGTCGTTCCCTGAAGTCGCTTGAAGACCCGGCAAAAATACGCCTGGTCTTGAAACCCCGCCCTGGCCGCCACCTCAGCCACGGTATCGGAGCTTTCGGCGAGAAGCTCGACGGCATAGGCGATCCTGAGCCTGTTCAAGTAATCCCAAAGGGTTGTGCCCATCT
>LVBN01000067.1 GCA_001603165.1 Spirochaetales bacterium Spiro_12
TTAAGCAACAATGGTCTTACCTTGGTAAGACCAGAAATAGGAGCATATAATGCGAAGCGATCAAGCGAAAAAAGGTCCCGAGCGCGCCCCGCACCGTTCCTTGATGAAGGCGGCGGGCTATACCGATTGGGAGATAGAGCGGCCCTGGATAGGGGTGGCTAACGCGTATAACCAGATAATACCCGGCCATGTCCATCTGCGCAGGATCGTGGACGCGGTCAAGGCGGGTATCTACGCCGCGGGGGGGCTGCCCATCGAGTTCCCCACCATCGGGGTCTGCGACGGAATCGCCATGAACCATATAGGCATGAAGTACTCCCTGCCTTCCCGGGAGTTGATAATGGATTCGGTGGAAGTGATGACCCGGGCCCATGCCTTCGACGGCCTGGTGCTGGTGACCAATTGCGACAAGATAATACCCGGCATGGCCATGGCCGCGGCGCGGCTCAATATCCCTTCGATCGTAGTATCCGGCGGTCCCATGCTGACAGGATTGCTCCACGGCAAGGAGGTCGATCTCAACACGGTCTTCGAAACGGTCGGCAAGCACATTGTCGGTAAAGCTACCGACGAGGAACTTCTGGAGGTTGAAAACGCCGCCTGCCCGGGCTGCGGCTCCTGTTCGGGCATGTTCACCGCCAACACCATGAACTGCATGATGGAAGCCCTCGGCATAGGCCTTCCCGGCAACGGCACGATTCCGGCCGTATACGCCGCCCGGGACCGCCTGGCCAAGGATGCCGGCAGGGCCATCATGAATCTCGTGGAAAAGGACATTAAGCCGAGGGATATTCTTACGCGGAAGGCTTTCGAAAACGCCATAGCCGTGGATCTCGCCTTGGGCGGCTCGACGAACACGACCCTGCACCTGCCCGCGATCGCCCATGCGGCGGGAGTGGATTTCGACATCGAACTCTTCAATCAAATCGGAGGCAAGGTGCCCCATCTCTGCTCCATGTCGCCCGGCGGCTCTCACCACATCCAGGATCTCTACCAGGCCGGCGGCGTCCAGGCCCTCATGGCCCAGTTGTCGGCTAAAGGCCTGCTCCACGGCGAGTGCATCACGGCCACGGGAAAAACTGTGCGGGAAAACATCAAGGGCGCGCAGGTCAAGAATCCGGAGGTGATCCGACCCTTGGACAGGCCTTACCACGCCACCGGAGGTCTGGCTATTCTTAAGGGCTCCCTGGCTCCCGATGGCGCCGTCGTCAAGCAGTCGGCGGTGGCCCCCGAGATGCTGGTGCACAAGGGACCGGCCCGGGTGTTCGACAGCGAGGAGGACGCCTTCGCCGCGATCAAGGCGAGAAAGATCCTGGATGGCGATGTGCTGGTGATCCGCTACGAAGGCCCAAAGGGCGGCCCGGGGATGCGCGAGATGCTCACCCCCACCTCCGCGCTGGCCGGCATGGGCATGGACAAGACCGTAGCCCTCATCACGGACGGGAGATTCTCCGGGGCTTCCAGGGGCGCCTCCATCGGCCATGTCTCCCCCGAGGCCGCCGCGGGCGGACCTATCGCGCTGGTGCGCGAAGGCGACATGATCAGCGTCGATATCCCGGCCAAGAAGCTGGATATTCTCGTGGACGAGGCCGAACTGGCGCGCCGCAAAGCCCAATGGAAACCCTATGCGCAACCCGTGGACAGCGATTTTCTGGACCGTTATCGCCGGGTGACCACATCGGGCAACAAGGGCGCGGTGCTGGAATAAGTTTTATAGTAAGCCTGCTGTGTGCGGGGCTGTCCTGGAGGAATCCGGGGCAGCCCCGCGTGTTTTGAAAAGGGTGGCGGGGGCCTTATCCCTTTACCGATACATATCGGTTATCCTTGATATACATCCGCCACGGGAACTCCCTGGCTTCCTCTGCGTAGTCGATGCCGATTCTCCTCGATGATAGGACTTCGAAAGCCTCGGCGTCGTGGTCCGTCAGGAATAATTCGTCGCCGCAGAGATCCATGCCGTTGCAGTCCCTGTGAATCGCCAGGGCTGCGCATAATTTCCCCGGACCATTGGTCAATTGAATTAGTTGTTTTTTTTCGAGCCGCGCATAGGCCTTTCCGAACCTGTTTTGGGCCATCCGTTCGAGTCCGCTGACCGGTTCGGCGGCTCGAATTAAAACGGCCTGGGGAATGCCCTCGGGGCCTGTCACTATATTGAAGCAATGATGCATGCCATAGATGAAAAAAACATAGGAGAAGCCAGGCTTTCCATAGATGATCTCCACGCGGGGCGTCCTTCGTCCAGCGTAAAAATGAGCGGCCTTATCGTCGATGCCCATATACGCCTCGGTTTCCACGATCATCGCGGAGATTTCCCGCCCATCGACTATTCGGACCAGGCGCTTTCCCAGAAGGTCCCTTGCGACGCTCAACGCGTCCCTGGTGTAGAAATCCCTGGTCAGCTTAGTCATTTGGGCGCACCCTCGATCCCGGCATGGCTGGATTTCGAATGTATAGGTACAACAGGCCGGAAATTCCGAAGACAATGCCCGCTATTATCCAGACTCCTGAGATCCGGAGCGTCTTGACCAGCCTGCTGAAGAGGACCGATCCTATAATGCCGCCCAACTGCAGCATAAGCGATGAAAACGATAGAAGCGATGAGCGCTTGTCGTCGGGCAGGAGTGAATTGAGCATGGTTCCTTCGGGAATATTCATTATTCCGTTGATCATAAACAGGAAGAGATAAATGCCGGCGAAGGACAAGAGGCTTTTTTGAAGCGCCAAAACCACAATCAGCAGACCTACGCATAATCTGGATATCACGAGAATGAGGCTCTGGGAGATTCTGCGTTTCCGCAGTACGAGGTTGATTACCCCCACGCCGACCAGTGAGGCGAGGAAGTAGCCGCTGTTGATAAGGCCGAAAATCCATGTTTGGGAATCGGAGCCCAGAATTCCCTTTACGTTGGGTTGCCAGAAAACCTCGATCGAGTTGAAGCAAAAACCCCAGACCATGGTTCCGATCACCAGGAGCAGGATGCTTCTGTTGTTTAAAATCAGTTTCGTGGACTCGCGCACATGGTCGCCCAACGTCTGTTTCCCTTTTTCCGTTTCGGCACCTTCCTTTACGCCGAATAAAGTAAAAACCAATAGCACCGCCAGGACGCATATCTGGATGATCAGATTGCCGTTGTACTTGTTTTTATCGGGGAAGAACCTCGCCCAGATGGCCGGTATGAAACCTCCGAGCAGGGCGCCGGTGGCCAGTCCGATGATCTCGCCGCTGTTCATCCAGCTGATGAGGGTATGCAGTTTTTCCTTACCCTCTATCCGTATGTAATTGTTGATGAACAAAGCTTCCACCGATCCGGAGGAAAACGCCCTGGCTATGCCGTAAAACGAAAAACCCACCATAAGCCCCAGAAAACTGTTCGTCATCAAAATCACGGCGTAACCGACGATGGAAATGGTTAACGAGAAGAGGTAAACTTTCTTTTGTCCGACCATGTCGGAAAGAATCCCGCTGGGAAACTCGAATACCACAACGAACAACGATGCGATCGCCATCACCAATCCCAATGTTTCGAGGGAGCATCCTTTCGACAGCATCATGAGGGACAGAACGGTCGTGCTGACGCCGGTCACGAACCAATGGAGAAGGCGGTTGATGAATGGTACGAGCATGATGATACCCCTGGGTGCGTAAATGCGCCGTCAACAATTGTGCCATGAAACGCGACGGATGTGTAGCCGATACGAATACCCGCGCTAGGGCACTTGACTAAAAATCGGAAAATCGATAAATAAGATACTAATATCCGATTTAGGTGAACCAGGAGAGAATGTGGACCGGATTATCGGTATTTCGGACAGAACCGGCGCGGCCCTCCACGCCCTCGCGCTGGCGGAGTGCAACGGGGGAAGCATCGCCGCCGGCGCGGCGGCCGAACGGCTCGGTCTTTCGCCCAGCTACATGGCCAAGATACTCCAAAGCCTGGCGAATAAGGGAATTATCGCCTCGACCCGCGGAATAGGGGGAGGCTTTTCGCTCAAAAAACCGGCGGCTCAGACGGCCTGCCTGGAAGTGCTGGAAGCTCTGGACGGGCCTCTGCCGGTAAATTATTGCCTGTTTCCCAAGCCGATATGCGTAACGAGGACCTGCGCTTTTCATAGGCTCTGTGTCGATGCGAAACGACTGCTGGTCGATACCCTGCGGAATTCAACGGTCGCCGATATCGCGGCGGCATTTTCTTGCGGTACCTGAATAGGGGTGTACACTATAAACGGTGTCCCCAGGATGCCGGAATAAACAATAGAACAAAGGAGAAGCCATGTTTTGCCATCAGTGTCAGGAAACAATGAAAAACACCGCCTGCGCCGTCGCGAAGGGTGTATGCGGCAAGACCGCCGAGGTTTCGGATCTGCAGGATCTCGTCCTGCATGTCTGCAAGGGGATCGGCTTCTGGGCGGTAAAGGCCGCCGAAAAGGGCGTCTACGACGAGGACGCGGCTTTCTTTGTCGATAGGATGCTCTTCGCCACCATCACCAACGCCAACTTTTCCCCTTCCGACTTCGAGCGCTGGATCGCCGAAGGCTTGGCTCATAGGGATTCCCTCCGCGCCGCCTTCGTGGCAGCCGGCGGGAA
>LVBN01000068.1 GCA_001603165.1 Spirochaetales bacterium Spiro_12
TTCTTTCCGCGATGCCGGCCTGGCTGTGCTGCGCGACGGCAAGCGTATTTTGACCAAACGCGGCGATCTTCTTATCACCCACGAGGGCCTCTCCGGCCCCCTCATCCTCGATTCCTCCCGCCATATCGAGCCGAACGATACCCTGGAACTCGCTTTTCTCCCAGAAAACCCCGACGCGTTCCGGAACCGTCTCGACGCCGAGCTCCAAGCCAAGCCCCGCCGCCTTGTCCGTCTCTGTCTTTCCGAACTTGGCCTGACGAAGAACATGGCAGAACTCTTTTGCGAACTCGCGAATATCCCCCGGGAAACCACCGCCGCGACCCTCGCGCGAGCCGGACGCGAAGCCCTCTGCCGCTTGGCCTGCGCCCAGCAATTCCAAGTATCGAGCCTGGGCTCCTTCGACATGGCCATGGTCACCGCGGGCGGCGTCGATCTCGCCCAGATCAACCCCGGCACCATGGAGTCCCGCCTCGTTCCCGGCCTTTTTTTCGCGGGCGAAGTCCTGGACATGGACGGCGATACGGGCGGCTACAATCTCCAGGCCGCCTTCTCCACCGGGGCCCTCGCCGCGTCGGGCATGGATCAGTCAATCCTGTATTGACATTGCGTTCACGAACGCCGCGCTCGGAGAATTCATCGGTAAAGACGAAAAACAAAACGATGGCTCAGAACGGCCCATACCCGGTCAGCACCGCGATCCCCAAAAAAACCAGGGAGAGGAGAATCACCCATACCCAGAGCCTGAGCACCCAGCGAAGCCATTTGGCGTAGCTCACCGGAGTAAAGCCGAGGCAGATGAGGAGGACGGCGCTGGTGGGGTAGACCAGGTTGGAAAAACCGTCTCCGAACACAAAGGCCAGGACAGCGGTCTGCCGGGTAATGCCGATCAGCTCGGCCAGAGGTACCAGGATGGGGATGAGGAGAAAGGCCTTGGCCGAGCCCGAAGAGACGAAGAACTCGATTCCCAGGGTCAGGACGAAGATCAGCAGGGCTCCGGTGAAGGGGTTCGCCCCGCTGAAGGCTCCGGCCGCTCCGTGCAAAATGGTGTCCAGAATACCTCCCGAGGCGATGATGAACTTGACGCTGGCGGCCATCAGGATAAGGGGAACCGCGGGCAATATGCCCAGCAAGCCCTCGCCCGCAGCCTTCCAGGCTCTCCTGCCCAGGCCTGCGATGAGTCCCGCTCCGATCCCCGCCACAAGAAAGAGCAGGCCCACGATGGGAAGGGCATAGTCTCCAAGCGTGGGCACGAAGGGTCCGGCGATCAGCACGGCGAAAATCAGCGCGATGCAGGCCGCGAGAAAGCCGATGGCAAGGCTGGTCCCTCGTTTTTCCGGCGCAAAAGAATCCACCGTAAAATGAGCGTATTCCGCCCTTGTGGATTGTTCTTGGGCGTAGGCCGGGGCGGCGAGGGGATTTTTTTCCACCTTTCTCGCGTGGCGGGTGAGGAAGAGGGAAAGGAGGGCGAAATTCGCCAAGAAAATGATGATACGATAACCGGCTCCCGAAAAGGCCGGGAGCTCGGCTATGCCCTGGGCCACGCCGACGGTGAAAGGATTAATGACCGCCGCCGAAAACCCCATATTGGTGGCGAGGATGGACATACCTAAGCCCGTCATGGCATCCCAGCCCAGGGAATAGGAAAGGGCGATCATCAGGGGCACCAGGGGTACGACCTCCTCGAAAATGCCGAAAAAGGCGCCGACGGCCATGAAGAAAAACGACACCACCACCAGGAGGAGATATTTTCTTCCCTCGAAGCGACGTACGATCCTGGCCAAGACAGCCTCGAGAATCCCGCTCTTGTCCATCACCGCGAAAGCCGCGCCCACCACCAATATGAAAGCCAGAATGACCATGACCGTAAGCCCGTCCGGTCCTCCCAGCACTTCCAGGGGAGCGATAAACCATCGCCACCAGGGGTAGGAGGGAGCCTCGGTAAAGGAAAAGGAATCGGGAACCAGTTGTTCGCGCCCGTCGACAGCGATCCGCTCGTAGCTCCCCGCGGGCAGAACAAGGGTAAGCAGTCCCGCCGCGATCATGAGCAGCAGCAGAATGACCAAGGATTGAATAAAGGCCTTTTTACCGATCTGCGCTCCGGATCTTTTGCTCATTTGTCCCCCTTGGACACATGAATAGTATCACAGGCGACGGTGATTTATAGTACCGCATAACGAGACAAGGGGCTGCCCGGCATGGGCAGCCCCTTACTCATATTCAGCAAAAATTGGACCATTCGCCTATTTCAGGAACAACGGTCGCTCCTCATAGTGGGTGTGCAGCAGCTGGTGGGCCTTGGGGCTGCCCGGGGTTTCCAGGAACTCCTCATATACCTTTTTGATATAGGGGTTCTGGTGGGAGCAGCGATATTCCGTGCCCTCGTCGTGGTCGTAGATGGCGCGGATACGCTTGGTGCGGATCTCGTCGGTGGCTCCGTAGGGCTGACCGCCGCCGCCTATGCAACCGCCGCGGCAGGCCATGACCTCGATAAAGTGCCAGGGGCTGTCCTTGCCGGCATCCCTGGCGGCCCGCACCTGGTCCAGCACTTCCTGGATGTTGCCCATCTGGTGGGCGACCGCGACGCGGATCTCGTGCCCGCCGATGTGCACGCTGGCTTCCTTTATGCCCTGCAAACCCCGCACGGCGGTGAATTCCACGAACTTGAGCTCCTCGCCGGTTACCAGGGCATAGGCGGTCCTGAGCGCCGCTTCCATGACGCCGCCGGTGGCGCCGAAGATGGCTCCGGCTCCGGTATAGGGACCCAAGGGGCTGTCGGGTTCGGATTCGGGCAGGTTCACCAGATCGATGCCCGCCTGTTTTATCATCCTGGCCAGTTCCCTGGTGGTTATGGAAACATCCACATCCTGATAGCCCGAAGAGTACATGGTCTGGTCGCGGTGGGTTTCGAACTTCTTGGCCGTACAGGGCATGACCGACACGGAGAAGATCTTGGCCGGATCAACGGAAGCCTTGCCCGCCCAATAGGTTTTGATCATGGCGCCCATCATTTGCTGGGGGCTCTTGGCGGTGGAGAAATTGGGTACCATATCGGGATAGTACTTCTCCATGTAATCCACCCAGGCGGGACAGCAGGAGGTGATAAGGGGCAGGGACTTGTTCTTGGTGGCCAGACTTAAGCCCGTCTTGAAGGCGCCGGTGAGGCGCTTCAGGAATTCCGTACCCTCTTCCATGATGGTGAGGTCGGCGGAGAAGTTTGTGTCGAAGATCGCGTCGAAGCCCATGCGCCGCAGGGCGGTGTAGATTTTCTTGGTGAGGTCGGTGCCGGGGGGCAAGCCGAAAGCCTCGCCCAGGGCTACGCGTACCGCCGGGGCAATCTGCACCACGCAGGTTTTGGCCTCGGGGCCGGTTTTCATCAGGGCGTTCCATACTTCCCTGGTCTGATCGTTCTCGTAGATGGCGCCTACCGGGCAGTGAGCCGAGCATTGGCCGCATCTGATGCAGGGGCTTTCGCCCAGCTTTACATCCGCCGCAGGAGCGATCCTGGTGGATTCGCCGCGCCCAAGGAACTCGATGGCCCAGACGTTCTGCATTTGCTGGCAGACGGTGACGCAGCGGCCGCAGCGCACGCACTTTTCGGGATTGAGGATGATCGAGCCGGTGGTGTCGTCCAGGGGCAGATCCTTGAGCCGCTTGGGGAAGCTCTGTTCCCTGATGCCGAACTCCTGGGCCAGGGTCTGGAGCTCGCAATCCTGATTGCGGGGACAGGCCAGGCAGTCGTCCGGATGGGTGGAGAGTATGAGTTCGATGACGGTCTTGCGGATTTCCACAAGCTCGGCGTCGTTGGTGATAAAACTCTGTCCCTCCATCACCGGGGTGCAGCAGGACCTGAGCATCTTGTTGCCGCCCTCGACCTTGACGACACAGATTCCGCAGGCCGCCCAGGGCGAGAGATCGGGGTTGTAGCAGAGGGTCGGTATCTTGACGTGGGCTTTTTTAGCCGCTTCGAGTACGGTCGCTCCCTCGGCGACCTGAACCGCTATTCCGTTTACCTTGCAATTGATCATGGTGGTTTCTCCCGGTCCTTAGCGCACGAGCACTGCGCCGAATTTGCAGGCCTTGAAGCACTCGCCGCATTTTATGCAGCGCAAAGCGTCGATAACGTGGGGCTGCTTTTTCTCTCCAGTAATACAGGGCACGGGGCACTTGCGCGCGCAAAGCCCGCAGCCGATGCATTTCTCCGGATCGATGGAGTAGACCACCAGATCCTTGCACTTGCCGGCCCGGCACTTATGATCTCTGATGTGTTCCAGATACTCGTCCCTGAAGTGGCGCAGGGTTCCCATGGTGGGATTGGCCGCGGAGCCTCCCAGCATGCAGAGGGAGGCCTTGGTCATGGCCTTGCCGATGCGCTCCAGCCTGTCCAGGTCCGCTTCTTCGCCCTTGCCCTTGGATATCTTGTCCAGGATCGCGTGCATCTGGTTTGTGCCGATCCGGCAGGGAGCGCACTTGCCGCAGGACTCGTCCACGCAGAATTCCATGTAGAACTTGGATACGTCCACCACGCAGTCGTCCTCGTCCATGACGATCATGCCGCCGGACCCCATCATCGAACCCAGGGCCACGAGGCTCTCGTAGGAGATGGGGGTATCCAGGTCCTTTTCGACGATGATGCCGCCCGAGGGGCCGCCCGTCTGGACGCCCTTGAACTTCTTGCCGCCCCGGATGCCGCCCCCGATGTCGAAAATGATCTCCCGCAGGGTGGTGCCCATGGGAACTTCGATGAGGCCCGAGTTGTTGATCTTGCCGGTGAGGGCGAAGACTTTGGTACCCTTGGACTTCTCGGTTCCTATCGAGGCGAACCACTCGGCTCCCTTGGTTATAATTACCGGGATATTGGCCAGGGTTTCCACGTTGTTGATTATCGTGGGCTTACCCCAGAGTCCCTTTATAGCCGGGAATGGGGGCTTGGGGATGGGCATGCCCCGGTTGCCCTCTATGGATTTGAGCAGGGCCGTTTCCTCGCCGCAGACAAAGGCGCCGGCGCCCAGCCTTATCTCCACATCGAAGGAGAAATCGGAGCCCAGGATATTCTCGCCCATGAGGCCCATGGCCTTGGCCTGCTCGATGGCTACCTTGAGCCGCTCGATGGCCAGGGGATATTCGGCGCGGATGTAGATATAGCCCTTGTTGGAGCCCACGGCCCTTCCGGCGATCATCATGGCTTCGAGAATGGAATGGGGATCGCCTTCTATGGTGGAGCGGTCCATATAGGCGCCGGGATCGCCCTCGTCGGCATTGCAGACGATGTATTTCACATCGCTTTTCACCTTGGCTGCGGTCTCCCACTTGAGACCTGTGGGGAAGCCGGCGCCGCCGCGCCCGCGCAGGCCTGAAGCCTTCATGATGTCGATGATCTGTTGGGGCTTCAGCTCGAAAAGGCACTTTTCCAAGGCCATGTAGCCGTCCCGGGCGATGTATTCCTCGATATTCTCGGGGTTGATCACGCCGCAGTTGCGCAGGACGATCCTGAACTGTTTCTGGTAGAATTCGATGTCCTGGACCTTGACGTTGTCCTGGGCTTTCTTGTCCTTCTTGTACAGAAGCCTTTGTACTTCCCGGCCCTTGATGACCTGCTCGGCGATGATTTCTTTGGCATCCGCCGGCTTGACCTGCACATAGAAAGAATCGGTGGGAAGGACCTTGACGATCGGTCCCTGCTCGCAGAATCCGAAGCAGCCAGTCTTTACGATCTGGACATCGTCCTTGACGCCCTGGAGCTCCGCTTCCTTGATGAGATTGCGGTAGATTTCGTCACCTTTCGCGGATTCGCAGCCGGTTCCGCCGCAGACGAGTATAAAGTTTTTTTTCGCCATGGCTTTGTCCGTCCTACTTCTTCACGATGTCGGCCGCCGGGCGGTCGAAAATATGATTGTCGAGCAGTTTCCCCTCGACAAGATGTTTCTGCACGAGTTCGTCGGCGGCGTCCTTGGTCATCTTTCCGTAAATGACCGTGGGCATTCCCGGAGCTATCACCTCGACCGTGGGCTCCACGTAGCAGAGGCCCATGCAACCGGTCTGCCGCACCAGGACTTTGTTTTCCAGGCCCCGCTTCTGGATCGACTCCACCAGCGCGTCGAAGGTAAGCTTCGCCCCCGCGGCGATGCCGCAGGTGCCCATTCCAACGACGATCTGGATATCCTTGCCTTCCACGTCCCGCCGCGCCAGATCCTGACGTTTCGCGTCACGAAACGCCCTGAGCTCGTCGAGGGTCATCCTTGCCATAGCTAAACTCCTTCTTCCTGGGATCGCACATATTCCCTGAGCAGAACGAGGTTGGAAACCTCTTCGAGGTTTCCCAGCGCCTCGGCCAACTCACTTTTCCGTAACAAGTACGAATACCCTCCCCGGGTTCTGCCGATCAGCATTTCCCCGGGACCGGGCATGCAAAGAACCGTCACCATCATGCCGACCAGATCCCCCACAGGGGGACAGTCCACATTCCGGGTGTCGAACCGGAAGGACAGTCTCGTTCCCCTGCCCTTTTCCGACTCCAGCTTAAGCCTTCCACCCGATTGCTCCAACGCCTGCTGGAGGAAGGGAAGCCCAAGGCCCACCTTCCTGCCCGGATGCTTGATCCCGTCGGTGACAAAGGGATCAAGGGCCCGCGCCTGCTGGAGGGCATCCATGCCCTTGCCGTTATCTCCCACCTCGAAACCGATGCCTTCGTCATCTTCGTCGATACGAAGCTCGACCAGGCTCGCGCCAGCCTCGCAGGAATTCTGGACGATGTCGATGACAAAATCGACTATTTCGTAGTGCATCCCGACGGTTTCGCGCAGCCTTACGACGAAGCGGAGCGGCTAAAGCTGGCGGTATTTCGCGATAATATCCGGCAGCTGGTCCTTATTTACCTTGCCGTAGACCTCATTGCCGATCTGAAGAACCGGAGCCAGGCCACAGCAACCCAGGCAGCGCACCTCGTCGATGCTGAAAAGCCCGTCGTCGCTCACCTCGTTGCCCGCGATACCCAATATGGACCTGGCCTCTTCGACCAGATCCTTGCCGCCCTTGAGATAACAGGCCGTACCCATGCAGATCGCCATGCGGTGCTTGCCCGGTTTGGAAGTCTTGAACAGGTGGTAGAAAGTAATAACCCCATAAATCTTGGCCAGGGGAAGGCTCACCATTCTTGAAAGCTTTTCGGCCGCGCTTCGGGGAATGTAACCGAATTCGCCCTGTATTTTGTGCAGCATCATGATGAGCCCGCCGGGCTTCTTTCCCCATTCCTCAATAAAGCTGGTCAATTCCTTCGAGAACTCAATGTTGGCAGCCGACATGGGATAACCTCCGCAAAGATATAAAGGACCATATATTTGAATATATGTATATCGATATTTATATAGTGACATTATAGACTCGGTTCTCGGATTAGGCAAGACCCATGACTCCGACAAAATGCCCAGGATGACAGTTCGACCGATTTTAAGTATCATAAAAGAAGGATCCGCGAAATATCCGACGACGGGATCAGGCAACGCGGAACCGGGAGGGGGAAGATGCAAATTCCTGAAAAAGATGATTCGGTGGTCTTCTCGCTCAACGCTAAGGGTATACGTCTCACCGGAGCGGGCAAATATGGGGAAGCGATCGCCCTATTCGACAAAGCTATCGCGGCCAAACCCGGGCTATCGGGGCTCTACTTCAACCGCGCCGAGGCCAGGCGCCTTTCGGGCGATCTGCCGGGAGCCCGATCCGACCTTGAACAGGCCCTCGCCATCGTGCCTGGCGATCCGGAATTTCTTCACGCCCTCGGTTTGGTCAGCTACGAAGAAGACGACTTCGAGGGCGCCGCAGGTTTCTATCGCGGCGCCCTGGATATCGACCCGGGCTTGGCCAAGGCATGGAACGACCTGGGGGTGGTGAATTTCCGCAAGGGCGCCTTCTCCAATGCCAAAGATTGCTTTACACGGGCGACCGAGGAAGATACGGCGATGGCCGAAGCCTGGTTCAACCTAGCGGACACCTGCGAAGAGCTCGGGCTCAAATCGGAGCGAAGGGCCGCCCTGGAGGGCTTGCAAAAAGCTCAGGCGCTTCCCGGCGGTGGAGAGGCGTTGGAGTGAGGCAGGAATTGGAGCGCAAGGG
>LVBN01000069.1 GCA_001603165.1 Spirochaetales bacterium Spiro_12
CTCGGCTTTCCAGAGGCGCTCGCCTTCTTCGCGGGTCACGGCGCGGGACGCCGGGAAGCGCCAGGCATCCTCCCAGCGGGCTTTTTCCGTCTCGATCCATGCCGCGCTGCGCCGCGAGGTCGCATTGCCCTCTGAAGGGATGCCGCCTTTCCGTCCGCTCGTATAGCCCCGGCCGGTCGCGGCCGAATTCGGGGGAGAACCGTCGTCTATGAACCTGTCTTCAGGAAAATGAATGTGTGAATCTATGACGCGCATGATATCAACCTTTCAGACCTGTCATCGCGATACCGCGGACGATCTGCTTCTGGAAAAGGAGGAATACCGCGACGAGGGGAGCCATCGCCACCGCCGCGCCGGTCATGATGTAGTGCCAGTCCGAGCCTGCCTCGCCCGAGAAATTCGCAAGACCCACCGGCAGCGTGAACATCCTCGGCTTCGAAGCCGCGATGAGGGGCCAGAGAAAAGCGTTCCAGTTGCCTATGAAATTGAAAATCGCCAGCGTCGCGAGCGCCGGCGTTACGAGGGGCAGCACGACGGTGAGGAAGATCATGAACTCGCCCCGCCCGTCCACCCGCGCCGCGTCGATGAGATCGTCGGGAATGGTCTGCATGAACTGCCGCATGAGAAACACGCCGAAGGCGCTGATCATACCCGGGAACATTATACCCCAGTAGGTATTGACCCACTTGAGGGATCGCGCCATCGCATACCAAGGGATGACGAGCATTTCCGTGGGAATCATCAGCGTGCTGACAATCAGCATGAAAATGATGTTCTTTCCCGGAAAGCGGTACTTCGAAAGCGTGTAACCGAGCAGCGAATCGAAAAAGAGCACCGAGACCGTCGTGCAGACGGCGACGATGGCCGAATTCAGGAACCACCTCGGAAATTTGGAACTCTCGGAAAAGAGGATATAGCGGTAATTGTCGAGCGTCGGCGCATCGGGAAAGAGCTTGAGCTTGAATATCTGCGTCGCGTCCTTCAGGCTGGATGAGAGCATCCAGACGAAGGGAAAGAGCATGACAATGGAGAACAGCGACAGGACGAGGTAGGCGGCGATGGTTCCGGGTTTCGGTTTTTTCATGTTCATGATGGCATGCCTCCTTCCCGGTCAGTAATTCATCTTCTTGTCGAAGAATTTGAGCTGAATGGCCGTCACCGTCATTATTATGACGAAGAGCACGAGGCTGGCGCTCGCTGCCTGTGCCATTTCAAAATTGGTGAAGGCTTTCTGGTAAATGTAGAGGGCTGCCGACTTCGTCGAATTGAGCGGCCCGCCCATTGCCTGGAAGGACATGTTGTAGACCTGGGTGAAGATGCGCAGGAACTGGATGCCTTCCATGACCGTCAGAAAAAGGGTGATCGGCAGCAGCAGAGGCAGTGTCACCTTGAACAGAAGCAGCCTGCCGTTCGCCCCGTCGATGCGCGCGGCTTCGGAAATTTCCTTCGGGATTGTCTGCAGTCCTGCGAGGAATATCGTGGTGCAGTAGCCGAGTTCCGCCCACACGTTGACCGCCATGATCGACTGCAGCGCCTGATCCGGGCTGTTGAGAAAGCCCTGGGCCGGCAGGCCGATCGCCATGAGCAGTTCGTTGATGACGCCCAATGGCGGCTGGAGATACATCCAGCGCCAGACCCAGGAAACCGCCACGATCGGGGTGATGTAGGGGAGCACGTAGATCAGCCTGAAAAGCGCCTTGCCCTTCGGGATGAGATCCAGGAGCAGGGCGATCGAAAGGCTGATCGCGATCACCGCGGGGGCGCCGAAGATCGCATAACGCATCGTATTGCCGAGGGACTGGAGAAATACGGGGTCGGAGAATATCGTCACATAGTTTCCCAGGCCGATGAATCGTGTCTGCTTGCGCAGAAGGCCCCAGTCGGAGAAGCTCATCACCAGCATGTAGAGCATGGGGCCCAGCCGCACGCAGATGAAGAAGACGAGCGGGAGGGCAAGAAAGGTGTATGCGGTAATCGCCCGTTTTGTCGCCAGTGTCATGTTCCCTGCCCTCCTTTTCGGTCCGTTACTTCCAGAAATTGTCGATGATGGCCTGTTCCTTGGCTGCGGCAGCCTTAAGCACTGCTGCCGGATCGGCCTTCTTGAGCACCACTTCGTCGATCATGTCCACGAACACGGTCCGCTGGCCGGCCTCATCCACGAAGAGCGAAGCCTTGGCATAGGCCAGCCCCTTGAGGAAGGGCTGCACCACGGGGTCGTTCTTGTATTTCTCGGAAAGTGCGGGCGTGGCGGGGAGTTCGCCGACGCGCTCCAGCCAGAGTTCCTGCACTTCGGGGGAGGTGAGATACTTCAGGAATTTGATGGATGCCTCAAGCTTCTTGCCCTTCGTGCCGCTCACGATGCCGTGGGTCCAGTAGGACGCGTAGTTGGACTTGATGCCCTTGTAGCTCGGAAGTTCGGCGACGCCCCATTCGAGGTCCTTGACGGCGTTGAGCGTAGCGATGCGGAAAGAACCGTCGATGTTCATGGCGCCCTTGCCGGCCTTGAAGGCGGTGACATCGTCGGTGGCGAAGTTGGGATAGCCGACCTTGTCTTTGGTGATGAGGTCCGTGTACCACTTGAAGGCCGCCACGCCATTGGCATCGGCATAGCTCACCTTGCGGTAATCCGCGCTGTATGGCAGGTTCCCGAACTGGCGGAAGAGGACTTCACGCAGCCAGCTGTGGCCCTGTCCGGAGGGCTGCATCAGGAGGCCCGACTGGACAAGATTGCCCTGCGCGTCGAACTTGGACAGTTTCTTCGCGTAGGTCACCAGTTCCTCGAGGGTCCTGGGCGGGGTGTTCGGATCGTAGCCTGCTTCCTTGAAAAGCTTCTTGTTCCAGATGAGCGCAAGGGTGCGGACCGCGGTGGGCGCCGAGTAGTACTTTCCGCCGAAGTCCACGGACTCGGCCACGAAGGGATAGTAAGTCTTGTCGAAGTAGGCCTTGTTGAACTCGGCAGGGGGGAGTTCCTGCAGATAGCCGCCCTTCACGTACATGGGGAGCCATCCGTAGAAGAGCGTGATGACGTCGGGGCCTTCGCCGGCGGGAATCGAAGCCGCGACCTTCTGGTTGAAGCTCTCGTAAGGGAAGGTCACCTGCTCGACCTTGATTCCGGGATTGGCGGCTTCGAACTTCTTGATGAGTTCGTCGACGAGCTTCACCTTGGACTCGTAGAAGTACTGCCAGTACGTGATCGTCACCGTCTGCGCTCCCGCGGCGACCACCGCGAGGAATATGAGGACGGTAAAAATCAATCCTTTCCTTGCTTTCATGTCTGCCTCCTTGAAAAATCCGGGACGGTTGCATGAGCCCCGTCTCCATTCATATGAAGTCCGGACAGCTGTCCGGTACTTTCCGCTTCCTGCGTCCGATACGGCCTGCGCCGCGGACGGGTGCCGGGATTCATCCGGCGAAAATACTCTCGAGCCAGGATTCGGCCGCCATTCCCGCGGCGCCCGACACGCCGGGGTCCTCGAGCACCGA
This sequence comes from Spirochaetales bacterium Spiro_12, assembly GCA_001603165.1. GTDB lineage: Bacteria > Spirochaetota > Spirochaetia > Treponematales > Rectinemataceae > UBA2256. The sequence continues at coordinate 3,484 of LVBN01000069.1, forward strand.
TGCCTCGCAAAGGGCCGGGAGTACGGAAAGCCGCGAGAGTTCCTTTTTGAGGAGGTCGAGGAAGTCGCCGCCGAAATGCTCAATCCCGGTCCGTCCGATGACGATGAGGTCGAGGTCCAGTGCGAGCACGATGTTAGAGAGGCCGAGCGCGAGATAGGAAACCACGCGCTTCAAGGCGGCGGCGGAAGGACGGCGCTCCGCCTCGACCTCATTCCAGAACTCGTCGAGGTCCATTCGCCGTTCGAGCCAACCGGGCGCGTCGGAAGAAGCCTTCCAGGCCGGATCGAGCACGAGATAGCCGATTTCGCCCGCCATGCAGCGCGGCCCGCGCCGCAGGTTGCCGTCGAGGACGATGCCTGCGCCCAGGCCGCGACCGAGTTCGACCAGGATGAGGTCCACGCCGGTTCCCCCTCCCCTTGCGGCATGCTCGCCCAGCGCAGCGACATTCGCGTCGTTTTCGAGAAAGGCGGGACAGCCCAGCCTGGACTCAAGCGACCTGAGCAAGGGAGCGCAGTTGAAATCCTCGTGAACGCCGGCAAGAGGAGCGAAGCGAACGATGTCGCTGGAACGGTCCACGACGCATGGAACCCCGATCCCGATGCCCTTGACGGTTTCAGGATGAATGCCCTGGTCGCCGATGAGGGAAAGCGCTTCTCCCGGAAGGTCGATTTCAAGCAGATTTTTCAGATCCGGGATGGTCTGGCTGCGCCGCACCGCCTTCACGTCACCGGCAAGGTCGACGAGGCCGAGCGAAAGCCGGCGTCCGTCGAAAAGGGCGCCCAGCGTGTACGCCGCATCGGGCACGGCGCGGAGAAGCTGCGGTCGCCTGCCCACGGAGCTGATGCCGGCTCCGGTCTCGGCAACGAGTCCGAACGATGAAAAATAGTCGATGATCTTCAGAACGGTGGGAGGACTGATTCCCGTGATGCGGGATATTTCGGCTTTGGAGAGCCCCCCCTGCTGCCGGATGAGACGGTAGACTGTCTTTCGGTTGGAAATCTTGAGATCCGCAGCCACCTGGACTTTCGTAGTTTCCCTCCTTTATCGCGATCATTAATTAATTAGGTTAATTAATAATCGGTTTCGTCGATCTGTCAAGGAGATTTTTTTCCTTTACCTGTCCGCGATGCCTTTCTCCGGGGCGACGAGGTCGACGGGAGTATCGGCGGGGCCGCAGGGCCCGCGCTCGACCAGTTGCGTGAAAACAGGGGGTCGAATCCCTATTTTCCATGAAATTTAAAAGCAGAAATTGATTCCAAGTACCTTCATTGCCCATTCGTAACCTAAATGTGATAAAATTTTTATAACGGTGTGAGCCAAAAGCACTCTGGGAATAGAGGGTGCCATGAGGAGCAGTGTATGAGGAAATTGATCATAGCCTTCGCCATTTCGATTTGTGCAATGATGACATCCTGTGCGATATGGCTTCCCCAGCTTCCTTCGGACGGCGCCGTGGTAATCGGCGAGCCTCAACGAAAAACGAAGCTGGTCCAGATATCGGTTCAGCCCAAATGGGAAAATCCAGGAAAAGGTAATAAACGGATAAACGGCTTTTACGTTGAATTCCGGAACCTCAGCGACACGCCGGTATTTATCGTCTGGGAAAAGTCGATTATAGAATATTCCCACCGAAGCTTTACGCCATTTGTGCAGGGGCAGCGGTATGAACTCCATCCCAAGCCAATGGAAGCTCTGTTGATTCCGCCCAGGGGCGTGGTCAGGAAGTACATTTACTCACCCCAGCAACTTTATCAGGAAGTGGGGAAGAGCGGGAAATGGAAGCTGAAACCCATAGAAGCCGATGAGGTGTTTATCACTTTTTACGTAAAATCCGAGAAGCTGACGGATTATTTTTCCGTGGTTGTTCGCTGAATCCGGTACGATGGAGAGTAAAATGCGGGCCAGAGTCATGTTGGGCATAGTTTTGTTGGTTGTCGGCCTTTTCGTTTTCATCTATGGGATGAACGCTTCTAAATCCTTTGTCGAGCAGGTCAGTAACTCATTGACGGGCCGATATTCCGATGCCACCAGTTGGTATTTGATCGGCGGCATAGCGGCACTCGCGGCGGGGATATTACTGCTGTTGTCGGGGGTATTAGGCAAAAAAAAGTAACGGATAAGGATTCCCCGACGAAGGCCCCAGAGAGGCTCATAACTTCCTCAGCGCAGTTTCGGTGGCCAAAAATTCAATCCGCTGATCCCAGGGGCCCATAGGCACCCTGCCCACGATCTGCGACTCGAAACAGAGCCCGCAGACGGCGAGAAAGCCGCCATAGTTGGCCTTCGCCGCCCTGGCTTTGGCGAGAAACCGGTCGTAATACCCTTTGCCCCTCCCCATCCTCCCTCCGGAGAGGTCGAAAGCCAAGCCCGGCACAGCGACCACGACGCGGGAGCTTCCCATTTCCTCCAGGGAGAGGCCCTGGGCAGCCTCCGGCGGTTCGGGAATCCCAAAGCGGTCCAAGGGCCAGGATTCATAGTCTAAAGTCAGGGGGATGAATTCGAGATAATCGCCTTCCGTCCTGGAAAAGCCTATTCTGGGAACGGCCACGACCTTGCCTTCCGTCAAGGCTCCATCGATCAGGGCCTTTGTCCGTAGTTCTTCTTTCATGGATAGAAAGGCCAGGACAATGGCAGCCCTCTTGTATTCGGGCAAGGTCATAAAGTTTTCGACCGCCCGAAGGCTCAAGCTGTCCCTGGATTCCTCATCCATGGCCTTGAGAATGGCTTTCAGTGTTTTTCGAAGTGCGTTTTTGGCATTTTTATGATCGATATTCGGCATTTCGATAGTATAGCAGATCCGGTGCGTTTCTAAAGCCGTCGAACCCACAAAAAAGCGTGGATCATCTGCATAAAGAACGAAGGTATGGTATAATCGGTTTAGGTAGTGCGCTATAGAATAAGGTGAATCCCTATGATCAGTATAGTGAGGGACTCCCTCAATGAGTCCAGGAATAGTGTAGAATCATTACTGGGCGAAGAGCATCAACTTCTTCTCATCGAACAAGCCGGCGCTCTTCTCGCCGAATGCTTCGCTTCCGGAAGCAGGGTTTTTTCCTGCGGGAATGGGGGTTCTCTCTGCGACGCAATGCATTTCGCTGAAGAATGTTCGGGCAGGTTCAGACTTAATCGTCCAGCCCTACCTGCCACCGCAATCGCAGATGCTTCCCACCTTTCCTGTACCGCCAACGATTTCGGTTGGGATCAGGTGTTCTCCCGCTATCTGGAAGCCCACGGCTCCTCGGGCGATGTTCTCTTGGCTATAAGCACAAGCGGCGCAAGCCCTAATGTATTGGCTGCGGCAAGGACGGCCAGGGAAAAGGGTCTGAAGATCATAGCCCTTACGGGAAAACTTGGGTCAGCCCTCGGCAAGCTATCGGATATCCATATCGCGACGCCCGCCGGAAAATTTTCCGATCATGTCCAGGAACTCCATATCATCATCATTCATCTTCTGGTGCAGCTGGTGGAAAGGAGACTATATCCTGGGCTTTACAAATAAGAATCCCGCCTTTTTTAGGCCACGCTTTGGATTTCCACCCTACTCTCTTTTTCAGGAAGGCTATTCTCTGATACTTTGCGTAAGTACGGCTCGAAACAGATTATGAACCTATATCGTTTATCGTTCCATTCTAAGGAGTGTTTATGTTCACACGAAAGAAGCTCCTCGTCTTCGGTTTGATTTCACTCCTGTTCCTCGTTTTCGTGACCTGGATATTCAGCACCATTTCGAAGACCTTTAACGATATAAGCAGGAATTCTCAGACCGAACATATAGTTACGCTCGCCGAATCGGTGCCATCAGATCCAGAAAGCTTCCGTATCTGGAAGGAAAAAATCGAGTCCCAGGATAGTGGCATGAAGATACTTTTTCTCTCCGGGGATCCGATGGACAATCCTGTCCTCGAGACCAGCAATCTCCAGGAAGAAAAGCTTTTCGCAGAACTCAAGGCCTCTTCGGATTTTACCCAGGCAATCGAAAGCGTGTCCTACCAGGAAAAGTTTTTCTCCAAGAACAGTTACGACGTCAATGGAATGGTCGTCAGTCCCGTCTATGTCCCCTTGGTGGTGGACGACTACGACATCGCGGGTACGGTCATCATATTGAGCAGCGATTCGAGCGCGAAAAACTTCAACTCTCTATTGTTCTTCCTAGGACTGATCATGTCTTTCGCGGTGCTAACGGCGGTATGGATCGCCATCTTCTCCCGTGAACCCATCATAGGCTACGCAATCATCATCCTCTTCACTATCGTGGGGGTCTTTGTAGTGTACCCCCTCTACGAAGCTTTTAAGCTGAGCGTGATAGCCGACGGCAAGGTTTCTCTGGATGTCTGGAAGCTGATCCTTTCCCAGTCGAAAATTTGGATCGCCCTTAAAAACTCCGTGATTCTGGGTGTTTCCACCGCTACGGTAGCGACTCTGGTGGGTTATATTTTCGCCTTCTACACTACCCGAACGGTCCTCTCGCCCAGAATGAGGAAATTTATCAAAGCCTTGGCCAACCTGCCGGTCATCTCCCCGCCCTTTTCCCTCACCTTGGCCTTGGTTCTGCTTTTCGGCAACAACGGCTTCGTCACCAAAAGCCTCCTCGGCATAACCTCCGGACCTATCTATGGCCTGCAGGGATTGCTGGCGATCCAAACCCTCACCATGTTTCCCATCGCCTTTTCGTCAATCGAGGGAGTACTCCAAGCCATCGATGCTACGACGGAAGAAGCATCAATGGACCTACGGGCGGGAAAGCTCAAGACCTTTCTGGGTATCACACTCCCTCTCTCCACGCCCGGCATTTTAAGCGCCTGGCTTTTAGTCTTCACCACAGCCATAGCCGATTTCGCCAATCCCCTGCTACTGGGCGGCGGCTTTTCGGTGCTCTCGGTCGTAGCATACCTGGAAGTCGTGGGCATGAGCAGAGTCAACTATGGCACCATATATGCCCTCGTATTGCTTTTGCCGACGGTGCTGGCCTTCTTTGTGCAGCGTTACTGGATCACCAGGAAATCCTACGTCACGGTCACGGGCAAACCCTCTACCAGGCTCTACGATCTCACGTCCAAACCGGTTAAAACGGCGTTGGGTATTTTTATCGGTTTCTTCATAGCCTTTATCATCGCCCTCTATTTGACGATTTTAGCGGGTTGCTTCGTTAAAAACTGGGGCATCGACTACAGCCTGACCCTGGAGAACTTCACCGAAGCTTTCAGAAGGGGCGGAAAGTCCGTAAAGGACACCACGCTTCTGGCGATCATATCAGCGCCGATAGCGGGTATTTTGGGCATGATGGCTTCTTACATACTGGTGCGGAAAAAATTTCCGGGCAAGCGTCTCTTGGAATTTCTCATTCTCGCCCCCTTCGCCATTCCAGGAACCCTCATCGGCATAAGTTACGTACTAGCCTTTAACAAAGCTCCTATCATACTGGTGGGCACGGGCGCCATTCTCGTGATCGCCTATGTGATCAGGGAACTCCCCTTCGGCCTGGAGAATGGCTCCTCCACCCTACGGCAGATCGATCCCGCCATAGAGGAGGCGGCCGCCGACCTCAGAGCCGGACCGGCCACCATCTTTCGTACCATAACCCTGCCATTGATACGTCCCGCCTTCGTTGCGACCATGTCCTATACCTTCGTACGCGCCATGACAGCGGTGAGCACGATCATCTTCCTTGTTTCGCCACGTTGGTACCATATGACGGTCCTGGTCTATAACTTCGCGGAGAACGTAAAATTCGGCCTGGCCAGCGTTATGTCGGTAACGCTCATTGCGATAGTATTGATCGCATTCGCGGTTATTAACCTTCTCTTCAAGCATAATATCCTGCTCGAAAAGAGCAGTACCCAGGAGGGATGATCATGGAGAAAAAATCCGTTTCCATAGAAGTGAGCCATATCACCAAGCGCTTCAAAGATCCCTCGGGCGGCAAGACCGTCACTGCGGTCAAAGACGTTTCCTTTGTCATAGAGCCGGGAGAACTTGTGACCCTTTTGGGCCCCTCGGGCTGCGGCAAGACTACAACCCTGCGGATGATCGCCGGCTTCGAACTCCCCACCGAAGGCAAAATATATATCGGAGACGATGATGTCACCCAGCTCCCCGCCCACGCCAGGGACAAAGCGACGGTGTTCCAGAGCTACGGTCTCTTCCCTCATATGAACGTCTTCGACAACGTAGCTTATGGGCTCAAGATCATGAAATTGCCAAAAACCGAAATCAAGACCAAGGTGATGGACACCCTGAAGCTAGTTGGATTGGAAGAGTTGGCCGGCCGTTCTCCGGGAAGGCTTTCGGGTGGCCAGCAACAGCGGGTCGCCCTGGCGCGGAGCCTTATCGTGGAACCTTCGGTGCTTTTGCTGGACGAGCCTCTTTCCAACCTGGACGCCCTTTTACGAGAGCAGATGCGGGTGGAAATCAGGCGGATACAGAAAAAAGTGGGCATTACCGCCGTCTATGTCACCCACGACCGCACCGAGGCCATGAGCCTTTCGGACAGGGTGATCGTCATGAAGGACGGGGTGATCATGCAGATGGGCACCGCCGCGGAGATTTATCAGAATCCCAATTCCAAGTTCGTAGCCGGTTTCGTGGGTAAGGTAGCCTTCATTCCCGTGGAAATCCTGGGCAAGGAAGGCGAAGGCTACGCCTGCAGCCTCCAGAGTCAGCGCTTCATGGTGCCCAAGGGCTTGGCGGGACTCGCCCCCGGCGCAAAAGCCTCGGTCATGGCCAGGCCTGAGTCGCTCAGGCTCGACGAGCCGGGCAAGGGTTTTCTGGAAGGCAAGGTGTCGGTCAACATTTACCTGGGATCGAGTGTCGAAACCTTCGTGAGCACCGAACTGGGCGACATTCTCGTACAGATCGACGACCCGGCACGCAAAAAAGTCTGGCCCGAAGGCAGTAACGTATCGCTGACCTTCGAACCCGAGCTGGTGAGGATTCTGCCCGAAGAGTAAGGCTCGGAACCGATAGGGAGCCCAATCGAAAGCTCTCAACCCGGCGTGTTGTTCCGTGTTGTTCCTGTCCAGCTAAGTCCGAAAGGCCCACAAACGCTGGGAGTCGCTGTTTGCACGATGTTTTTAAACGAAGGCCGCCCGGCATGCCGGGCGGCCTTATTACATAATAGCTAACCACACCGTACTCTCTGAGGGTCTCCAGGAAATCGGACGATTACCCGGCTGCTCCCATTCAAGAATTATTTATTGCCGATCTCCTTGGAAAAACGGTCCTGAAGCCTGGCCTTGTTGGTGGCGTCCCAGATTGAGTCCTGGTTGACCGTCTTTATCTTGGCCAGGGGAATCGCGTTGGGGTTGGCGGCCACACCTTCCTGGACGGGCACGACATAGAAGTCGGCAATGATTTTCTGGCCGCTGGGTCCGAGGATCCAGTCGTAGAGTTTCTTGGCTAGAACGGCCTGCTTGCCGCCCTTTATGAGGGACATGGAAGCGAGTTCGAAGCCGACACCCTCGGAGGGGATATTGATCTGCAAGGGGGCTCCGGCAGCCTTGGCGCGTACCGCGTCATGGGCATAGCCGATGGCGATGGGAATCTCGCCGGTGGCCACGTAGTTGGTGGGGGCCGGACCCGAGCGCTCGAACTTTTCACAGTTGTCCGCAAATTTTTTAAGCCAGGCGAAGGCTTTGTCCTCATCCATATTATTGAGATAGATAACGGTAGTGAGGAAGTTATAGCCGGTACCCGAGGAGCCGGGGAAGGCGATGCGGAACTTACCTTTGTATTCGGGCTTCAAAAGCTCGGCCCAACTAGTCGGAGGGGTGAGACCCAATTCCTTGGCACGGTTCATGTTCGTGGTGATTGCAAGAGGGCCGAGGTAAAGGCCGACCCAGAAGCCGTCCTTGTCCTTGAACTGCGCGGGGATATTGGCCGCTGCCCTGGACTTATAGGCGAGGGTGAGACCCTTCATTTGGGCGGAAATATGGTTGGTACCCACGCCGCCCACCCAAATCGATGCCTGAGGATCGTTCTTTTCGGCTTCGATGCGAGCTTCGAGCTCGCCGGAGCCCAGACGGACGAACTCCACCTTAGTGCCGGTTTCTTTTTCAAAAGCCTTGAAGAGATTAACCGCCAGGTCTTGCTCGACCGAGGCATAGGCCATGAGGGATTCCTGGGCGAAGGCGGCGGACACTAAAAGTGTCGAGAGGACCAGCGCGAGGGTCAGAACTCTTTTCATAATCGCTCCTTTCGAAGATCGGCGGACGTACCGTATTCCCCGACCGAGGAAGACGCCCGCTTTTTACTGCTATAGCGATTTTAATGGTATCATGCCTACCCTCTCTTGTCCATAAAATATGGGGTCGGAAGCTTGGGACCGTCCGTTTATAGCTCCCTGCCACCCTTGCCCATGGCAACGATGTCATTTACACTTTCAAGCTCCATATTAGCAATGAAAAAGAATGGATGCATGTCAGGAGAATGATCGATGCGAAGGAATTTCAAAAACGATATAGAAACCTATTTCCATAGGCTCAAGGCGACCTTGGACAAAGTCTCGAGAAAAGAGCTGGAGGATTTTCTCAACCTTCTCCTCGACGCCTTGGAGCGGGATTGTCAGGTCTTCACCCTGGGCAACGGGGGGTCCCACGCCACGGCATCGCACATGGCGGTGGATTTCAACAAAGGGCTCTCATATGGTAAGTCCAGGCGATTCAAGTTTATTTGCCTTGGCGACAACACGCCTACGATCACGGCCTACGCCAACGATGTGAGTTACGAGGATATATTCATCGAGCCGCTAAAGAATTTTCTCAAGCCCGGTGATTTGGTGATAGCCATTTCAGGTTCCGGAAATTCGCCTAACGTCATAAAAGCGGTGGAATATGCTAATGCGCAGGGGGCTCTCACCCTGGGTCTCACGGGCTACGACGGCGGCAAGCTCAGGAAAATCGTCAAGTACAGTGTGCACATTCCCATCGCAGATATGCAGGTGACCGAGGACTTGCATATGGTGCTTGACCATATGGCATACAGCATCCTGGGCAAAGTTTTATCTTAAGTCTCGCCCGCGGGCGCTATTCAGAAAAAAGCCCCGCGTGGAGTTCGGGGAAAGCTCCCTGGGCGACATCGGTGCCGGGCACCACGCTCTTGAACTTGCTCAGGGCAGTGTTGATATAAGCGGCGGTCGAGTGCTCCTCGGCCTGCAGCGTGGTGGTTACCCTGGCCCCGTCGGGATTGATTATGAAACTGCAATCCTCTCCGGCCGCCGAAGCGCTCCGGACAATGAACATCTTGTTTTCGGCCGCCCTCGTCTTTATCGCCTTCAATGTCGAATCGCCCTTGGAAGAGTCGAAATACGCCATAATGTCGGCCCCCTGGAGCATGGCCGTCCTGGCGATTTCCGGAACGTGGATTCCCTCGTCGAACATCGCGCCGAGCCGAACAGCGGAACCGAGTTGGGCGATTTTAACTGAACTCGCGTTAGGCGAATTCGAAAGTCCCGCCGAAGCTATTTCCTGGGCCGGCTGACCCCGGGAAAGCAGGAGAGCTTTTCGCCCGCCGGCGCCTTTTGTGGCAAAGTCCACGGCAGCCCCCGCCGGACTGCCCATCGGGACTGTTACGGTGCCTGCGAGAACCGCGAAATATCCCTGGGCGAGCTCGTTGGACAAGGTTTTCAAAAGAAATTCATCCACAGCGAAAGCCCGGGGCGTTTCGGGCAATACGAGCAGCCGCGCACGCAGAGTCCAGGCGTTTTTCAGGTAGTAGAGGGCCTTTTCCAGATACTCCTTCGACGAAGAGCTTCCGAAGCGGGCGAGCATGGTATAGATGGCGAGATCCTCCATCGTGTAAGGCTGGCCGCAGATAGCCGATAGGGGCAGCTCGTCCACGGACTTCGTCATCGCCCCGAAGGGCCGAACCTTCCCGCGCGAGACCGGCCCGCTTTTGGAAAGGTCTATATCGACGATCCGGATCTCTTCCCGGTCCGGGGAACACTGATCGATCATGGCGCCTTCGGGATCGACCACGAAACTGCGGCCAAGGAAGGTCACCACATTGCCTTCAACGCCGCACTTGTCGCAGACGGCTATGTACACGCCGTTTTCCCTCGCCCTTTCCTGAAGAATGAATTCATACTGCTGATTGCTGAGCTGCTCCGGTCTCTCCGCCGCCGCGACCAGGTTTACCGGGTCGATGATCAGCTTCGCGCCGTCCCTGGCCAAAAGTCCGGCGATCCCGGGAATTCTGCCGTCGGCGCAGATCATCGTCCCTATTCTGCCGAACTCTGTTTCGAAGGCCGAATAACCCGTACCCCGCACGAACCAGCGATCGTCGAAGTGCCAAAGATTGGTCTTGGCCGTGAAATCGATCTCCCTACCCTCCCTGTCGAACGTCAGCGCCGCGTTGAAGAGCTTGCCCCCGCGCTTTACCGCGATTCCTACGCATATATACACCGAATTTCGACGAGCCAGCTCGGATACGGCGGACAGAAGAGCTTCGGAGCCGGCCAGGGATTCTTCCATGATAGCCTGTTCGGGCCCGATCAGGTAGGCAGGATAGGCGCACTCGGGCAGAACGATAAAATCCGGCTTTTCCGCGCAAGCCTTCTCTATCATGGATTTTACGCGGGAAGCCGTATCGGCATAGCGGTATACCGTATCACCCCGAACCTGAACAAGTGCCAGTCTCATACTTCATACTCCTTGCTACAGTATGCCCCGTTTGGCGCCTCAGGGATACGCCAGAAAGCGCAGGGCCACCGCGTGTCCCGCGGTTCCCAGGACGACGAAGAGATGCCAGATGGCATGGCTGAAAGGAAGCTTTTTGTTCAAATAGAATAGGGTTCCCAGGGTATAGGCCAATCCGCCGGCCACCAGCCACGCAATAGCCGGAGCCGGGAGCCTGTTTATCATAGGCTTGACGGCGATGACGATGAGCCAACCCATGGCTATATACAAGAGCGTGGAAACGAGCTTGAAGCGGCCGGTGAAGAAAAGCTTGAAAACTATGCCGGCGACGGCGAGCCCCCAGACGACGCCGAAGAGGCTCCACCCCCAGGCGCCGCCAAGTCCCGCCAGGGTAAAGGGACTGTAGGTTCCCGCGATGAGGACGAAGATGGCGCTGTGATCGAAAACCTTAAGCCTACGCTTGACGGATTCCTCTCTAGCCAGGTGATAAAGGGAGGAAGCCGCGTACAATGTTATCATGGAGGCGCAGAACAGAGCGCTGCTTACAATCATGAGCGCGCCCTGGTCCCGGGCGAAAGCGCCCATGGTCCAGATCGTATAAAGCGCGGCGGAGACAAGAGCGGCGAAATGGGTGATAAAATTCAAGCTTTCCTCTTTAGCCCTTGTCCACATGCGCGTCCCCTGTCTCGATAAGGATTGAATCGGCAAACGCCGGCGAAATATCGGCACGAAGCCCTCCGCAAAGCAAATTCAGGGCTAGAGCTTTGCCCGAATCGCCGTCGTCGTCAAGCGGGCTCGGCGGCAAATGCAGAGAGGGAAACCGCAGGCTCAGGTTTCGGTTGACAATACCCCGGACCTCTCCCATCATCGAAGGAGGAGGGCTTCGAGTGCGACTAAACACCTGGGAAAGCATCCTCGCCCAGCTCAAGAAGGTGCGGGACAGCGAAGACGAGGACGACAAGATTCCCCTATTGATGGAATTGCTCATCAATCTGCGCTTACTGGGGCAGGACGA
>LVBN01000070.1 GCA_001603165.1 Spirochaetales bacterium Spiro_12
TGGAGAATAGGGGATTCGAACCCCTGACCTATAGATTGCGAACCTATCGCTCTACCAACTGAGCTAATTCCCCGGACCGAAAGCCGAAGCGGCGAACGCCCCCGGCAACGGCCAAAAGATACAATACTTTTCCCCGGCTGATCAAGGCCCGGCGGTATGGCTGGCCAGCTCTTCATGACGGGGGTGGAGCCTCTCTCGACGATTTTTAACCTATAGGATAAAATAAAAATGATGCGCTTCTTTGCTTTTTCACAAAACACCAGCGAACGCAGAGCGCTGATTCTCAACGCCCCCATTCCCCGCACGATTCTCTATCTTTCGGCACCCAGCCTGATGCTCGGAATCGTCCAGTCCCTCATGCCCCTGATGGACGGACTCTTCATCAACAATATCGCCGGCACCCTGGTGGCGAGCGCGGTGACCTACTCCGAGCCCGTCATAAACATGGTGACTGCCCTGGCCATGGGACTGGGCGTGGCGGCCATGGCGATCATCGGCCAGCTCAACGGCAAGGGGGATTTCGGGGAATCCAAGAAAACATCCACCCAGATCGTCGTCGCAGGTTCCCTGCTTGGCCTGCTCTCGGCCCCCCTTCTGGTGGGGGCGGGTGCGCTGATAGCCGGTTTTGTCCATCCGGACATCGCCAGGAACGTCTTTCTCTACCTCGCGCTCTACGCCTTCGTATTGCCCTTTTCCTTCATGGAATCCATTTACAACGGCATAAAGAACGCCAACGGCCAGCCCGAGGCCCCTTTCTTGCGCATGGTACTCATGCTTGCCCTGAAGATTGTTTTTAATTTCCTTTTCATTTATGTCTTTCGGCTGGGTATTGTGGGATGCGCGCTCTCCTCTCTCCTGGCCAATTTGGGCATAAGCGCATGGATGTACCAGGAGCTCTTCCTGAAAAAAGGACCGGATCGCCTGGACCTCAAGGGATTCCGTTTCGAACGATCGATTCTGGAAAAGCTTTGGCGCATCGGCGTCCCGGCCATGCTCAATTCCTTCATGCTCAATCTGGGTTTCTTCCTGATCAACAACGAAACTCAAGCCTACGGCCCCGTCGTCCTCAATGGACAAGGAATTGCGAACAACATATCAGCTGTCTGCTTCAATCTGCCGGGTTCTTTTTCCGCGGCGGTAACCACCATGGTGAGCATGAACATCGGAGCCTTGCAGGCCGACAAGGCTAAACGCTCCATGCAGATAGGCTGCCTGATCAGCGCGATCACCGCCCTGGCGACCATAGCCCTCATCGTGCCGCTCTCCTCGCGCCTCACGCTGCTCTTCACCAGACAGAGGGATGTGCTGGAAATCGCCAATCGAGCGTTGCACATCTATACCTATTCGGTGGTCGGATTCGGGCTTACCATGACGATCCAAGGGGCGTTCATCGGCCTGGGTAAGACGAAAGTACCCCTTGTCCTTGGCATTTTGCGCATATGGCTGCTCCGATATCTCTTCATCTTGGCGACAGAGCGATATCTGCAGTACTACGCCGTTTTCTGGGGCAATCTGTTCTCCAATTATATGGCTGCGCTGTTGGCGATACTGCTCATTTCGCGGGTGCGTTGGGAATCCGCGATAGACCCGCGACCGCGCACTGTCGTCGCGGGCGCGAGAGCCTAGGGCGGATGCGCAGGGGATCGAGGACGATAGTTGTAAAAGCGGCCGATCTTTTGAAATCGGCTCAAGCCCTGTATTTTTTTGTCATCCCTACGAGCAAGTTCCGCAGGAATTGATCGCCGCATTGTTGATACTTGGGGTGCCCTTCTTTTCTGAAGAGCGCGTTTATTTCCGATACGGTAACGGGCATTCCGGCGGATTGGAGGAAAAAGGCGATGTCGCTGTCCTTTAGCTGGAGGGCGATTCGCAGCGCCTTGAGCACATCGTTGTTGGAGGGGTCGCTCTGCCAGGAAGGAGGGGCGGCGAAAGTTTTTCCGCTATCCGCCGGCTGCGAATCCTTTCCGGCCCGTCCATCCCTAGGTCCGCGCCGGCTTACCACGAGCCCCTGCAGAAAGCTGCCCAGGGTCGGGCCGTCGCATTCCCTGTAACCGGGTTCTCCTTCCTTGAGAAAAAGAGGGCGGATCGCATCCACCTTCATCGGTCTTCCCCCGAGGGCGAATATGTCGACCAGGGCGAGGTCGGTGATGTTAAGCGCGTAGCGCAGCCGAATAAGTATATCGTTTTTAGTCATGTGATCCTTCGTCCATAGTAAATCGGATAATACCCGGAATCGGCGGCGCTGGCTATGGAGCGATTCCTCTTGGGACTGCAAACACCAAACTTGACATTACGGCTTTGTACAACTAGGATTCTGTTTCAAGTCAAGGTCGCCCATGCGACGCATCCAGGATTTGCGCAGCGGAACGCGGACAAGGAGCTGATATCAAAGGCAGATACATCCTGAGGCGGTTGGCCATAGGGGTCCCGACATTCTTCGGTATAACGTTTCTAGCCTATCTCATTTCGTCCATGGCGCCGGGCAGCCCCCTGGACGCCCTGTTAGCGGACCCTAACATAAATCCTGCCGAGTTGGAACGACGCAGACTGGAGCTTGGTCTGGACAATCCTGTCATTATCCAGTATTTCACCTGGCTCAAGGAGTTCTTCCAGGGCAATCTCGGATATTCGTTCAAGACGCAACGGGCTGTCTGGGACATGATCCGGGAGCGTCTGGGTCCTACGGCGCTTCTGGCCGCCTGCTCGGTCACCCTGTCTTTGATCGTATCCATCCCCCTGGGCATCATGGCCGCAGCGAGGCCCTATTCCAGGAGGGATTATCTTTTTTCCAGCCTTTCCTTCCTGATGGCCGCCACGCCCAACTTTTTTTCAGGCCTTGTGCTGATCTACTTTTTCGCGGCGGTGCTCAGAATACTTCCCACCGGCGGCATGTACGATTCTTCCGGGATCCGGAACGCGGCCATCCTGGCGAGGCATCTCATTCTGCCCACGTTGGTCCTGTCGTTTCAGCAAATTGGCAGCTGGATACGCTACATGCGGGGCTCCATGCTGGAGGTGTTGCAGGAGGATTACATCCGCACCGCCCGGGCCAAGGGATTGAAGCGGCGGGGGGTCATCCTCAAGCACGGGCTTAAAAACGCCCTTATTCCCGTGGTTACGGTGGTGGGCATGTCCATTCCCTCGCTGGTGGGCGGGGCGGTGGTCACCGAGCAGGTCTTCGGCTGGCCCGGGGTCGGCTCTTTGATGGTGCAATCCATCGCGGCCAGGGATTATCCGGTCATCATGGGAATCACCGTGCTGGTCGCCTTTGTCGTTCTGATGGCAAACCTCGTCACCGACCTGATCTACGGTCTCCTGGACCCGAGGATACGCTATGCCTAGGTCCGGAGTCCTTAAAAAAACAAACCCGAAGTCTTCGTATTTCGCCGACGCCAGGGAGAAGTTCAAGGAGCATCGTCTGGCGGTCTTCGGACTGGCCGTCCTGACCGCCCTGGTCGTCATCGTCGTCTTTGCGCCCATGCTTTTCCCCCTGGATCCTTACACTTCCGACTATTTCGAATTCGGGACCGCCCCGAGCGCCAAGCATCCCCTGGGAACGGACGCCGTTGGCAGGGACCTGTTGGCCAGGTTGATTTACGGAGGCAGGACGTCGCTCTTCGTCGGACTTACATCGACCCTTATAAGCCTCCTGATTGGAGTGCCCCTGGGGCTGACCGCAGGCTACTACCGGGGCTGGTGGGAAACCCTGGTGATGCGTTTGGCCGATATTTTCATGTCTTTTCCCGCCATGGTCCTGATTCTGGTGCTGGTGGCGGTTGTGGGGCCTTCGATCTGGTCGGTGACGGTGGTGATAGGCATACTGGGCTGGACCCAGTTCGCCCGGTTGGTCTTTGCCAACGTGCTTTCCGTGCGCGAAAAGGAATACGTGGAATCGGCCTACGCCATAGGAACGAAGGATTTCACCGTTCTGACCAAATATATTTTACCCAACTCGATCGCCCCGATTCTCATTTCCATGACCTTCAGGACGGCCCAGGCCATTCTCATGGAATCGTCGTTGAGCTTCCTGGGAATGGGGGTTCAGCCGCCCATGGCGAGCTGGGGCAATCTCATGAACGAAGCCCTTTCGATCACGGTGCTTTCCCAAAAGCCCTGGATTTGGGCTCCTCCGGGGATCGCCTTGGTGCTGATCGTGCTTTCCATCAACTTTGTAGGCGACGGGGTCAGGGACGCCCTGGATCCGAAGATGAGAATATGAAGTTTTTGTCGGCTTTGTGCGTTATTACCGATAGTAACCCGTGCCGAGCCTGAACATCGGCTGTCGCGGGTAACATAAGGAGGGTTTATGAAACAAAGGACACGAAGGCTGCGGATGCTTGTGCTGCCCGTAGCCGCCCTAGTCATACTGGTCGGCTCCGCCGCCGCCCAGAGTGCCAAGCCCAGGGTGGTCACCATAGCCATGACCAACGCTTGGGATACCATGATGCCCGTGAATACCAATTCCAACTATGGGCTGCTGGTATACGACCAAATCTACGATCGCCTGGTTGTCACCAAGGCCGATGGCAGCTTCGCTCCCCGTCTTGCCAAGAGCTGGTCCGTGAACGCGGCCTCCACCGCCATCACCTTTACCCTGAACGAAAAAGCCACCTGGCACGACGGCAAGCCGGTGACCGCCCACGACGTGGTCTTCACCGCCCAGCTCTATTCCAATCCCGCGGTCAAGGCCCTGGCCCGTTACCGGCTCAACTACTTCGCCGGAACCGATGACGCGGGCGCCGAACTTTCCCCTGGTTCCATCGCCGTCAAGGCCGAGGGCGACTATAAGGTCACCTTCACTTTCAAGAAGCCCATCTTTGCCGATACGGTGATCGACCAGTGGGCGACGGCCTTCTTCGTGATCCCTAAGCATATCTTCCAGGGAAAGACTCCGGCGGAGATCAACGCGCCCACCCTCTGGGCCAAACCCGTGGGCTCGGGTCCCTTCAGGTACGAACGGGAGATCACCGGTGAGCGCATGGAGCTTGTGGCCAACAAGGACTACTTTCTGGGGGCTCCGGACTTCGATAGGCTCGTCATCCGTATCATGCCCTCGGCCAGCCTTCTTTCCGGTCTGATCTCCGGCGAAGTGGACATCATCGCCGGCGGCGCCATGGGTTCTATTTCCCTGGACGACTGGCCCACTGCCCAGAAACAAGCCAACCTTGTCACCGAGTCCATTCCGACCCTCAACTACCAGACCCTCATCATCAACACCCAGCAGCCGTACATGACCCAGAGGGTACGCCAGGCTTTCAATATGGCGATCAACAGAAGGGTTCTGGTGGACGCGCTCCTGCGAGGCCAGGGTGTCGCGCTGATGACCCCCATATCGCCGGCGAGCCCCTATTTCAATCAGAAACTCAAAGATATCCCCTATGATCCGGTCAAGGCCGCCCAAATTCTCAAGGAAGAAAAGTTCCCCTTCGACAAGGAGCTGGTGTTCTACGTTCCCTCGGGCAATATCACCAGGGAGCGGACCGCCGTACTCATCGAGCAGGATTTCGAAAAGCTGGGTGTCAAGGTTCGGATACAGACGGTGGATTTCCCCACACTGATGAACAATATGCGTTCCGGCACGCATGATTTCGGCATAATCGGTTCGGGTGGCACCCTCGATCCGGCGGAGAGCAGGGAAATGGTAAGCCCCACCTCGACGGTCAACTTCTCCCGGCTCACCAGCACGGTGCTCACCGATATCATCGACGAAGGCGCGGCCAAGCTGACCTTCGCCACGCGCAAGCCTTTCTTCGATAAATACCAGGAGAAGGTGGCCGAATTGTCCCACATGCCCTATCTCTACACCACCAACGCGCTTATGGCCTACAGCAAGCGTCTTTCCAACGTGAGCGCGGTGGATTTCTCCCGGCTCAATTGGCGCGCCTGGGAGTGGAAGGTCGGCAACTGATGAAAGGGTGGGGATCGGGAGAGAGCCCCTTGCTGGAGGTGAGCGGTCTGCGGACCGAATTCGCCACCAAGAAGGGGAGGGTGGTCGCCGTGGACGGCATCGATTTTACCCTTAAGCGGGGAGAAATCCTCGGCATAGCCGGGGAATCCGGCTGCGGGAAATCCGTTACCTCCCTCTCGATCCTTCGCCTCTTGCCCGATTACGCCCTGATATGTTCCGGCCGGATTCGGATGAACGGCCGGAACTTGCTCGACCTCTCCGAAGACCGGATGTGCGAAGTCAGGGGCAACGAGATAGCCATGATTTTCCAGGACCCCATGACCTCGCTGAATCCCGTTTTGAGCCTCGCCACGCAAATGATAGAACCCTTTGTCATCCACCAGGGCATGACCAGGGCGCAGGGGAGGGGAAAAGCCCTGGAAATGCTTAAAAAAGTGGGCATTCCCTCGCCGGAACAACGGCTGGACGAATATCCCCACCAGCTTTCGGGGGGCATGCGCCAGCGGGTGATGATCGCCATGGCCCTATCCTGCAATCCCCAGCTCCTGATCGCCGACGAACCCACCACAGCCTTGGACGTCACCACCCAAGCCCAGATCCTCGATCTCATGCGGGAGCTTAGGAACGAATTGGGTACCGCGGTCATACTCATAACCCACGATCTGGGCGTGGTGGCCGAAATGGCGGACAACGTGCTGGTGATGTACGCAGGCAAGGCGGTTGAATACTCCAGCGCCGAGGAGCTGTTCCGATACCCGAAACATCCCTACACCCAGGGACTTTTGCAATCAATTCCCAGGTTGGAAGAGGACGAGGAGCTTCTCTATACCATACCGGGGACTGTCCCCAACCAGTACCAGAAAATCGAAGGCTGCCCCTTCCGGGCCCGCTGCCCCAAGGCCATGCCCGTCTGCGCGGAAAAAGAGCCCGAAGCGTACAAGGTGGGTTCCGCCCTCGTGCATTGCTTCCTCTTCGCCAAAGGATCCGGCGATGAGTGAACGAATCCCCGGCGCAGACGGCGCGTTCAAGCTTGACTCAGCGACGGTAAGTGGCGCTGGAGCTGATACTAGTCTCCAGGCCGAAAGCGCCGGAATTCTATTGGAAACCAGGGACCTGACGAAATATTTCGGCGGTAAAAAGCGCCTTTTCGAAGCCGCGCCGAGAATTGTGAAAGCCGTGGACGGCGTCGATATATCCATTCGGAAGGGCGAGACCCTCGGCCTGGTGGGCGAGTCGGGCTGCGGGAAATCCACCCTCGGGCGGACCATTCTCGGTCTGCTGCCCAAGACCTCGGGATCGGTGTTTTTCGCGGGCAGGGAAATCAGCGACCTGCCCAGAAAGGAGGCCCGGCAGCTGAAGCAGCGCATGCAAATAGTCTTCCAGGATCCCTACGGCTCGCTCAATCCTCGCATGACCGTTCTCGATCTGGTCAGGGCTCCCCTGGATGTTTTTGGCATCGGCACAAAGGCCGAAAAAGAAGAACGGGTCGCCGCGATGCTTAGGCAGGTCGGGATGGGCGCGCATCAACTTAACCGCTATCCCCACGAGTTCTCCGGCGGACAACGCCAGCGTATCGGCATAGCCCGGGCCTTGATTTTACAGCCCGAATTCGTCGTCTGCGACGAACCTGTCTCGGCCCTGGACGTTTCGGTGCGAGCCCAGGTGCTCAACCTAATGGCGGGGCTGCAGAAGGAATTGGGCCTCACCTACCTTTTCATCTCCCACGACCTCAGCGTGGTCAAGCACATATCGGACCGGGTGGCCGTGATGTACCTCGGCCGAATCGTGGAAATCACCGGCAAACGCGAACTTTACGCCAAACCCCTGCATCCCTATACCCAAGCCCTGCTTTCGGCCATACCGAAACCTTCGGCCCAGGCTAAACAGCAACGCAATCGCTGCGCGCTGAAAGGTGACGTGCCCAGTTCCTACGCCATGCCGCCGGGCTGTCGCTTTCATCCCCGCTGCCCCAAGGCTATCGAACTATGTTCCAGGGAAGTACCGCTCCTGCGCGGCCTCGGCCCCGATCATCAGGTAGCCTGCCATCTGGCATAAACGCTTAAAAACGCCGGACCCACGCTCTAATATACTCAGGAACAGGCCAATATGCGGACGCGGAGGGGAGGGCGCCTACTTGGGCGCGATGGAAGCATCCCGGGACACGGCGGGCTTGAAAAACCTCGAGGAGTAGAAACGACTATTTTGGGTTGCCTAATCGTGTCAGAGGATAATAAAAAAAAACCGAGATAAATAGAAAAATAATATTATTCTTTATGATAAAACAAATAAAATGAACAACAGTTTTGTGAAATTTTTCCTTGACAAATTTAGAAAACGATTTCTATACTATTGGATAGAAAACGTTTTCTATCCAAAGGCGCAGACGTTATTGGGCCTTGTTGGATGGAATACGACAAATCATAGTTTGGAGGAAATGCAATGGATAAGATCAATATTGATCTTCGAGGCTTGAATCCGGCTCCGGTAACCCCGTTCAACCGGGATGGCAGCATAGATTTCGCCGCCATAAAGAGACTTGGGTCTTGGCTCGCCGGTATCGATGGCGTAAAAAGCCTCACTGTCCTCGGCCATGCCGGTGAAGGCACCTATCTGGACAGGGAAGAGCAGGTGGAAGTGATTCGGGCTTTCGTGGAAGCGGTGGACAACAGGATCCCCATTATCGCCGGCATCACCCTGGAGGGAAGCGCCAACGCGGCCAACGAGGCGAAGCGCGCGGTACAAGCTGGAGCCAAGGCTGGCCTTCTCTATCCCACCCATGGGTGGCTCCGCTTCGGGTACCAGAAGGGTGCTCCCCAGGACAGGTACAGAGAAGTTTATGAAAAGAGCGGCCTTCCCCTCATCCTTTTCCAGTATCCCGATGCGACCAAATGCACCTACGATCTCCAGACCCAGCTGGACATCACCGCCCAGCCCGGTGTCTTCGCCATGAAAAACGGAGTGAGGAACATGCGCCGCTGGGATACTGAAATCCCCGTGATCAGGAAGGAAAGGCCCAATCTCCAGATTCTCACCTGCCATGACGAATACCTCCTCCCTACGGTCTTCGACGTAGACGGCATGCTGGTAGGCTACGGCAACGTGGCTCCCGAGTTGTTGATCGAAATGATCAAGGCGGGGAAGGCCCGCGATTATGTGAAGGCCCGGGAAGTCCACGATCGGCTGCTTCCCGTCACCAAGGCTATCTACCATCGCGGCTCCCACATGGAAGGCACTGTCGCCCTTAAGCTCGGGCTCGTGGAGCGAGGCGTGCTGGACCACGCTTCGGTTCGCTCCCCCCTGCTTCCTTTGGACGATAAGGGTGTCGCCGAAGTAAAGGCGGCGATCAAGGCCTCTAGGCTGAGCAAAGTAATGTAACTCTGACTCCGAGGGCGGCATGGGCTTAGAGACAGTCGCCTGTGGCGCTGTCTCTGGAACCTTTCAGGAACCTTTTCAACAATCTTCGATGCAGTGACAAAAGAATAGAGGAGGAGCTATGAAACACAGAATGGTCAGGATCGTCGTTTTCTCATGCATACTGCTGGGAGCCTTCGGCTCTGTCTTTGCCCAGACGAAACTCCCGCGGTTCATAGAGATCGGCACCGCCGGTACCGGCGGCGCCTACTATCCCATCGGTATCGCCATGGCGGAAATTCTTACCCAAAAATTAAAAATCCAAGCTACTGCCCAAGTGACCGGCGGGGCGGTGGAAAACATCCGCCTGATACAGGAAGGAAGCGTCAAGATCGCCCTTACCACCACGGCAAACGCGTACCGCGGCTTGAAGGGTCTTCCTCCCTTCACAAAGCCCAGCCCGAAGGTCGCCGGCCTGTTCTCAAACCTTACCCAGGGCGTCTATCAGATTGCGGTCCGGGAAAACGCGGGCATCAAAACGCTTCAGGACCTCAAGGGCAAGCGGGTGTCCTTAGGGCCCCAGGGCGGCCTTGGAGTCGAGCTTTCGAATTACGTATTCACCGCGGCGGGATTCTCCATCGCCGATGTCAAGGCGACTTTCTTATCCTACGAGGAAAGCGCGACTATGATGGACGACGGAAACCTGGACGCGGTGGTAATCCAGACAGCCCTCCCCAATCCCGCGCTCCGCCAGCTTCAGTCCACCGGAAAGAAATTCAACGTCATTTCCCTGCCGGCCAACGTCATCCAAAAGGTTTCCTCCGACCATCCCTATTTCGAGGCATTCACGATCCCCGCGTCCATGTATAACACCACCGCCGACGTACAGACTTTGAACGGCACCAACATGGCCATCATCGACAAAGATCTGTCCGAAGACGTTGTGTATCAGATCGTAAAGGCGCTGATGGAGGACATGGATAAAATAAGGGCTTCCCAGCCCGCGGCCAAGGGATTCAACTTGGAGAAGGCCGCCATAATGCCGATCCCCCTGCATCCCGGCGCCGAGCGCTACTATCGTGAGCACAACGTCATAAAATAGGAGCCCTGAGATGAAAGATAACGGCACGGCGATGGAAAAAATCACCAAATGGCTATTGGTGGCAAGTTCCCTGGTGTTCTTCTACACCAGCGGATTCGGCAGCTTCAGCACCCTTACCCAAAGGGCTTTGCATTGGGCCTTTATGGGCACCTGCGCCTTTCTTTTGCTGAAGCCAAAGACCCAGGTTGGCAGGGTCTTGAAATATGTCCTTGCCGCCGCAGCCCTCGTCACCAGCCTGTACGTTATCTTCACCTGGAAACAAAGAATTTTCGGGATAGGAGAAGTATCCGGTCTCGACGTTGCGATGGGTATCATGGCTATCGCCGCCCTTTTGGTCGCGGTCAAGCTTTCTGTGGGCTGGGGCTTGACGATAGTCATCGCGGTTTTCCTGGTCTACTCCGTATGGGGCCCGATATTTCCCGGCTTTCTTGGCCATTCGGGGGTCAAGATTCCGCGGCTCATAAACTTTCTCTACCTCACCGCCGAGGGTATATT
>LVBN01000071.1 GCA_001603165.1 Spirochaetales bacterium Spiro_12
CGCCGTTCATGAAATATCTGGTCTCGTCGTTGGAAACCGAGAAAATAGTCTGGGAAACCATACGCCTGAAGTCCCGGGACGGCAGTTGAAAGAACAGCTCTTCCTCCGCCCTGGGCAGTTCGGGGAACTTCTCCCCGGAAAGCGACTTGAGCTGGAACCGCACCTTCTTTTCCGCGGGTTTGAGGATAATGCGCCCATCGTCCTGTTCTATGGTCAGGTCCCCGTCGGGAAGGGTGGTCAGTATACCCATGAGCTTGTCGCAGAATACGGTCAATGAGCCCGGGACCACATTATCCACCGGTATGGTCGTTTCGAAACTCACCTTGACGTCGGTAGCCCGTATGAGAAGTCGGGAATCGGATACCTCCAAATATACGTTGGACATTATGGAAAGGGCGTTTTTGGATGCGATGATTTCCTGGGCGAAGGCGATTTCGCGTAAAAGACTGGCCTTATCGCAGGTAAACTTCATTATTCTCCCCCTCAAGATGATACGACTCTAAAGTTTATTTTAACAGAAAGGACAGGTCAATGAAACAGAGCGTGCATCATTTATTTAGGCTTTTTCTTGTCCTAATCTTACTGTGATAGATATATACAAGAGTAATAATAGTAATAAGGGCCGTGAATATGTGGAAAACGGCCATAATTCGTTGTGTGAAATATCGATACCCCTTGTGGATAAGTTGCTGAAAACCCCCCTGGGTATTCCACAGTTTGCACAAGGCGAAATCTTTTCCACAGGCGGGGGAGGCTTGTCCACGGGTTTTGAAGAGGCTTTACTCGGCGCCGTTCTGACGGGCGTCCCTCAAGAGGCGTTGCATGGTGGCGTCGAAACTGGGGTCGAACTTGAGCATCTGCTCTATTTTCTGGCAGGAGTGCATCACCGTCGTATGGTCCCTTCCGCCGAACTCCACGCCGATTTCGGTGGTGGAGTACTCGGTGACCTCCCGGATGACGAACATGGCGACCTGCCGGGCCAAGGCTATGTTTTTGCTGCGTTTTTTACCCTTCAGGTCCGAAAGGGAGAGCTTATAAAAGTCGGCGACCATCCGTATTATGGAATCAACGGTGATGGCGGAGTGTCGCTTGGCGTTGAACATTTCCTTTAAAAGATTCCGGGCTATATCGACCGAGAGATCCTTATGCACCAGCTCGGCGTAGGCGGTCAGCTTGGTAAGGCAGCCCTCCAGGTCGCGGACGTTGGAGGATACGTTGGAGGCCACCAGATCGATCACCTCCTCGACCACGTTCACCTTTTTCCCTGATTGAAGAAGCTTTTGCTTGAGAATCGCCACCCTGGTCTCGTAGATGGGCGGCTGGACGTCCACCACCAGTCCCTTGTCGAAACGGCTTTTCAGCCTGTCGGAAAAATCCTTCAATTCCTTCACATGCCTGTCCAGGGTAAAGACCATCTGGCGTTCCGAGTCGTAGAGGGCGTTGAAGGTATGGAAGAGCTCTTCCTGCACACCGGGTTTGTTCTGGAAAAAGTGAATATCGTCTATGAGGAGTATATCCGCGTTGCGGTATTTGTTCTTGAACTCGTGGGCGGAGCGGTCGTGGATCATCTGGATGAACTCGTTGGTGAACTCCTCGGCGGTGATGCAGATGATTCTGGTGCCCGGTCTGGTCTGGTACACATGGTTGCCGATGGCATGCATGAGGTGGGTTTTTCCCAGGCCCACGCCGCCGTAGATCAAAAGCGGGTTGTACACCCTGGCGGGGCTTTTGGCCACCGCCTCCGAGGCGTTGAAGATAAAACGATTGTTCTCGCCGACGATGAAGTTTTCGAAACGGTAATCTTGACGAAGCGAAGGGTGGGGCCTGCGTTCGGCCACGGACGTTACCGGCTGGGCGGAGGGGATGAAGGCGCCGGGGGCCGGGGCCGGACTCGGCCCCCCGGCATTGGCGGCAGTCCCGTCGTCGCGGGAGCCCGCGTTATCGTAAAGGAGAACTCCGCTCCCGGTTTTAATTATGGAAGGAATATCGTCGGTTTTGGCCTCGCCCCCCCCGGGGGCATCCCGCCCAGAAACGGTGCCGGTCAAAACGGCAGCCTGTACTCCCTGTACCGCCCGGGGCTCCGGGGCCTTGGTCGAGGAAACTTCCAGGGCGATATCCAGGGCGGTGATTTCCCGGACGATCTTTTCCATGAAAGCATGGTATTTTCGCTTGAACTGATCCCGCAGGAAGGAATTCGGGGCCTTTACCGTAAGCGTGTTGCCGTCCAGGGAGTGGTAGCCGAGCCTGAACCACATGAGGTATTCCTGTTCGGGGATCTCGCCCTTGGCGATCTCCAACGCTTCGCTCCAAATGACAGAGCCGTCGAACTCAGCCATCGTCTCCTCTAACCTATAATGATTTGGAAAAATTTCCACAAGTTATCCACAGCCGGGGACTATATGTTTATATCCTGGAGCAGGGTTTCCGCAAGAGGCAAATCAGGAAAAAAGCGGAAAAATTCGTCAAACCCGTATAGCAAACAAGAGGAGAATTTTATATAAATATCGCTATATAAAAAATTTATCCAAGCCGGACGGAGCGCCGGCATTTGCCTGCGTTATTGTAAACGACAGCAGCATAATGAAAAGGGAAGATACCCACACATTGTTCACTAATTATCCACAGGTTTTCCACAACCGGTGCCGCAGGCTTTTTACGGGCCTCTTTCCATCTTGATTGCTTTACTCTCAAGTCTTTAAAGGATATAATGAGGTCGTTCTTTGTATCGGAAAATAAGGGCTCAAAACCGCTGTGGCGCCCTTTGGGATACGATGACAATTTTACCATCCAGGATAGGTATGGATTCAAACTACTCGGCTAACAGCATTCAGGTTCTCAAAGGGCTCGAGGCGGTACGCAAGCGCCCGGGTATGTATATCGGTTCCACGGGCGTTGACGGCCTCCATCATCTGGTTTACGAGGTGGTGGACAACTCCATCGACGAGGCGCTGGCGGGTTATTGTACCGACATAATCGTCGTGCTGGAGCGCAACGACATCGTAAGGGTGGAGGATAACGGCCGGGGCATACCGGTGGGCATTCATCCCACCGAAGGGGTTTCGGCGCTGGAGTTGGTCATGACCAGGCTCCACGCGGGCGGTAAGTTCGACAAGAAAAACTACAAAGTCTCCGGGGGCCTGCATGGCGTGGGCGTATCGGTGGTGAACGCCCTGTCCACCTGGATGGACGTCACTGTGCATATCGATGGGGAACTCTACCTGCAGCGCTACGAAAAAGGCATTCCCGCGGCTCCCGTGGCGAAGGTGGGGACGACGGACAGACAGGGCACGGTGGTGCGCTTTTCCGCCGATCCGACGATTTTCGAAGAAACAGTCTACAGCTTCGAAGTTCTTTCCATGCGGCTTCGCGAACTGGCCTTCCTTAACAAGGGCGTGCGGATAACCCTCGTCGACGAGCGGCTTTCGGCCCCCAAGAGCGTGGAGTTCAGCTTCGAGGGCGGCCTTATGCAGTTCGTCGAGTATCTTAATAAGAACAAAACCGTCCTGCACAAGGATGTGGTCTATTTCCACGGCAGCCGCGACGATGTTGAAATAGAAGTAGGACTGCAGTACAACGACAGCTTCAACGAAGTCATGTTCGCCTATGTCAACGGCATCAATACCCGGGAGGGGGGCACCCACCTCGTCGGATTCCGTTCGGCCCTTTCCCGGACGATCAACGAATTTTTCAAAAAATCGAAATTCCAGAAGAAGCTGGACGACAGCCTGTCCGTGGACGACGTCAAGGAAGGCCTTACCGCCGTTCTTTCGGTCAAGGTGCTGGAGCCCCAGTTCGAAGGCCAGACCAAGGCCAAGTTGGGCAATCCCGAGGTGCGGGGCATCGTGGACGGCTACTGCGCCGACCAGCTCGACCTCATCTTTCAGCAGTATCCCGACACGATCAACGCCATCCTGGAAAAATGCGTTCTCGCCGCCAAGGCCCGCATCGCCGCCAGGCAGGCCAGGGAGCTCACCAGGCGGAAAAACCTCCTGGACTCGGCGAGTCTTCCGGGAAAGCTGGCGGACTGCCAGGAAAAGGACCCCAGCAAGTGCGAGGTCTTCATAGTGGAAGGCGATTCCGCCGGCGGTTCGGCCAAGATGGGCCGCAACAGGGTTAACCAGGCCATCCTCCCCCTCTGGGGCAAGATGCTGAACGTCGAGAAGACCAGGATCGACAAGGTTATCGGCAACGATAAGCTCCAGCCGGTCATAGCCTCCCTGGGCGCAGGTCTGGGCCCTGAGTTCGACGTGCAAAAACTCCGCTACCATAAGGTCATCATAATGGCCGACGCGGACGTGGATGGTTCCCATATCCGCACCCTGCTCTTGACCTTCTTCTACCGTTACATGACGCCGTTGCTGGAGGAGGGTTTCGTCTATCTGGCCATGCCTCCGCTCTATAAAATCACCTGGGACAAGGAACTGCGCTACGCCTATGACGATCAGGAAAAGGAGGCCATCCTCGCGGGAGTTCAGGGCAAGGATCCTTCCAAGATCGCCATTCAGCGCTACAAAGGCTTGGGCGAGATGAATCCGGAGCAGCTCTGGGAGACGACCATGGATCCGGAGCGCAGGAACATAATCAGGATCACCATGCGGGACGCCGTGCTCGCCGAGGAGATCTTCACCACCCTCATGGGCGAACAGGTCGAGCCCCGAAGACAGTTCATCGAGGAGAACGCCCTTTCGGTCTCCAACCTCGATGTGTAGGAACGCATAATGGCAGAAACAGGAAAGACGATACCCGTCAGCGTCGAGGACGAGGTCAAGACCGATTATCTCAATTACGCCATGTCAGTCATCGTGGCCAGGGCATTGCCGGACGTGCGGGACGGGCTCAAGCCCGTACATCGGCGTCTTCTCTACGCCATGGACGAGTTGGGCCTGCGCTACAACGCGCCCACCAAGAAAAGCGCCCGAATCACCGGCGACGCCATGGGAAAATACCACCCCCACGGCGATGCCTCCCTCTACGACGCCCTGGTCCGCATGGCCCAGGAATTCTCCCTGCGCTATCCCCTGGTCCACGGGCAGGGCAACTTCGGCTCCATCGACGGGGACCCCCCCGCGGCAAGCCGCTATACCGAGGCCAAGCTCTCCCGCCTGGGCGAGGAAATGCTGGCCGATCTGGACAAGGAGACGGTGGACTTCGGTCCCAACTACGACGAGTCGCTGAAGGAACCCCTGGTACTGCCCTCCTCCTTTCCCAACCTCCTGGTGAACGGATCTTCGGGCATCGCCGTCGGCATGGCCACCAACATGGCCCCCCACAACCTCCTGGAGGTGGCCCAGGCTATCGCGGCCTACATCGACAACCCGGCCATAGAGCTGGACGGCCTGATGCGCCATATCAAGGGCCCGGACTTTCCCACCGGAGGTATCATCTTCGGCCTCCAGGGCATTCGGGACGCCTATGAGACGGGGCGGGGCAAGGTGATCGTCCGGGGCAAGTTCGTCCTGGAAACCCTGAAGAACGGCAAGGAACAGATCGTCTTCACCGAAATTCCCTATTCCCTCAACAAGACCACCCTCATCACCCGTATAGCGGACCTGGTGCGCGACAAGGTGCTGGAGGGGGTTACGGATTTGCGCGACGAGAGCGACAGGGAGGGCCTGCGCATCGTCCTGGAGCTGCGCAAGGGTGCGATACCCAAGCTGGTGCTCAATAGGCTTTTTACCCATACCCCCCTGCAGAGCACCTTCGGCATCATAAACCTCGCCCTGGTGGACGGAAGACCTAAATGCTTGTCGTTAAAGGAATTAATCGAATTATTCGTCAAGCACAGGGTCGATGTTCTCGTCAGGAGGTCGCGGTTCGAGCTGCGCAAGGCCGAGGAGCGGGCCCACATACTCCGTGGCTTGGTCATCGCCTTGAACAATATCGACGAGGTGGTGGCCCTGATCCGTGCCTCCAGGAGTGTCGAGGTCGCCAAGGAAAACCTGCAGAAACGCTTCGAGCTCAGCGAGGCCCAGAGCCAGGCTATCGTCGATATGAGGCTGGGCAGGCTCACCAACCTGGAAACCGAGAAGGTATTGAGCGAATTGGCCGATATCGAAGCCCGGATAGCGTATCTGAAAGAGCTTTTGGCCAGCCAGGCCATGATTCTGGGCGTGGTTAAGAACGATACCCTGGAGATAGCCAAGAAATACGGGGACGCGCGGCGCACGGAGATCGTGGTGGACAACCTGGAGGCCATCAATATCGAAGACCTCATCAGGCCGGAGGAAATGGCCATACTCATCTCCAACAAGGGCTTCATCAAGCGGGTGTCCGTCCATCTTTACCGTTCTCAGGGCAGGGGCGGCAAAGGTTCCAACTCGGCCAACCTCCTGGAAGAGGACTTCGTGGAGCAGCTTTTCGTCGCCAATACCCACGACCACCTGCTCTTTATCACCAGCGAAGGCAAGGCCTACTGGCTCAAGGTGCACGAGATTCCCGAATCCAGCCGCCAGGCCAGGGGCGCCCATATCAAGAGCCTGTTGGCCATATCGCCCAACGAAGAGATCACCACGGTGATCGACTTCAAGCACTTCAGCGGCAGCCAGTACCTTTTGATGGGAACCCTGAAGGGCGTGGTCAAGAAGGTGGCCCTGAGCGCCTTCGTCAACGCGAAAACCAGGGGCATCATCGCCATCCATCTGGACGAGGGGGACAGGCTCGTCTCGGCCTGCCTCACCGGCGGCCAGGACGAGGTGATGCTCATCACCAGGAAGGGGCAGGCGCTCCGCATTCACGAATCCCAGGTACGGGCCATGGGAAGGGCCAGCCGGGGCGTGCGGGGAATACGGCTTTCGGATGATGACGAGCTCGCTTCGATGCTGAGGGTCAACAACCAGCAGGACATGGCGCTGATCACGATAAACGGCTACGGCAAACGGGTCGCCTACGACAGTTTCAACGCCCACGGCCGGGGTACCGGCGGACAGATGATCTATGTCCCGGACGACCTGTCCGGCGAGATAGTCGGCGCGGTTTCCATTTCCGAGGAAGACGAGGCGATGCTCATCACCTCCCAGGGCAAGACCATAAAGATTCAGGCCTCCAGCGTGCGCGTAATGGGCAAGGGCGCGAGGGGCGTCCGGGTGGTCAACATCGACCCCCCCGACTTTGTCATCGGCCTGGATAGGATCGTCAGGGACGAGGTCGATGCCGGGGAGGCGGAAAAACCGGGGGCGGAAAACGGGGAAGGCGCCGGAAACGCCGGGATTATCGGAATCACCGGAGGCGCGGCCGCCGAACAGCCCTCCGGCGAAACCGGAAAAACCGAAACGAATGGCGATCAGGACGACCCCGACGCCGCGGATGAGGGCGGCGATGAGGACGGCGTCGAAAGCGGGGACTAAAGCAGTAAAGCAGCCTGGCTGCTAAAGCGGCCGGGCCCGATGCCCGATAGCATTGAAGTATTGAAAGTGGTTTTGAACCAGGGCCTTCCCGGCTTCCGCCGGGAAGGCTTTTTTATGCCGACAATATCCTTAAAGCCTGTTTCTCCCGGAATAAACCCCGTACGCTCTCTCGTTTATTGAGTTCGCCAGACCTATTGGGTTCGCCAGGGCGACGGGCGCCTTGGACTTGCCTTGGCTTCCTCGAAGCTTGTTTCACGTGAAACAAAGGAGTCTGTTGTTGCGCGATAAATGTCACGTGGTTTGAAAAGCGGGGAAAAGTTGCACGTGAAACATTTTTAGGCGGGCCCGGGTGATGGAGCCCGGCCTTCGCTATTCAATTGGTCCGGGCCAGGGAGTATTCCACAAAGTCCTTTAATACGGCCGCCGCGTGTTGGTTGAGCCCCGGGATGGTCGATAACAATCGGGATAGGGCGGTTTTGGCCTTTTGGGAGTACTCTCTTTCGGTTTTTTCCAGGCTTTTGTCGATCCCGTGGCGATGAATTAATGTTCGGACATACTCGACGTCGGCGGAGCTGAGGGATTCGTTTCCAAAGATCGAATCGAAGCGCTGTTTCTCGGAATCGGAGAGAAGTGGGTAAAGGAGGATCATATAGGGCGTTTTCTTTCCTTCCCGCAAATCGGAACCTATCGGTTTTCCCAGACGAGCTTCGTCGCCAAAAAGCCCTAGGTAATCGTCCCTGAGCTGGAAAATAAGGCCGAGATTGAGGCCGATGTCTTCCAGGAAGGGCAGCGCGTCCGCCCTTCCCTCGGCCAGGGCGCCCGCCGCAAGGGGGAGGCAGATTGTGTATCGGGCTGTTTTATAGGTATATACTTCAAGAACTTCCGCCAGCTCTGGAAAACGTCCATGGGCGCCGAAACGGACGTCCCTGGCCTGGGCCAGGCAGACCTTGACCAGTTCCTGGGAAAAAAGTCTCTGTATTTCCACGCCGAAGCCCGAGAGAAGCTTCCAGGCTGAAAAATAGCAAATATCGCCCGCGCATAGGGCGAGGGCTTCGCCGAGATGGGCGGGGTTATGGGCTCCGGAAATCGACGATTCCTGCTCGAAACGCTTGTGCATGGTCGGGAGTCCTCGGCGCAGAGAGTCCTCGTCCATGATGTCGTCGTGAATCAACAAGCCCGCCTGGAGGAGCTCCAGGGCGGCGGCCAGCTTGAAGCCTTCGGTCCCGTTGTGCCCGGGGATCTGTTCTGGGGAAGAATCTTGCAGGGGCCCTGGCGAGGAGATCGATCGGGGCTTTGATAATAGCCCGGGCGCCGCCTTTTTGGTGAATAAATCCGCGGAAAGACAGGCGAGTATTCCCCGGAGCATCTTTCCCGCCAGGGAATATTTTTTGAGAAGATCGAACATGCCCGGGCTATCGCCGGAAAATGAGGGATAGAGATTTCTGGCCTCATCGAGTTCCGCGCCGATGGCTTTGGATATTCCTTCTCGTATCGATTTCGAGTAATCGTGGAAGCTCATAGGGTATTTATATCATAGGTTCGGGGGCCTCGACAGCCTGGAGGAAGGGGGACGGGCGGGGTCCGGGATCCTCTGCCGGCGGTATCGAGTTTCGGCGGGGCCTCGCGGAGTTTGCCGCGAGGCC
>LVBN01000072.1 GCA_001603165.1 Spirochaetales bacterium Spiro_12
CGCCGCGCCGGCGGGGCTCGAGCCGGGACGGCTCCGCTGGGGCAACCTTGAGGTCGAACTTTTCCCCGACGGCCATATCGGGCTCGCCGGCACTTCTTTCCTGGCGGGAGCGGGGCATCTGCTCGATTGGGATATTCCGACGTTCATGCGTTCGACCGAAGCGTCGCTCGCCGAGACCATCGCGCTCTGCACAAAAAACCCGGCGAGGATACTCTCGCTGGGCGAGCAGTTCGATGTTCTTTCGCCAGGGGCGCCGGCGGATATGGTGCTCTTCAGGCTCGGGAAAACGGGAGAACCGCTGGCGATCAAAAAGACGGTCATCGCCGGTGAAACGGTATACGAAAACACATCCACGGAACAATAATGGGACCAGAGGGAGTCGAACCCCCGACCTACTGCTTAGAAGGCAGTTGCTCTATCCAGTTGAGCTATGATCCCGTATGAAGATCGCTCCGCGATCTTCAACTTCGAGTTGCTTCGCAACTCGCGTATGCGACTTCAACCACCGCTTCGCGATCTTCGACCTTGAGATTGCTACCAATCCCGCGCGCATCGACTACCAACTCAGCCCGAATTCGTCGCGCAGCGACGAATTCGTACGCAACCGAAAGGCGGAGCCTTGAGGTTGCGAAGCTTCGGGACGACGGGCGGACTGCTTGCAGCCCGCATCGTCGCTGGGGCGTCCTGACAAACCACCGACTTCGGGACGGGCGGATTTGAACCGCCGATCTTCTGCTCCCAAAGCAGACGCCTTAGCCCCTAGGCTACGTCCCGTACGGTCAGGGGCTACGCTAGACCGAAAAAGACGCCAGTGTCAATATAATCAGGCTGTTGACAGCTGCCAATTATCATTTATAATACACGGGTTTCCTTATACAAAATTTAAGGATCCACCACATTTTCCACCCTGCAAGGAGTATATATGTCGTTCGCAACCGACCAGATCAGGAACATTGCCATAGCCGGTCACGGGAGCACCGGTAAGACAACGCTGCTAGAACACATTCTCTTTCAGGGTGGCTCCATAGCCAAACCGGAGACCATCGAATCCGGCAAGACGGTAAGCGATTACAACGAGGAAGAAATTTCCCGGAAAATTTCGGTCAGATCCACCTTGACCCACTGTCTCCTCGGGGAAAACAAGATCAACTTTATCGACACCCCCGGATCCTCCGATTTCGTCGGCGAGGTTATTCTCGCCTTCCGCGCCTGCGAGAGCGCCCTCATGCTCATCGACGCCAAAACCGGCGTGCAAATCGAAACAATCAAACTCTGGAGAAACCTGGATTCCCGTCGGAAACCCAGAATGGTATTCGTCACGCGCATGGACGAGGAACGGGCGTCCTATGCCACGGCCTTGGCGGACATTAAGGAAAAATTCAAGATAAGCGCGGTGCCCGTCACGATCCCCATGGGAGAAGGCCCTGCCTTCAACGGCGTTATCGATGTGATCAACCGCAAAGCCTACGTAAAGCCGGCTTCAGGCGAGACGAAAGAAGTACCCTCCGAGATCCCCGCCGAGTTCAACGATGCGGTCGAATCCGCCAGGACGCAGCTTTTCGAAGCCGCCGCCGAGGGTGATGACGAATTGATGGAGAAATATCTTCTGGAAGGCGAACTCAACCAGGAAGATATGCTAAAAGGCCTAAAGGAAGCCCTCGCCTCGGCCAAGATCGTCCCGGCTTTCGCCGGCTCGGGACTCAAGAATTCCGGATCCGCGGCCCTGCTCGACTTTGTCATCGCCCTCGCGCCCTCCCCCCTGGCCCTGGCTTCCGAAACCGTAAAGGACGCCGAAGGCAATGATGTGGAAGTGAGCGTCGATCCCTCCAAGCCCGCCGCCGCCATTGTCATCAAGACCCAGATCGACCAGTTCTCCGGCAGGCTTTCCTTCGTCAAGGTGATCACCGGAGGCCTCGGCCCCGACCTCGAAGTGGTGAACGTGCGGGACGGCAAGAAGGAAAAACTTTCCAAGCTCTACACCGCCCAGGGCAAGAAGATCGTGGACAGCGCCACGCTTCCCGCCGGAGATATCGGCATCATCGCCAAGTCGGCCAGCCTCAAGACCAACGACACGATCTCCGCCATGGAAAAACCCTTCGCCTTCAACCCCTTGAAGCTGCCAACCCCCGTCCATCTCATCGCCATATCGGCGACGAACAAGAAGGAAGAGGACAAGCTCAACGAACTGCTCTACAAGGCGGCCGAAGAGGATCTCACCTTCCAGGTGGCCTACAACACCGAGACCAAGGAAACGGTCATCGCGGGAATGGGCGAGCTCCAGATCAACATGATTCTCGAAAAAATCAAAAACCAGGCCAAAATTCTGGCCGAAACCCGGATCCCTCGAGTGGCCTACCGCGAGACGATCACCAAAAAGTCCGGCGCCGAGTATACCCACAAGAAGCAGACCGGCGGCCACGGCCAGTACGCCAGGGTCGTATTCGAGGTCGAACCCCTGGAGCGGGGAACTGGCTATGAATTCGAAAACAAGCTGTTCGGCCAATCGGTTTCCCGCGGGTTCCTGCCCGGCATCGAAAAGGGCATCAAACAGGCCATGGAATCGGGCGTGGTCGCAGGCTATCCCGTCGTGGATGTAAAAACCGCCATCACCGACGGCAAGGAACACCCCGTCGATTCTTCCGAAATGGCCTTCAAAATCGCCTCCCGCGGAGCTTTCCGCGAGGCCACCAAAACCGCCAATCCCGTTCTCCTCGAGCCCATTATGAACCTGACGGTATTCGTCGAGGAGAAGAATCTGGGCGATGTCATGTCCGATCTTTCCGGTAGGCGGGGCCGCATCTCCGGTCAGAATCCTATCGGCGGCGGCATCATCCAGGTGGACGCCCAGGCTCCCCAGGCCGAACTCCTGCGCTATGCCATCGACCTCAGGTCCATGACCTCCGGCACCGGCAGCTTCGAAGTGGAGTTCTCCCATTACTCGCCGATCACCGGCAAGATCGCCGAGGACGTGATCAAGGCAGCCCAGGCATTCAGGACCGCCGAGGCCGAAGAGGAATAAGCTAAGCGTTCATTTGTCCGATATAAAAGGGGTCGGCGCCAAAGCGCCGACCCCTTTTTTCCCCGAGCATGGATCATGTTCAGCCTCTTCGGCCCCGGAACGCTACGCCCCCCCCTTCCCGCTTTCCCTGCCGCTGAGAAGCTCGATCTCCCTCAGGAACTGATCGGCCGTCTCGTATTTTCTATAGACGGAGGCGAATCGTATGTAGGCCACCTTATCCAGGACATAGAGCCTGCGAAGCACCATATCGCCTATAGCCTCGGTGGAAATTTCATTGCTCGCCTTGGCCATCTGGGCGGCCTCGTCCTCAATCTCGTTCACCAGGTTTTCGATGGACATCTGGGATATCGGTCGTTTCTCCAGCGCCCTGACAAGCCCCCGTTCGATCTTGATCCGCTCGAACGGCTCCCTGCGTCCGTCCCGTTTGACCACCATGAGGGGCTTTTCCTCGATACGCTCGTAGCTCGTGAAACGGAGGCCGCAGGAAATGCACTCCCTGCGGCGCCTGATAGCCTCGCCGTTGGCCAGACTTCTGGAGTCGATAACCTTGTCTTCCAGGCTGCCGCAGTGGGGGCACTTCATGGTTTTGCATCTCCCTCGGTCTTTTGGGAAAAATGCTTGAGGAACTCGATAGGCAGGGGAAACACGATCGTGGAGTTCTTCTCCACCGCTATCTCCGAAAGGGTCTGCAGGTAGCGCAGCTGTATCGACGAAGGGGCCTGGGACATGACCGTGGCCGCCTGAGCGAGCTTTTCGGAGGCCTGGAGCTCGCCCTCCGCCGCTATGACCTTCGCCCGCCGCTCCCGTTCCGCCTCGGCCTGCCTGGCCATGGCCCGTTTCATGGTTTCGGCCAACTCCACCGCCTTTATCTCCACCGCCGTCACCTTAATGCCCCAGGGATCGGTGGCCTCGTCCAGAAGCTGCCTGAGTATCTGCCCCAGCTCCGCCCTCTTGGCCAGCATCTCATCCAATTCGTGCTGCCCCAGGACGGACCTTAGAATAGTCTGGGCCAGAAGACTGGTGCTTTTCGTGTAGTCGGCCACCTTGTTCACCGCCATGGTAGGATCGAACACGTTGAAGTAGACCACCGCATCCACCACCACCGGCACGTTGTCCCTGGTGATCACTTCCTGCTTTGCCACGTCGATGGTAAAGGTTCTCATGTCCACTTTGCGCATGACATCCAAACCGAAGGGCAGAATAAGATTGAAGCCGGGTCCGACCACGGCCATCATCCTTCCGAGCCTGAAGAGAACTCCCCGCTGGTATTCGTTGATGATGCGCATCATAGGCACCATGATCAACACAGGCAGGGCGAATATGACCGCGGCGACCGGCTCTTCCCATCCCGCCAGGACCAAACCGAGCGCCGCCCAGGCTATGCCGAGAACCAGAAGGAGGAGAAATACGGGTTTCTGTTTTCTCACTATGGCGACCAGGGCGAAGCCCAGCCACCAGAGACAGCCCACAATGAAGAGCGTGTAGAATATCGACATTGCACGCCTCCTTTGAGTACAATATAGCGACTCCTTTCTTTACTGTCACGTCGCGAATTCTTTATTTTATGGGAACGGAGGAACCTATGGCGTTTTCGGATAATCTAAAATCCTTTCTGGAAAAGACCTTCGACGGATCCAAGGAATTCCTGAACAAGGCCGGGGCCCAGGCGCAGACCTGGAGCGAGATGGGCAGGCTCAGAATCGAAATCCTTCGGCTCCGCCAGAAAGCCCAGTCCTTAACCTCGCGGCTAGGGGCAAATGTCTATGAGCTTCTGGTGGAAAAAGGCGAACCCATGATCGGCTCCAGCTCCCAGGGCATCGAAGAGCTGCTCAACCAGCTCAAGGCGATCGAAAGGGAAATCTCCGAAAAAGAATCGGCTTTCCGACTGGCCGGAGGCAAGGATGCCGATCTGGACGGCGATGGCAGGCCGGGATGATCCCCTCCCCCCGAGCCGTCCTCTTCGATCTTGACGGAACACTTGCCGATACAATCGAGGACCTTGGCGGGGCGTTCAATAGGGTGCTCGAATCCCACGGATATCCCGTATTCCCCGTGGAGCGGTATAAAACCATGGTGGGAAACGGTTTTCTCGCCCTCACCAGGAGGGCGATTCCCCCCGAAGCCGCGGCCGACGATACCCTGGTGGAACGCATCAACGCCGAGGCGGAAGAACTCTATTCCGAGCACTTTCTCGACCTTACCCGTCCCTTTCCGGGAATACCCGAACTGCTTACAGCCCTGAGCGGGCGAGGCATACTTCTCGCGGTGCTCTCCAATAAACCCGATAGAATGGTTAAGCGCATTGTGCGCTCGCTGTTCCCGGACAGGGATTTTTTCGTCACCGAAGGGAACAAGCCTTCCATGCCCCACAAACCCGATCCCACCGCGGCCCTGTCCATTGTCGCGCACTCCGGAATCCCCTCCTCCGAATGGTGTTTCGTAGGAGACTCGGGCGTCGATATGAAAACCGGGCGGGCGGCGGGCATGCTTCCTCTGGGAGCAGTCTGGGGGTATCGCTCCCGGGAGGAAATGACCGCAGGAGGAGCGGCGGCGCTTCTGGAGGCTCCCCTGGACCTGCTTAGGTATTTTGATTCGCCCGGGAGCTTCGTACCCCGCAGATGATCGCGCTTTTTTTCCGGATGCTGTTTAGGTATGGACTCCGCGCTTTAAGCGCTTCCTTATAGCGCCAACACAGCTCGCAGCTTGCCGCCAGCTGTGTTGATTGCGCAAAATCCCGGGAGCATTTATACTCGTCTTAGACCTAGTATTGCTGTCATTGCAGCCACGTTGGAAAGGAGTCCTGTCATGGAAAAAGCTGCCCTGATCTCCCGGGCCAGGGAATACGCGGAGCTGGAGAAGGATCCCGTCTTCGCCCAGGAAGTCAAAGACCTGCTGGCCCAAAACGACGACAAGGAACTGGAAGATCGTTTCTACCGGGACCTGGAGTTCGGCACCGGCGGTTTGAGGGGGATCATCGGCGGGGGCTACAACAGGATGAATACCTTGGTAATCACCAGGGCTACCCAGGGCCTCTGCGATTACATAAAAACCCAGTTTCCCGGCAAGGCGCTCTCGGCCTGCGTTGCCCACGATTCCCGGCGAAGATCCGCGGATTTCGCCTTGGCGACCGCCCTGGTTTTCGCCGCCAACGGCATCAAGGCCTATCTCTTTCCCTCCCTGCGTCCCACCCCCGAGCTATCCTTCGCGATACGCACCCTAGGGGCGGATACCGGCGTGGTTGTCACCGCCAGCCACAACCCTCCTCAGTACAACGGCTACAAGGCCTATTGGAACGACGGATCCCAAGTAGTCCCGCCTCATGACGAGGGGATTATCCACCGGGTACAGGGGGTTTCCTCCGCAGCCTCCATATCGAAGGAAAAGGCGCTGGCCGCGGGGCTCTTGGTCATGCTCGACGGCGCCGTGGACGATGCGTACGTGGCCATGGTCAAATCCAGACTTCTGCGTCCCCAGCTCATGGCAAAGGCCGCCGCGACGGCGAAAATCGTCTATACCCCCCTTCATGGCACCGGCGCCATGCTGCTGGAACGAATCATGGGAGAACTCGGCCTCAAGGTGATGACCGTGCCCGAACAGCGGGAGCCGGACGGGGAATTCCCCACCGTCTCCTTTCCCAATCCCGAGGAACCGGCGGCCCTTAAGCTGGCCATAGAGCTTGGGCGCAAGGAAAAAGCCGATGTGGTCATGGCCAACGATCCGGACGCCGACAGGCTCGGGATCGCGGTTCCCGGCAAGGACGACTCTTATATCCTGGTGAGCGGGAATCAACTCGGCTCGCTTCATTTGGACTATATTCTCCACAGCCTTTCCGAGCTGGGACGCATGCCCCCAAAGCCTTATTGCATAAAGACGGTGGTGACCACCAACCTGCAGGCGGCGATCGCCGAAAAATACGGCGTCGAATGCCGCGAATGCCTTACGGGATTTAAATGGATCGCCGATCTTATGCGACAATTCGAAGCCCAGGGCAAGGATTTCATATACGCCACCGAGGAAAGCTACGGCCACCTGATAGAGCCGGAAGTGCGGGACAAGGACGGCATTTCCGCCGCGGCCCTGACCGCCGAGATGACCCTGTATTGGCGCAGCAAGGGATTAAGTCTCCTGGACCGGCTTGAAAAGCTATACCAGGAATTCGGCTACCATGAGGAACGGGGTATTAGCAAGTATTTTCAGGGCCCCCAGGGAATGAAGATCATGAGCGGCATCATGGACGCGTATAGGGCCAAGCAGCCCATAGCCCTCGGAGGCATTCCCGTCGTGAGCATTCGGGACATAAAAACAGGCTTCGAATGGGAGACCGGGAATCCCGGGAAAAGGAAGATCGATCTGCCCGAAAGCGATGTGCTCCAGTGGAGGCTGAGGGACGGGACCCTGGTTACCGTACGACCATCGGGCACCGAGCCCAAGATCAAATACTATATTCTTTGCAAAACCGACGTGCCGGCGGCGGGACTCGAGAAGGCGAAAGCGCAGACAAGAGAAAAGATCCAGGCTATCGAAGCTGACGTACGGAAGGTCATAGGCTGACACGATGCCATATCCCTCCGACGGAGCTCCGTTGTGGTCCAGATTTCTAACGAACGGCAAATCCGGGGAGACGGGCCAGGGGGAGCGATGGAAGCCCTCCCAGGCCTGGGTTCTTCCTCCCGGCGCCGAGCGGTTGGCGGCTCCCGCGAATGCCTCGCCCGGCTGCCCCCTGCCCTACGATTGGGAACGGCGCCGCTATTGTTCGATAGACGTAGAGACCACCGGACTCGATCCCAGAAGGGACAGGGTGCTGGAGATAGGAATCCAGCGTTTTAGCTTTGACCCCGAGGGAGCACTCCTGAGGGAAGACTCCTGGTCGAGCTTGATCAACCCGGCAATGTCCATTCCGGCCCCATCCACGGATATTCACGGAATAACCGATTTGGAGGTGTCGCAGGCACCCTATTTCAACCAGATCATCGACGCGCTGAGCCCTCTGATCGCTTCGCGGGTTGTGGTAGCCCACAACGCGAGCTTCGATACGAGTTTTATCGATGCCGAATACGCCCGGCTCGGCCTTGGCAGCCCCTTCGCGGAAGTCGCGGACAGCCTGCTGCTGCTGCGGCAGGCCAATCCCAACCTTCTCTCCTACAGCCTCGACAAAGCGGCCTTCGTGCTCGGCATTGAGCGCGGGCGATCCCACAGGGCGCTGGACGACGCGATAACCTGTATGATGCTTTTCGCTTATTCCGCCCGGGCCATGGCGGGGGCCTGCCCATGAAACGGGGAAGACCGTGAAACTCAGCCTGCAAGCCTTTCTCGCCCTCAGTCCTCCCAAACGACGCATCCTTGTAGGATTCGCGCTTTCGGTTTTTCTCTTCGGCGTCATTCTGTTAGTGGGGCTTTCCGCATCGGGCAGTCGAACTAAAGATTTTCCGGCAAGCCAAAATCCCGCGCCGAACATCGAAGCCTTGCTCGGAAGTATCCGGGCGGGAAACCTGGATGCCATCGTAACTTCGCTTTCCATCACGGACATTAAAAAGCTGATCGCTTTCCCACAGATCGCCTCGCTGGACGGCGGAAGCGCGAGGGTTCTGGGAAAAGCCCTGGTCGAAAAAGCCATTCATTCAGGCAAGAACCCGGAACGGCTAATCGCTTCCGTCCTCCCCTCCACCTCGGCTGTCCTGGCCATGCTCGCCCGGGATCGGGACGTGGACGACTACCGGGAGCACGCCACGGAAGACGGGCCCGCGGGTAATTACTATCAGAACGTCGTCGAACTGGTCCCCCGCATGAAGCCTTTACGCGGCACCTACGAGGCCCTCTTCGAAGGTTTCGCCCAAGGCCTCGCCGCCGGCGGACGAATCGGCGATCCGCTCAAAGCGGCGGATGAAGCCGCCTACTACAAGGCAGGGGTCACCCTGCCCCGCCTGTCTTCAAAGCCCAGGGAATCGGAATACGATTATTCCCACACCTTCGCCCTGGATATCTTTCTTCAAGAAGTCGAAACAAATCCCATAACCGGCCTCGAAAAAGGTCCACTGCTCTTTTCGCTCACCGACTCGATAGTGCTGGGCACCAGTTCGGACTGGCGGGGCGGCGAAGAGTTGTCGGAATACCATTCCGGAGGCATTACCCCCAAGGCCGGCAACGGCGTGATCCTCTACGCTCCCACACAACGCAGATATTATCTTTACTTTCATCTCCACGATATAATGGTTCGACCCGGAGCCTTGATTCCCTCGGGCTACCCCCTGGGACACGGCGGCAACACCGGGGTCAACGCCAGGAAACCCGGCCACGGCGAGCATCTGCATCTGGAAATCTACGAAGCCGCCAAGGCCCGGTTTCTGCGCAACCACGAAATAGCGGATATTGTCTTTTAGGGGTGGAACAACGCATATGAGCGGCCATATGAGCGGCAACGGAACGCCTTCAGTGATCATCGCCGGCGACATCGGCGGCACCAATACCAACCTGGCCCTTGTCCGCAGGACGAAAGAAGACTTTACGATCCTGCTCGCCCTTCGCTTTTCCACCAGGGAGGAAAGCTCCCTCGCGAAGCCAATAGAAACACTCCTCTTCCAGGCCCGGGAAAAGGGAATCGGGGACAGGCCGGATATCTGCTGTATCTCCGGCGCGGGGCCCGTGCAAAACGGGGAAATCCAGCTCACCAACGCGCCCTGGGACATCAAGGCTTCGGAAATCGAAGAACGATTCGGCCTTCCGGCGATGTTAATCAACGACTTCACCGCGATTTCCTACGCCATCCCCCTTCTCGACCCCGACAACCCTAGTCAAATCCTCAAAATCCCCCACTGCGACGGCAGTCTTCCGCCAACGCCCAGGGAAGGCCTAGCCTTGGTGGTCGGAGCGGGCACCGGACTGGGCGTCGGTTTTCTTTTAAAGCAAAAGGAGGGCCGCTGTCTCGCGTTCCCTTCGGAGGGCGGCCATTCGGAGCTCAGCTGCTGGGACGAGCTCAGCTACGCCTACCATCGCTGGCTTTCCGACCAGCTCTCCTACGCTCCGGGGGCCGAGCTGGCCGTTTCCGGCCAGGGGATCGCGTCGATTTTTTCCTTCCTCTCCGGCCCGGGGTTCGATACGGCAATGGCCGAGCCCTACGGAATAGCCTTTTCGCCTCGCCCCGGCGAGGAATCCAGCATCGACGCGGCCATCCTGAGGCTTCCGGAGCAGGACAGACCGGCGGAAATCGCCGGGGCGATCCGCAAAAGTCCGCGCTGCTTGCTGACGATGGAACTCTTCGTCCGATATTACGCGGCCAAGGTTTCGGGACTAGCCTCGGTCTTTTTGCCTTCCGGCGGAATCTACCTGGCGGGGGGCATTTCCTCCAAGCAC
The DNA here is from genome assembly GCA_001603165.1 of Spirochaetales bacterium Spiro_12. Taxonomy (GTDB): domain Bacteria; phylum Spirochaetota; class Spirochaetia; order Treponematales; family Rectinemataceae; genus UBA2256. Next base: position 10,367 of record LVBN01000072.1, read on the forward strand.
GAGACCTTCCTCTTGGATGGACAGAGGTTCATGCGTACGTTCGAGCGAAACTACTCTCCCCACATGCGGAAATATCTGGCTGAGCTACCGGTGATGCTGGTTCGGGACTATTCCGTATCACTTCTGGGGGCGGCCAACGCGGCCGTCCAGCTCGGGAGCGGGGCGAATGCATAAAATACCGGACATCCTGCGCGCCGACATGGAAAGAAAGAACATCGATATTCCCTTGAGCCTCAAGGTCCTCGAGGAACTCAACAGGAGCCTGTCCGCCGGGGACAAAAGCCCGGGCATCCGGGCCCTGCCCCCCCTGGACGATCCCCGAATCGTCCGCCTCGAAAACAGCAACCGGGACGAAGGAAAGCCCTTGGTCTTTGTGGAGCCCGTAGCAGCCGAGGCCAGGCTCGCCCGCTACGGGCTGGAACTTCCAAGGGAGCTTCGGCGGCAACAGGGTCGCTGTCCGGAAAAACTCGCCGCCTTTTCTCGGAGCCAGCTCTCGGCCATCGGAAAAGCCCTCCTCCCCTACACCGCCTATGGAGTTCTCACCGGCGGTTCGGCCACCAGCTATGCGGACGAAAAGAAAAACCTGAGCCTGGGCAGTGAAGTCTTCCAGACCCTGCGGGATCAGTTCGAGCGCATGGCTCCCCTGTGCAGGGGCCGCCCCAAGGGCAGCACGCCGGCTTTTATCAATCCCGATGGGAGCCCCGGCCCCTCTTTTCTCGAGCTGAAAATGCGCCAACGCCTCCTCGCGGCCAAAGAAATCGGCGGACCGGCGCGCCTGACACGCCTGGCGCTTCCCGGCGGGCGCAGCTTTGGAGGGGCGCCTGAGGGGCGGACCCGTGGCCGGGAGTTTATTCCCCTCTACCAGATGACCAGTCGCGCGACCCACGAGGTTCTGGCGGCCGACTATCGGAAGGCGGAGGTATCGGACTATATCCGCCCCCTGGCCGCGAAGCTGGATATGGAGCCGGCCCGGTGGAGGAGCGGCGTTCAACCCTTGATCTGCGCTTATACCCACTCCTCCGAAGGCGAACCCCGAAGGATCTTCGACCACGCCTTCGGCGGGGAATATGCCAGTCTTCCCCTTCCGGGAGGACACGGCCAGTGCTTCACGGTGCTCAAGGAAGTTTTCACCCAGCTCCGGGGTCTGGGCATTCGTTATGCCTATTTGGGAAACGTGGACAATCTCGGCTATACTATCGATCCGGTCGAACTGGCGATCATGGCGCTGACGGAATCCCCGGCGGGTTTCGAATTCTCCCCGCGCAGCCCCCTGGACCTCAAGGGCGGAGTGCTGGCGGAGGATGAAAAAGGTCGTTGGACCGTGGCCGATATCGGTCCCGCCATTTCATTCGAAGAACTTCTGATCATGGAGAAACGGGCCGGGTCCAGCCTTTTCAACTGCGCCACGGCCATCTTCGACCTCGACTTCCTGATACCCAGGATCGACGATATCGCACAGCGCCTTCCCCTGCGGGTCAGCGACCAGGACAAGGACGCCGGCAGGTATTCCCAGGTCGAACAGGTAGCCTGGGAGGTAATGGCGCTTCTTCCCGATTGTACAGTTTTTTCGGTGGAGAAGAGCCAGCGTTTCCTCGCGGCGAAACTGCTCATCGACACGCTGCTGACCAGCGGCGTGGGCCTGGACGATCCTCGCCTGCCCATACATATCAGAAAGACCGCGACCGTCCTGCACGAAGGTTTGACGCGGCTGCTGGGGACAGTATACCAACTGGAACTCGCCGACGGACGCTGGCTGCCGAAAGAGCTGCTCTAGGTGCCAGATCCGCCCCCGCGGCTTCTAGGCCGAACCGGGGAGCCGCAACCGTACCGGTATTCCGTGCATAACGCAGGAAATGCTTTCTTCCGTGCCCAGGGTCGAAGTGAGATAGTTCGCCGATCCCGGCACCGGCCTCCCCTGATCGTCGCTGCACCAACTACCCTCGTAGATCGACACCACGCCGGGCATGATGTCCGGGCTGAGGGAGAGCCTGATGAGGGTGGAGCCTGAAGCGGAAAAAAGCTCGAGTTCCTGACCATCGGCAAGCCCTAATTGTCCGGCTTCACCCTCGTTTACGACCAGCCGGCTTCGCAGGATTTCGTCGGGCCTGTGGCCCCACTGGGAATGGACCCTCAGGCGCTCCTTCGGGCTGATGAGCAGAAAGGTATATGTATCAAGGGCCTCGCCGGGAGGGCTCTGGTCGGAGCGGGGGGAGCGGGCCACGGAGGCCCCGGAGGCCAGGGCGACCCCTGCGCCGGCGGTCTTCGCACGCGGGGGCCCCGCGTGCGAAGACCTCCCGGGACGGGAAGCGGGGGCCGGCCAGGTAAACCCTCCCCAAAACGGGCTATCCAGCTCGACCTTGCCCGATGCTGTCTTCAGAGGCCTGCCCACAGGATCGGCGGCGAAATCCCCGAGCCCGGAGCGCTCCTGTTCCCGACCGAAATAAATACCCGATGTTTTAAAGGCGTCCACATCCCGGATCTCCGATTCCGCGATAAAACGGTGGATCCACTGGGACTCGGAGAGTCCCTCGGTAAACGCATCCTCGCCGCCCATGAGCGAGGAAAGCTCGGCAAAAATATCGTAGTCCGAGCGTTCCATGCCTTCCAGGGGAAGGACCCGGGGCTTGTAGAGAAGGTAGTTTCCTCCCCAGGGGATTCCAATATCCTCTTTCTGCAAAGGCGAAGCGGCGGGCAGCACCACGTCGCAATAAGCGGCGGTGGGGGTCAGAAAAAGCTCGTGGCAGACCGCGAAGTCCAAGCTCTCGAAAGCCCGTATATTCTTCCGGATATCCGCTCCCTGGTTGAGAAAATTTCCGCCCGCCGTATAAACCGCCTTGATGGGGCTTTTCAAGGGCGCATAATCTCCCAGTATCGCGTCCGGCCAGCGGAGCACCGGAACCGCAGCCCCTTCCCCTCCGGCCTCGCCCTCGGAAAGGCTGCCCACCCTTGGCCCGGGCAACTTGTTGTTAATGGAGCCTGTGGAAGCTCCGGGAAGGCCGAAATTGCCGCTGGCCAGCTGCAGGGCCAGACAGAGGCGCATAGCCTCCTCCCCCTTCTCGGTTCTCTGTATGGAGTACCCGGGAATGAGCATGACTGGTTTGGCGGATATCCAGCGCCGGGCGAGTTCCTCGATTTTCTTCGCCTCCACCCCGCAGCGTTTTTCCGCCCAGGCAGGATCCTTCGGCTGACCATCGCTCCGCCCGAGCACGAAGGAAGCCAGCCTGTCGAACCCAGCGACCCTCGCGTCCAGATAGGATTTTTCCACGGCGCCGAATCGCAGGAAGAGAAAGAGCAAGGCATACATCATGGCGCTATCGGCGCCGGGCAGTATGGGTATCCATTCGGCGCCCAGAATTCGGCCCGTGCCCGTGCGTCTCGGATCTATGCTGACGATCGGCACGGCACGTTTCGAAGCCTGGACAAGCCTGGCCGGCAATTCGGCGCCCAGCCTTGCCTCGAGCACGTTGGCGCCCCAAAGCACTATAAGCCCGGCCTTGTCCACCGTCGCCGGATCGAAGCCCGATCGCAGGTAATCAAGCCCGAGCGCCTTCTTCAGCGCATGCGCCGCCGCGTTGCTGGAATAATTTCCCTTCACCGCGCTGCAGCCGCCGGTGGCCCGCAAGAAACGCAGGGTCAGTTTTTCCGTGTTGTGCAACGCCCCGGTGGAGCCGGCGCTGGAAAGGCAAAGCAGGGATAAAGCCCCGTGATCGGCCCGGCAAGCCGCCAGCTTTTCCGCGATCAAGGCGAGGACCTGCTCCCAGCTGCTCTCGACAAACCGGCCGCTTCCTCGGGGACCCTTTCGTATGAGAGGCTGTCTGATCCGGTGGGGAGAATAGTGCTGGGCAGGCAGGGCAAAGCCCTTGGGGCAGCCCCGCAGGAACTCTCCCGCCGCCGGGTTGTGGCCTATGCCGACGACCCGGCCGTTCTCCAGGCTGGCGAGCAAAGGACAGGCGTTCCCCCCGCAGTCCCTGCCGCAGAACACCGGTAGCTTCATTATGCCAAGAGATTCTATCACAGCCCGAAGGCTATTTCGATCACCTCGTCCATGCGCTCCACCGGATGAAATCGTATTCCCTTCCTGACATGCTCGGGGATATCCGCCAAATCTTTCTCGTTCGCCGCGGGGATGATGATATCCTTGATCTTGTTCCTCCGGGCGGCCACGGTTTTCTCCTTGAGGCCCCCGATGGGCAGCACCTGTCCCGTGAGGGAGAGTTCGCCCGTCATGGCCAACCTGTCCTTGATCCGCTTCTTGATTACCAGGGATAAAAGCGCCGTGGCCATGGTGATGCCCGCCGAGGGTCCGTCCTTGGGCGTCGCCCCCTCGGGTATGTGCAGGTGGATCTGCCTGCCCTCGAAAAAGTCGGCCCCGACCCCGAAATCCTGGGCCGAAACACCTCTGACGAAGGTATAAGCGATGCTCGCCGATTCCTGCATGACCGAGCCCATCTGCCCGGTTATCTTGAAGCCTTCCTTCCCCGGATTGGCCACCGCCTCGATGATGAGGGTGTCGCCGCCCATGCTCGTCCAGGCCAGGCCCACGGCCATGCCCGGTTTGGAAGCTTTTTTGATATCGTCGTCCCTGAACAAAGGATTCCCCAGGTACTTCTGGACCCCGGCCTTGTCCACGGCGATCTTCCTGCGCTGGCTGCCTTCGGGGGCGAGCACGATGGACTTGGCGATCTTCCGGTGAATCTTGTCCAGGTACTTTTCGAAGTTGCGCACCCCCGCTTCCCTGGCGTAGCTCTCGGCGATATAGAGAAGGGCGTCCCTGGTGTAGCGCAGGTCGGTCTTTTTCAAACCATTCTTATCCAGGCTCTTGGGAATGAGATAATGTTTGGCGATCTCCAGCTTTTCGCTGTCGATGTAGCCCGGAATCTGAATCACCTCCATCCGGTCGATCAGCGGCCTGGGAACAGTGTCCAGCGTATTGGCGGTGGTTATGAAAAAAATGTTCGAAATGTCGAAGGGCAGATCGAGATAGTGGTCCCTGAAACTGAAGTTCTGCTCAGGATCCAGGGCTTCCAGCAGGGCGCTGGAAGGATCTCCCTGGTAGGAGGCTCCCATCTTGTCGATTTCGTCGATCATGAACACCGGGTCCCGGGATTTGCTGATCTTGAGCCCCTGGATGATCTTGCCGGGCAGGGCGCCCACGTAGGTCCGCCGATGTCCCTTTATCTCGGCCTCGTCCCGCATGCCGCCCACGCTGAAGCGGAAAAATTCCTTGCCCATCGCCCGGGCGATGGACCTGCCGACGCTGGTCTTGCCGACCCCGGGCGGCCCCACGAGACAGAGAATCGATCCTTTGGAATCCTTTTTCAGCTTGCGCACCGCCAGGTATTCCACGATCCTGTCCTTGACATCGTTGAGCCCGTAATGGTCGCCCTCAAGAATCGCCTGGGCCTTTTTCATGTCGAAATCGCTGGACAGCTCCTTCTTCCATGGCAGGGAGGATATGAGGTCGAGCCAGTTGCGGGTGACGATATACTCGCTGGACGAGGGATCCATGAGGTTGAACTTTTCCAGCTCCTGCTCCACCTGTTCCTTGATCTCGCCTTCGAAGCCGAAGCTTTCGATCTTGCCCTTGAATTTCTGGTATTCCGAGCTCTTGGCGTCCGAGGGAAGCCCCAGCTCCTGCTTGATCGCCTTGAGTTCTTCCTTGAGAAAATACTCCCGCTGGCTTTTTTCGATCTTTTCGTTTATCTCCGCCTGAACCCGCTTCTGGATTCTTAAGAGTTCCTGCTCTTTTTTGATAAAGATGAGCACCAGCTCCATTCGCTGATGGACATCGGTGGTCTCCAGCACCCGCTGCTGTTCTTTCTTGTCGATGTTGAGGATCGAGGCGATAAAATCGGCGATCTTGCCCGGATGATCGATGTTGATCATGTTGAGGCGCATTTCCTCGGAGAAAAGCGGATTGTTCTCGGAGATTTGCTTCATCTCGCCCAACAACGCCCGGGTGAGGGCCTTGATTTCGTCGGTATCGTCGTTCGTATCGTCCAGGTAACTTGCCGCCACGAAGAGGGGGGCTTCCTTGGTGAGGAATTTCTTTATCTTGAATCGCTTGAGGGTGGAGATGAAAATGTTGATGCCGCCGTCGGGCAAATTGATGCGTTTGACGACCTTGGCGGCGGTGCCCACCGAAAAAAGATTCGGCCCTTCCGCGGAGTCTTCCTCCCTGGCCAAGACCAAGCCCACCATGCCGTCCGCGGCCATGGCCTGCTCGACGATATGGATGTCCGGAGGATTGGCTATCATTATCGGGGTGAATATTCCGGGAAAAATCGGCCTGCCGATCAAGGATATGACCGGAAGCTTGGAAGGCAATATCTGGTCGATAGGAATGATATCGTTGTCGGGCATAGCTGCTCCTGTCGTTATTGTAATGGCGAAACGCTCCGGCCGGATCATCGCATCCCTTCGCTTCCGCGCCGTCCGGACGAATGCGCCGCCTATTAGAATGTAACAAGATCCTTAAGGTGGCGCCAAGTATTCACGGGGTTTTCGCCGAGCGCCTAAATCCGCCGGGACAGAAGAAGGGCGGCGTTTTCGTTCCCCCCGGCAAGGCAGCCGGCAATGGCCTCTCCGGCCAGCCGCGCCGCCAAGAAACCGGCGGCGAAAGCATCCCCGGCGCCGACATCGTCCTCAGGCTCCAGCACCCGGGCGACAGGTCTCTCCGTCCATTCGCCCCGCTCCAGCGCCGACGCGCCCCGCTTTCCCCGCTTGACCACCCAAACCGTCGCCGAGCCTGAAAAATCCCGGCCGGACGCCCCCGGGCCGAGGGCTTCCCACTCCCTTTCGTTGGCGAAGACGAAATCGCAGTAGCCTTCGGCGAACTCGATGAGCGCCTCTGCCCTATTGGCGGCATTGAAAGGGGTCGATACGTCCATGGAAACGACCATGCCCGAAGCCTTCGCCCTTGCTCCGAGCCGCCCGAGCCAGTCCCGCTCGTCTACCAGAAGACCGTCGATATGGAGGACCCAGTCCTTTCTGAAGAATCGATCGGGAATGTCGAAACGCCGAATATCCCTGGCCGCGGAGGGAGAAGCGACGATTTTTTCGCCCTCCGGAGTATCGAAGCGACAAAAGCGCCCGGTCGGCTTGTCGGATTCGAAGAGGACCAGCTCGATGCCCGCCCGGCCCAGCTCCCGTCTCAGCAGGGTTCCGCCCTCGTCCCGCCCAACGCATCCGGCAAGGGCGGCGGGCAGTCCCAGCTCAGCCCAGGCCTTGGCCGCCAGCGCCGCGCCGCCCCCGACGCGCCAGGCGCGATCAGCGTCCCTGTCTTCGTCGAGTTTCCTGACGATGTCCGCCATCGCGGCCGGGTCAACATGGGCCGGGGAGGAACGACCTTCGAGCAACACCCGCGCCTCGCGGGAAGCCTGTCCCACATAGTCGAGAAGAACATGCCCGACGGCGGCCAGGCCCGAAACACGCAAAGTCATCTGTATTGACCCTCGTTGGCAAGTGTGCTATTTTCTCCACGCTTTTCAAGCGGCGCCGCTTGAAAAGCGTTTTTCGGGCGCTTGGCTCAGTTGGTCAGAGCGGCTGGTTTACACCCAGTAGGTCGGGGGTTCGAGCCCCTCAGCGCCCATTGTTATAGTATAAAGATTTAGCGAATGTTGCTAGACTGAAAGCTAGTAAAAATCCGCCTGACCCTCCCCACTGCGTTGATCCGCCTCGGCGTGTTGAAGCGATAATCAGGTCTTTAGTTCTTCATCTAAAAACGATAGTGCCGATTCGTGTAGTGCTCCCCTGCTTTTCAGACCATTGTGCTGCTAATTTTTTCCTGACTTCTCCCGGCGTTGCATACCCGAGCGCCGAATGGGGTCGCTCGAAATTCTAATAATCAATCCAATCGGCAATCTTGTTGTAGGCCTCGTCAAACGTCACAAAATTATGCTGCCAGACGCACTCCTCTTTGAAGCTCCTGAAAAATCTCTCGATCATGCCGTTCTGCTTCGGCGTATACGGCGTTATGTACTCCTGATGAAGCCTGTACTTCGTCACCGTTTCATGAAACCGCTTGGATCCGAAGACAAGCCCATTGTCGGACCGGGTAACAAGACTATGCACATTCGAGATGATGTTCTCCCGGATCAGCGCATCCTCCAATGCGCCGGCGGAGATTCCCGCCTTTCCGGATCTGGAAAACCTCCAGTCGACAAGGTATCGATCGTGGCAATCAATCAGGGCAACCAGATTGCACCAGCCATCCTTCTGGGTGAATACGTGGGTCATGTCGATCGCCCAGCGGCTGTTGGCCTGCGGCGTCACGCTTTTCATGCCTTTCACCCTCGGCCTGTTGCCATAGGGACGTTTCCAACGCTGCCAGAAATGCTCTTTTACAATCCTATGGATCTTCTTGCGGTTGAAGGACTTGCTGTGCTGTCTGCGCAGTATAGCAGTGATTCTTCGAGTCCCGTATTCGGGGAACTCATCGATCACCTTGCGTATCTCATCGACAAGCCACGTTTCGTCAGTTTTGGATCGTTTCTTATGCGGCTTTTCGGCGTAGTACAGGTTCGACCGGTTGAATCCCAGCACCTCGCAAATCGTGCGGATGCTTGCCCGAATCCCGTCTTCCATCAGTTCGCCTTGCAGGGTCAGGATTCGGTCTCGTTAGTAGCGAGCCTCTGCTCGCTCGTTCCCCACAAGGCTTTTGCTTTTTTTAGTATGGCGTTCTCCACGTACAGATCGCCAATCGCCGCCTTTAGTTCCTTGATTTCTTTCTCGGTCTGTTCCTGAAGGTCACTGGCTCGTGCTTTTAAGCCCTTTTCTCCTGCCTTTAAAAACGTGTCGATCCAGTCCTGGACCTCGCTGGGGGCAAGATCATTCTGCCTGGCTACATCGACAACCGTGGTTGTCTGGCGAAGGATCTGCAGAATGATCTCTGCTTTTCGCTTCGCTGTCCATCGTTGCTGTTCTCCCATCTCTCCTCTCCTCGTTCATTATATATGGTCTGAACGAAGAGGAGGACACTGTAAGCCGGGCATCAACCATCAGACTATTCGCTGCTTAGGCTTAGTACCGACTGACCTCAAGGGCAAGCCTACTCTCGGACAGCTTGCGTATAAGGTCCTCGTCCAGTCGAAGTGTAACGAGTTTGTTGCCATCCACAAGGTCCTCGGGCTCAATCGCAACATCAGCCGTTACAGCTACGTGTAGGCTAACAGCATCGCGGATTATCTCACCAGCCGCTGTGACAAAACCAATGATGACCTCACGATGATGTACCCATTGGTCACTGTCGCAAAGGTCAAAGGAGAACCCGTCGCCTGCTTTCCTTATCCCACGAAATGAGTTAGGTCTGACGGCGTTGAGTCTTTGACCAATATCCGTAACTGACATGAGATTGTCATGATCGGTAGTAAATCGGACTACTGTGTACATCGCTCTCACCTCTTCAGCTGTAGCCACTTTTGATAAGCGTCCCATACTTGTCCTGGATTAAGATCTGAGTTCTTCCTCCCGCCGCCAAGTATGACCTGGTCAGCCTTGTACTCCTGGTGGAAGTAACGCCGAAAATCCTTATTCTGATCCAAGGCCCTAAGGGCAGCATTAATCTCACGTTTGGATAGATCTCCTCCCGTCGAACCAGCTATTCCCACTGCCATAAGCATGATGACGTCAGGCGAACTCGTTATTCCGCTACCAGTACTCTGCGAGCCC
>LVBN01000073.1 GCA_001603165.1 Spirochaetales bacterium Spiro_12
GTGTGATGGGGCGCGGGCTGTGAAAATACTTTGCGCGAAACCCCTCCGGGGCGATATCTTCCCTCCTTTTTCGCCCTGCGACGCCCCATTTCTCGCTTTCGAAACCGAGAACTATCGGGTTTTTTTCAAGCCCGCGGGCATGCACTCCCTGCCGGCGTCCGAAACGACCCGCAGGGCAGCGATACCTGGGAGCTTCCCGGACGACCAAGACGCCCGGGAGGAAGAGGGAAAGGACCTCCTCTCCTGGGTCAAGGAAGAGTTTCCTGCCCAGAAAGGCCCCTTTACAGCCATGAAAGGGGGAGAAAGCCCTTCGCATCGCCGGGCCGAAAAGGAGATCGGGATGCTTTCCCGCCTGGACAGGGCTACCTCGGGGCTTATCGCCTTCGCCCGCTCGCCTGAGATCTTTTTCCATGCCCAGGAGTTGCAGGCTGCGGGGCGGACAAATAAGCGGTATTGGCTTTTGGCGCAAAAGCTTCCGCAGGAGGAGGGATTGATTGGTTCCAGGCCCCGACGCCTATCCTGGAGCGCGGGAGATCCCCTGGTATCCGGGCGGGAGTTTTCGGTGGAAAGCCTTTTCCGCTCCTATGGGCCAGGGGGGTACAGGGTCGCCTGCATAGCCTTCGAACCTAACCTCGGGGGGAAACGGCGCACAAAAAAGAGTACCGGTCCTGGCTTGTACCGCAGCGATTTTTTCCCTGCCCCCGCTTTGTCGAACAGTGACGAAAGCTCCTGCTCCGGGCTCCCCGACGGCCTTGCCCTGGAGGCCTCCATCACCGCCGGATTCAGGCATCAGATTCGCGCGCATATGGCATGGTGCGGGCACCCTATCGAAGGGGACCCGCTATACGGGCCTTCGAGCCAGGGACAAGCCGCGGCCCCGACGCGGGGCAGGCTTTTCCTGGAGTGCCACAGGCTCGAGCTGGAAAGCCCTGGCGGCGGAAGGGAGATCTTCGAACTCGCGGGTGCTTCAGGCTAATATGGCGGAAGGATACCCGGGGAGCCAAGGAGGGCGGCCGGCCAAGGGATGAGAAAGAGCGGAAAAGTCCCGGAACGAGGGGAGGGCTTGTCTCTTCACACAATCGCAGAGGAGTGATAGAATAAGTTTAAACGTACAGTACACAAGGAGAATACTATGGCATACAGGATTACCGACGCCTGCGTGAACTGTGGAGCCTGCGAGGGCGAGTGCCCGACCAACGCTATCAGCGAGAAGAACGACGCTCGCTGGATCGATCCGGACAAATGCATCGATTGCGGATCCTGTGCGGCGGTTTGCCCCACAGAAGCCATTGTCGCCGGCTGAAAACGCCGCGGTTCGCAGGGCTTAGTCAGTAATATTTAAGCCTATATACGGCGTTCCCGACCAAAGAGGGCTGTCCCGGGGTTCCGGGCGGCCCTCTTTCTTTTATAAGTACCGGGCCATGAATCCCGTCAAGAGTTCTTCCAAATCGGGCTTGCCGATTTCCTGAAGTTCGTATTCCACCCTCGCCAGGGGTTTTTTGATTTTTACCACCCTCGAGAGGTCTATGGGGGTCGCTACGACGACGCTGTCGCAGTCGGTGGCGTCGATGGTTCTTTCCAGGTCCGCGATCTGCTCCTGTCCATAGCCCATGGCGGGCAGCAGGGGACCTATATCGGGATAAATCTCGAAGGTTTCGGCCAGCTTCCCCACCACGTAGGGACGCGGATCGACTATCTGCGCGGCCTGGTACTTCCGGGCGGCGACAACGCCAGCGCCCAGGCGCATCATGCCGTGGGTGAGGGTAGGGCCGTCTTCCACGCAGAGTACTTTTTTCCCCCGGATCAACTCCGGTTTATCCACTCGAATGGGACTGGCCGCGTCGATGACCATCGCCTTTGGATTGAGCGTTTCGATATTCTCCCTCAGTTTCTGAATATCCTCCGGTCCAGCGCTGTCGATCTTGTTGATGATTATCGCGTCAGCCATGCGGAGGGAGACCTCGCCCGGATAATAGGATAACTCATGTCCTGCCCGCAGGGGATCGGCGACGGTGACCAGGAGGTCGGGGACGTAGAAGGGGAAATCGTTGTTTCCCCCGTCCCAGAGAATGACATCGGCTTCCTGCTCGGCCTGGCGGAGTATGGCTTCGTAATCCACCCCCGAATAGATCACGTTGCCCCTGACGATATGGGGTTCGTATTCCTCCATTTCCTCTATGGTGCAGTGATGGAGGGCCAGGTCCTTCACGGTGGCGAATCGCTGGACCTTTTGGGCTTTAAGGTCGCCATAGGGCATGGGGTGTCGGATCGCGGCAACCTTATACCCCTTGGCCATGAGCATTTGGACGATTTTACGGGATGTCTGGCTTTTGCCCGACCCTGTGCGAACGGCGCAGACGGCTATGAGGGGCTTTGTGGATTTGATCTGTGTCTCCCGAGGACCTAAAAGGCTGAAACTGGCCCCCGCTGCGTTGACGATGGCCGACAAGGCCATGACGTGGGCGTAGGTGACGTCCGAGTAGGAAAAAACGCATTCCAGGACCCCCAGGTCCTGGATG
>LVBN01000074.1 GCA_001603165.1 Spirochaetales bacterium Spiro_12
GTCAAAGGCAGTCTGCGTCCTATGCCGAAGGCTCGCCTGGACAGCTTGATCACCGGGGCTGCCTGACGGCGCTTGTATTCGGCCCTGGCCACCATCGCCAGCACCTTGGAGGCGAGTCCCCTGTCGAAGCCCGCCGCCGCGATAGTGTCCAGGGAGGCATTGTCCTCGATGTAGAGCCTGAGCATTCCATCCAGTACGTCATAGGGGGGGAGGCTGTCCTGATCCTTCTGATCCTGGCGCAGTTCGGCGCTGGGAGCTTTTTCGATGACCGAAAGGGGAATGGGTTCCGCTCTTCCGTCGGCCCCTGCGAGGGCGTTCAAGTGCTTCGCTAGATCGTATACTTCGGTTTTGTACAAATCGCCGATCGGGGCCAGGGCCCCGCACATGTCGCCGTAGAGGGTGCAGTACCCCGCCGCCAGTTCGCTTTTGTTGCCGGTGGTGAGCAGCAGGGCGTTGAACTTGTTGGACCAGGCCATGAGAAGCGCTCCCCTTATGCGGGCCTGCAGGTTTTCCTCGGCCAGGTCGAAGGGCCGGCCGGCGAAAGGGCCGGCCAGAAGATCCAGATAAGCCTTGAAGGGCGTTTCGATGGGAAGGCGCTCCAGAGCCATACCCAGTCTCCGGCAGAGTTCCACCGAATCGTTGATCGATCCTTCGCTGGAAAAGCGGCTGGGCATGGCGATGCACTGGACGTTCTCCGGACCGAGGGCTTCTGCGGCCAGCGCGGCCACTATCGCCGAATCGATGCCCCCCGAAAGGCCTAGGCAAGCCTTGGTAAAGCCCGATTTGGCCATATATCCCTGTATGCCGACGATTATGGCTCTGTGGAGTTCTTCAATCGAGCTGTTTTTTTCGCCCATGCCCGGCGAGAAGGCCCTGCCGCCGGCCGCCGTATTTCCGTCTTCTGGCCCGAAGGGGATACCCTCGGCGCAGCCCTCGGTCCTCATCGCTTGGGAATCGAAGACCAGGAAGGATTCGCCCCAGCCGCAGAAGGCTAGGGGTTTTCCTTTAGGGGTAACCACGAAGGACCTTCCGTCGAAGACCAGGGAATCGTTGGAGCCCACGGCGTTGCAATACAGTACGGGGATTCCCCCCTCCCGGGCCCTGCTCCTGGCAAGGCGGAGCCTGGTTTCGAGCTTCCCTTTGACGAAGGGCGAGGCTGAGGGCACGATGAGAAGGTCGGGGTTCAAGTCGAGCAGCTCCTTCACAGGATCCACGGTGTATTTGAACGAAGGGTTGGGAGGGGATTCCCACCAGAAATCCTCGCAGATGGCGAATCCGATTCTTCCCTTGGGATGTACAAAAACCTTCCTGGTCTTCGCGGGCTCGAAATAACGGGCTTCGTCAAAGACATCATAGGTGGGCAGAAGGGTTTTCTCCTGGGTGAAGACTATCTTTCCTCCGACGATCACCGCCATGACGTTGACCAGGGATCTGCCCGAGGCTTCGCGGTTCTTGTCGACGTAACCGACAGCCACGGCTAAGCCCTGGGGCAGTTCTTTTTGCAGGAAACGCAGGGCTTTGAGGGAGCCCTCCACGAAGGCTTCCTGGTCGAGAAGATCCATGGGCGGATATCCGCAGAGCGAAAGTTCGGGAAATACGATAAGGTCGCTTTTAGCCGAAGTCCCCGGTCCGGCGAGCGCGGCCTTCGTCATAGCCGCGATCCGGGCGGCGTTCCCCGCGAAATCCCCTATTACGGAATCCATCTGCGCTAGGCATACGATCATCCCGGCCCCCTTATTTTATTCTTTTTCGCAATTTTCTGGATGAGAACTTCCGGCTGGTCTTAAGGCTTTCCAAGGCTATTCGCTCACCCCTGCGGCGGAAAACGAGAAGCAGGGTCAGACCTCCGAGCGCCATGAGCAAGCTTAGTATTTGCCCCATGGAAAAATTGAACAGGGTGGTGAAGGAGTATGTCGGAGCATCGGGGTTGCCAAGCTTGATGATATAACCCAAACCGGAATCGGGCTCCCGTAAATACTCTATGAAAAACCGGGCCGTGCCGTAGCCGATGATGTACAAGCTCAGCGCCTGGCCTTCGAAACGCCTGCGCTTACGGACCACGAACCAGAGAAAGGCCCAGAGCAGGACCCCCTCGAAGAGCGCTTCGTAGAGCTGTGAGGGATGCCTTGGCAGGTTGACGATGTCGTTCATGGACGAGAGGCCTATTCCTACCCGGGCGGCGAATTCCTGCACCCAGGACTCTCGGGCCGAAAAACGCTCGGCGTAGGGAAACACGATCCCCCAGGGCAGCTCTGTGACCTTTCCCCAAAGCTCGCCGTTTATGAAGTTGCCCAGCCGGCCGAAGGTATACCCAAGGGGTACCGACAGCGCTATGAGATCGGCCCATTCCAGCCAGCGCTGCCGACGTACCTTGGCCCATACCAGGGTGGCTGCTACGAGGCCGACGAAACCGCCGTGAAACGACATGCCCTGATACCCGACGAATCTGCCGGTTTGGTCGAAGGGCCAGAGAATAAACCAGGGACGTCGCCAGTAATAATCGGTCGGTTCGTAGATAAGGGTGCCGGCCAGCCTTCCTCCCAGGAGAATGCCGATAATCGCCCATAGAAAGAAGTTGGCGGCCAGCTCCTCGGTCCAGGGCTTGTCCAGACGCCTGGACTCTCTTCGGAACAACAGCCAGGTCGTACCGAAAGCAAAAACGTACATGAGGCCATACCAGCGGAATGGCAGGCCGGGGATTATCTCCGGCTTAATCCAGGAGGGGAACTCGATCATCGCTGGCATCATGGCTCCTTAAATAGGGGGTATCTTGCCGCCGCGGCTTTTGGGGATGAGGACGAAGAGGCAGATCAGGTCTATCGCCAGGATTCCCAGCGCCGCGAGAAGCAACCGAAGCAATCCTTGCGCGTTCCGCGCAGCCAGTACAAGCGCCTGGAAATTGCCCGCCGCCGGTATGGCCACAAAGGCGAGCAATGCTATGGAAGAGATAGCCAGAAAGGCAACCAGAGGTTTGAAGGCGAGGTAGCGATTTTCGTCCTGCCAAAGGAAAAAAAGACAGAGCGCAGGGACTGTCTGGGGCAGAAGCAAATATCGCAAGAACGGGATCGAAAGCTGCGCCCCGTCGCTTACCTGGAGTCCGAATGCCAGGCCGGCTAGAAAAAAGGGCTTCGCGAGGGCTGCTATTCCGGCGACCAGGTACCTTGCCTTTCTCATATGGAGTTCAGTCTAGTGAGGCCTGAGCGTTCGGGTCAATAGATGCCGGCTTAAGGCTATCGGGTTGGGGGCTTTCCGAGGGCGGCTATGTTCACTCGATGATTCTTTTGCATTATACTCTAGCCAGGCGCAGTCGCCTGTGGCGGCAAGTCATTTCTAGTTTATGACAAGGATGTCTATGCAATGAGTCTGTTTCGAAATTCCCGGCGTTCCTTCGCCATGCTATGGAGTTTTGCGGGCCTCGTCGCCGTCGCCGTTTGTTTTTTGGCGGTCTCCGTGCCCGAGGTCGGGGCCCAATCCGCGCCGACCAACTCCGACGATGGTCGTCGCTATTCCCAGCTTCTTCAGAATATTTACCAATTCATTCTCCAGAACTATGTGGACGAGGTAGACCCGGCCCTTCTCTACGAAGGGGCCATGAAGGGTATGTTCGGTGTTCTCGGCGATCCGCATTCGGTATTTCTCGACGAACCCATGCTCTCGGATTTGATGCGGGAAACGGATGGAACCTACGCGGGGGTTGGGCTTTACATATCCAAGCCTAGCCAGGAGCAGGGCGCCGGGGAGGGCGAACCGACCTACGTTGAAGTTGTGTCCCCCATAGAGGATACTCCCGCCTGGCAGGCCGGCGTTCTTCCAGGAGACCTCATTATCAAGATCGATGGGCTAAGCACGGCGGAACTCAGCGTGGACGAGGCTTCTGCCCGTATTCGGGGGCCCGAGGGCACGAAGGTGGTTTTAAGCCTTAGACGGGGGCGCAGCTATGAATTCGACCTGGAGTTGGCCAGGGCCAGGATTGAAATCCCCGCGATTAAAATGGGAATCATCGAAAGGGAAGGGACGCGGATAGCCTATCTGCGCATCATCGAATGGATGCCCCAGACCGTCGATCGGGTAAAAGAGGCTCTCGGGGAGATCCGGAGGGCCGGAGCTGGATACCTCATCGTGGATGTCCGATCCAACCCCGGCGGACTTTTGAGTTCCGTGGTGGATGTGAGCGACCTTTTCATGGACGCGGGCGTTATTGTTTCCACCAAGGGTAGAAATCCCCAGGAAAATTTCGAGTATAAGGCCGATAAGGCCCTGGATCTGCCCCAGGATGTGCCGATGATCGTCTTGGTGAATCAGGGCTCGGCTTCGGCCTCGGAGATCTTCGCCGGAGCCATGAAGGACACCCGGCGGGCACTGCTGCTGGGAGAGAAAACCTACGGAAAAGGCTCGGTTCAGCAAGTCTTTCCCCTTTCAACCACAGGCTTCAAACTCACTATGGCCCGCTATTACACCCCCTCGGGCGTGAATATCGATAAATCCGGCATAGAGCCCGACATCAGCGTTCCCGATATAAAATTTACCGACGCTCAGCTGGAAAGCCTGGAAAAGCTGTATGAATCCGCTCTCGTGCGAAAGTTCGCCGAGGCTAATCCCGGGGCCTCGGTCCAGGAGCGCAAGGCCAGAACGGACGAGATACTCAAAATGGGCTTCGATCTACCCTTCGAATTCGTGGACCGTCTGCTAAGGGATGAGCTGGACCGCACCAAAACCGCGCCGATCTACGATCTGGAATTCGATGCCCAGCTCAACAAGGCTATCGAAACCATTCTCGGCGGCGATTTCAACGAGCTATTGCGCAACAGCAGGACCTTAAGCCAGATACTGACCGCAAAGTAGAATTTCGATGAAGCGGCTGTTGCTCCCCGGAGACCTCGCGGGCGTTCGACGTCATCTTTTGGACCGTGAAAACTCTTTCCATATCCTCAGGGTTCTGCGGCTCGCCCGGGGGAGTACGATCGAAGCGATGGACGACGCGGGCAACCGTTTTTCCGCGACCCTGGCGGGAGTGAAAGCGGGCAGGGCCTTGTTCGATCTTGCCGCGAAAATCCCCGGCCCGGCGGATTCGGGCCCTGTGGAGCCCGTCGCGGGGAGATCCCTGGCAGGGGAGCGGGCCGAACTCCCCCGGGACAGGCCGCCCCGAATCGCCTTGGTGCAAGGTCTGCCCAAGGGGCAGAAAATGGATCTCATTATCCGTCAAGCGGTCGAGGCCGGGGTCGAACTTATACTTCCTTTACAGACCAGGTACTCTGTCGTGCGGGAGCTTGGAAAGGAAGAAACCGCCGGGGGAGGATCCCGGCGGGACCGGATTCTCAAGGAGGCGCTCCAGCAGTCCGGTTCGTTGGTACGATCAAGGCTAGGGCCCACTTCCTCGGTTGAAAATCTCGGAGCCCGGCTTATCGACGAGGGCTTCGCGCCGGAAACCAGCCTTTACCTCATGTTCCACGAACTGGATATCGCCAAGCTCAGTCTCCACGAGTACTGCGCGGGGGGCCCTGCCTCGGTGGTGATCCTCGTAGGTCCTGAAGGAGGATTTTCCCCGGAGGAAACCCGGAGTTTTTTGGACCTGGGCTTTAAAGCGACGCATATCCCCGGCTCGATACTTCGCACCGAGACGGCTGCTCTCTTCGCCCTCGCCGCCGTGAAAACGATACTTATGGAAAAAAACGTATGGATACTATCGAAATAAGGGGTGTCGAGATCGGGGGGCTGCGACTCGACATGCCTTCGGAGCAGCAGCTTTCGGCCCTCGCGCAGGCCTGGGACGACGATGCCAATCATCAACTTTGTTTTCTGGATACCGGCGCTTTCCTTTTGGCCCGGTGCCCTGGCGAGTACTCCTCGATGATACGAAGCGCCGATCTCGTGCTGAGCAAGTCCGGCGGCCTGTCGGCCCGGGTGGCCA
>LVBN01000075.1 GCA_001603165.1 Spirochaetales bacterium Spiro_12
AAACCCTTCGCGTTGCTTCACCGTTTCAACAAGCTTTGAAACACTACCGAGTGCTTGACAGATTTGGGGCCGGCGGGATATATATGCCCCTGTGTCAGGCTCCTTAAGCGGGGCTTTTTATTTGGTACGGGCGGTTAGCTCAGTTGGTTAGAGCACCAGTATGACACGCTGGGGGTCGCAAGTTCGACTCTTGCACCGCCCATTCAGCCAAGGCCGATCGTCGTGGACGATCGGCCTTTTTTATAAACTTCTATTTATAAATAGGATAAGTCTTCTTGGAGTCCCAGAGACCTTCACGCATTTCTCCCTTCAGGCTGGGTATGGTGAGAATCTGACCCGGAAGGATGATGTGGGGGTCGCTGGGGGAGTACAGCAGGTCCTTGTTGGCGTTGTAGAGGCGCATCCAGAGGTAGTTGTTGTTGTAGACGAAGGGATAGCCGGCGATGCGCCAGAGGCTGTCGGTTTCGCCGGGAATATATCGAACCCTGTAACGGGCGGGCAGGGGGGCGAACTCCGGGATGGCGGCGAAAGCTTCGGCAGCTTTCTTGGCCTGCTCGGCGGCGGTTTTGTAGTCTTCGATCTTGAAGGAAGCTTTCGCGTCTTCAAGGATTTTTCGCGCTTCGGCGAGCGCCGCGGGGTGGTTGTTTTTGGCGTTTCTGGCAATAGCCTTGTCGTAAGCTTTTTGGCCTTCGTCGAGGGCGCTCTGAGCCCCTGCCCGGGACTTCTTGCCAGCGTCGAGGCCCTGTTTTTGCGCGGTTTCGACGGCCCGCTTTTCTTCCTCGGAGACATAGCCTTTATCGAATATCCCATAGGTTTTTTTAGGATCCCATATCCCGCTGCGTTCCTCGCCCCTGAGGCTGGGTATGACGATGACCTGGCCGGAGAGGAGGAAATCGGGGTTGTTGGGGTCTTTGAGTTGAGCTTTATTGGCTTGATAGAGGATGCCCCATTTGAAGGAGTCGTTGTAGACGTATTCCTGGGCGGCTATGAAGGTAAGGCTGTCGATGTTTTTGCGTTCGGGCAGCAGGTCGACGATGTAGCCGGCGGGGAAGGGCGCGAATTCGGCTATGCGTTCCAGGCTGGCCAATGCTGTCCGGGCTTTAAAGGAGGCGGCTTGGTAGTCGGCGGCCTCGTACGCCTGGCGGGCCTGCGTAAGCTGGGCGGCGCCGGAGGAGTAGGCTTCGGGGTAGTTGTGTTCGGCGTTGACGCCGGTGGCCCAGTCGTAACGGGCTTGGGCCTGGGTCAGGATAGAGAGGGCCGCCGTGCGGGTGGCTTCTTGTTGCTGGGCTTGGTCGGCGGCAGCCTTGTCCCGGGCCGCCTGCTCGGCGGCGGCCCGTTCAGCCGCCAGCCGTTCGGATTCGGCCTTTGCTTCGGCAGCGGTTTGGGCTGCCATGGCTGCGGCTTGTTCCGCCGCAGCCCGTTCCGCGGCGAGCCTGTCGGCCTCGGCTCTCGCTTCCGCCGCCGCCTTTTCCAGCGCCGCTCGTTCTGCGGATAGACGCGCGGCCTCGGCTTGAGCTCCGGTCTCCTGATGGGCCAGCGCTTCGGCCAGCCTTCGCTCCGCGTCGGCCTTTTCGGCTCTCAGGGCTTCCAGTTCGGCGTTCTTAACCGCCAGATTCTGGGAAGCCGCCTGTTCCGCCGCGCCGCGCTCGGCCTTCGCCTGAGCGGCTAATCGCCTGGACTCGATCTCCCCTTGCAGGATGGATTGCGAGACGGCCAGCTTATCGAGAGCTTCGAGATAGTCGGCCTTGGCCATGGTGAAGGAAAATTCCTCCAAGGCTTTATCGGCCAGGCCGATAAACAACCCGGCTTCGTTAAAGATTGCATCGGGTTCGATATCGGCGGCTACGAAGGCCGCGCGCAGGTACTCGAATCCTCGTTTAGCCAGCTCCTGGGCAGACCCGGCTTCGCACTGACCTCGCGCGGCTACGCGATACGCTTCGTCGAAGTCCGCTTCGGCCTGGCGGTACAGGTCCGCGGCGTGGGCGAAGTCGGAGGCGCCACGGTTTTCGTCGCCCTGTTCGAGGGAGGCCGAAGCTTTTTCGTAGTCATCGGCGGCGTTGCCTTCTGCGACGAGGGAATCCGCTCTCCGCTTGGCGAGAAGAGCCTTGTCCCGGGTTTCGGTGGCATCGCATTCCAGGCCCCAGGTGTAAGCGTTGGCGTAATACTGCCGAGCTCTGCCCAATAGCTCGTTCCCCCTGGCGATTGAGCTGTCGTCGCCCAGGACGTAGAGACTTTCGTCCTCGGCCATCAGGCGCCCGGCTTCGATAACATCGTAGGGCGAGTACTTGGCGAATCCACTCCGCTCAAGTGTGGCTCTTTGCGTTTCGGCCGCCGCCAGTGCCTCCGCCGACGCGAAGAGCAGGGCAGCTTTTCTGAACGCCGCTATGGAAGCGCGATACTGGGCCTTGGTATGGAGGGTCTTTCCTAGTTCGAATTCAGCCCGGGCCTTAGCGTTCCGTTCGGGCACAGCCTGGGCCAAGCCATTCGCCAAGGCCGTATCGGCCCTGACTTGAACCTTGACCTTTTCCGCCTCGGATCGCATGGGTAAGCCCTTGGCGAGCAAGGCCTCAAGGCTTCGGCCCACGCCGCGGAGTTCCTGCGCGAAGGGATAGGCGGCTTCGCCGTCGTAGGGCCAGCGCCAGACCTGGACATCGAAGTTGGCCCTGGCGTCCTGGAATTGAGCCGAGGCGCTGACAAAGCCCTCGGGCAGCAGGTCCTCCAATTCGTAGAAAACAGCTTCCTTATGTGAGTCGTTTACCGAAGCGAAAAGGTTTCTGTATTCGGGCTCGGATATGGAGGGTAAGACGGGCTTGGTCGGCGCCAGCGTCGTAGTCGTGGTGGGTGGGGCTTGGGAGACGATCATGACCGGGACCTTTACCGTGGTTGTCGTTGTGGTCGGCACTACTTCGGCGACAACCAGGGGCACATCGGGCTGGCTTTGGCAGGCATGCAAAAAGAGTAGAACTATGACGAGTGGCAGAAACCACGGGATTTTGCGGATCAAGGCTTAATCTCCATTCCTTTCCAGGAAAGGTACTTTAGTAACTGAACCCATCATAACTTAAGGCTTATGAATGTGCAATAAGCAATTGATATCCGGCTGGGTGAAAAATTCCCGATAATGAATTCTTAAAACCCCAGGTATTGACAAAGCCAGCCCCGCGCGGTAAGAATCCTGTGCATCCCGCCGCTGTAGCTCAGTTGGTAGAGCAATGGACTGAAAATCCATGTGTCATCAGTTCAATTCTGATCGGCGGCAGAGCCACCCAATTCGGGTGGCTTTTTTATATCCGGAATCGCCTATCCTCCCGTTTGAAATCTTGCTATCATAAAAACCATGAAAGTATTGATCATCGGCGGGGCCGGCTATATCGGCAGCCACGTGGCCCGGCTTTTCGCGGATTCGGGGCTGGCGGTCGATGTGGTGGACAACCTTTCCACCGGCAGCAAGGACAATCTTTTTCCGGAGTACGGGTTTTTTCAGGGCGATATCTTGGATTATCCCTGGCTCGAGGGGCAGATGAAGCGGGGCGGCTACGAAGCGGTGGTCCATCTGGCCGCGGCCAAGGCCGCCGGAGAGTCGATGATCGTTCCGCAGAAGTACGCCACCCAAAATATAGCCGGTACGATCAATATCCTGAACGCCGCCTGCGAAGCCGGCATCGAAACCCTGATCTTCTCATCCTCGGCGGCGGTCTACGGGGAGCCCGCCTACCTGCCGGTGGACGAAGAGCACCCCAAGGAACCGGAGAATTTTTACGGATTTACAAAGCTCGAAATCGAGCGTTTTCTGGCCTGGTACGAAAAACTAAAGGGGCTGAGGTTCGCGGCCCTGCGTTATTTCAACGCCGCGGGTTACGATCCCGAGGGCAGGGTGCATGGGCTGGAGAAAAATCCCGCCAACCTTATTCCGGTGATCATGGAAGTGGCCGCTGGCATTCGTCCCGCGCTGAAGGTTTTTGGCACCGATTACCCCACCCGGGACGGTTCGGGTATTCGCGATTATATCCATGTGAGCGACCTCGCCCAGGGGCATCTTCTCGCCCTGGAGTATGTGCTGAAGCGGAAAAGGAGTCTCACGGTGAATTTGGGCTCCGAATCGGGTCTTTCGGTGCTGGAAATCCTAAAGGCTGCCCGCAGGATAACCGGTAAGGCGATCCCCGCGGATATCGTTGACCGCCGTCCCGGCGATCCGGCCACCCTGGTGGCGTCCAGCGGCAAGGCCCGTCAGCTTTTGGGCTGGAAGGCGCGCTATTCGGATCTGGACTCCCTCATCGCCACCAGCTGGAAGGCATACAGCCGCGGGCTGGGACGATAAAACCACATACATATGGCAAGGAGAATATGGTGAAAGACAAGGTTTTTTCCTACATCGAAAAAAGCGTGGATCGCGTCGTGGAGCTCGAAACCCTCCTCACTTCGATTCCGGCCCTGGCTCCGGAGTCGGAAGGACAGGGCGAGTTGGACAAGGCGATCGCCCTGGAGGCCTGGCTCAAAAAGCAGGGCATCACCGATATTCAGCGCATGGATGCCAAGGATAGCCGCGTGGCCTCGGGAATACGGCCCAACCTCGTGGCTACCATCAGGGGCAGGAACGATAGCTCCAGGCTTTGGATCATGTCCCACCTGGATGTGGTGCCCGAAGGGGAGCGCTCGCTCTGGCACAGCGACCCCTGGAAGGTGATCGTCAAAGACGGCGCCGTCATAGGCCGCGGCGTCGAGGATAACCAGCAGGGTCTCGTGGCTTCGGTGTTCGCCACCCTGGCCTTTATCCATCAGGGCATCGTGCCGGAGCGCACGATCAAACTACTCTTCGTCGCCGACGAGGAGGTGGGTTCAAAGTATGGGATCCAGCACCTCATCGCGAATTATTCATTGTTCAATAAGGAAGATATCATCATAATCCCCGACGGGGGCAACGCCGAAGGCACGGAAATCGAAGTGGCGGAAAAGAATATCTGCTGGCTCAAAGTAAGGACTAAGGGAGTGCAAACCCATGCCGCCTCCCCCGACAAGGGGGTCAACGCCTTTCTCGCCGCCAGCGATCTGGCGCTTCGCATCCATAATCTGGAAAACACCGTCTTCACGGCCAGGAACGCGCTCTTCGAACCGGATCGCACAACCATCAATCCCACCAAGAAAGAAGCTAACGTTCCCAATGTCAACACGATTCCCGGCGAGGATGTCTTTTATCTGGATATGAGGATTCTGCCCGTTTACCCTGTTGCGAAGGTCCTGGAGGAATTGCGAAAAGTGGCCGCCCTGGTCGAGGTCGAGCATAAGGTCAAGGTCGATTTCGAAATCGTCCAGAGCAACGAATCAAAGGCGACCTCCCCCGAAGCGCCTGTGGTAAAGGCGCTGCAGAACGCGGTGCGGGAAGTCTACGGCGTCGAAGCCAAGCCCATAGGCATCGGCGGCGGCACCGTCGGGGCGTATTTGCGCAACGCGGGTTTCGACTGCGTGGTTTGGGCCAGAATGAACGAGACCGCCCATCAGCCCAACGAAAGCGCCCAACTTTCGAATATCCTCGGCGACGCGAAGGTGTTCGCCACCCTTGCGCTCTCCTGAGCGCCGGTCAACAAACAAAACCTTTCAGCGTGTCGGCACCTTTAGACGTTGGCCGATCTTGAGAATGCTGTTCAGCCCGATATCGTTGGCTTCGGCCAGCGATATCGGGTTTATGCCGTATAAACTCGATATCTTTCCCAGCGTGTCGCCCTTCTTTATCGTATAATGCGAATCGAAGACGACAGCTGCCCGCGCATTTGAGGAAGTCGGCGCCTTGGCGGCGCTCAGCTGGGGAATTATCAGTCTTTGTCCTATCCGTATCGCATCGGGTTTTATGCCCGGATTAGCGTCGATCACGATACTCAAGGGGGTGGAGTAACGCTTGGCTATGCCGCTTAAGGTATCCCCCGATTTGACCGTGTAAATATCGTAGCGGATCAAAGGCGAGGAGCTGCCGGACAGGAGAGATCTGACCGTCTCGGCGTGCTCGGCCGGCACTTTAAGCACATGGCCCTTTCCCGGCGCTGTTATGCTGTAGTTCAGCTCGGCGTTGCCCCGTTTGAAAAGATCGAGATCGATACCGGCTTTTTCGGCTATCAGACCGATATCGACCTGGCGGTCCAGCGGTATCGCCTCCCAGGCCAGGGTGTTTCCCCAGGAATATTCCAAGCCATGCAGCTCAGGATAGCGCAGGATGGTGGAAATCGCCAGGAATTTGGGTACGTACGCCAAAGATTCTTTCGGAAGTTTTTTGCTCTCATAGAGATGCCAGAAGTCGATGGATTCGCCCTTCGCGTTTCGCACGGCCCTCGTGACAGCGCCGAGACCCGCGTTGTAGGCGGCTATGGCAAGCGACCAATCGCCCAAGGCTTGGTAATTGTCCTTGAGCTTTAAAAGCGCGGCGGTGGTACTCCGCATGAAATCCCTTCTATCATCCTTCCATTCGCTGATGCTGAGCCCATAGCCTGAAATCGAATTACGCATAAACTGCCAGATGCCCGTGGCGCCGCTCTTGGACACCGCGTAGGGCGAATATTCGGACTCGATGATCGGCAGGTAGAGCAATTCCCTGGGAAGCCCCAGTTCGTGGATTTTTTCCTCGACGAAGGCCAGGTAGGGCAGAGAGCGCTGCATGACCGCCTTCAGCCACTGCTTACCCCCGGCGCTGAGATAGAACTCCCGCAGTTTCTCGAATTCCTCATGCCCCCAGGGCATGTCGATATCGTACTCCAGACCGTCGACGAGAATGCCCGTGGACAGCAAGGGATCGATGGCGGCCACAGGGAGATCCGTCTTGCCGGAAAGCTTCGCTCCGGGGTCTTCCTCCCCTCCTTCCCCCGCGGTTCCCCCGCTCGTCCCGGATAGCAGGTCTTCCGTTTGATCCGATTGTTCCCCGGGCAGCTCTTGCTGCGGCTCCTCCTCTTCGACCCGCTCTTCCGCCTGCGGACCGGTATAATCCGGGAGGGCAGGCTCTTCTTCCGGCACCGATGGAAGGTATGGAATTCGGCGATCCGAGGCGTCGGGATCGTAAGCCCCGAGGCTGCCGGCGGTAAAAAAGACCAGAACCGCCAGGCATCCTGTGTAAACCAGCGAAGAAAACTTCATTGCATCCTTTCCCCGAAATATATGCCAGCCCACTCCCAACGCCCGTGGACCGCAGGGTCAGCCGGAAAATTGATTTTTCGAAAATACAAATACCAGACATCCAAACGGCCGGTCCAGCCCCAGGTGCGCAAATAGGCTTCGTAAGGACCCGATATCGGGTGCACCGTCTGGGAAGCGTAGATTCTTCGGCCCTGCATGAACTGCCCCAGATCGAAGGCGACCTTGCTGTTGGCATCCATATCGCTGTCCTGAAACCAGGAGATCGCGAAAAAACCGGCTTTTGAGGCAAAACGCCTGAGCTGTCTCGCCGAACCAAGGGTCAGGGCCTTTCGAATTTCCTCCAGAAGTTCCTCCAGGCTCTCGTAGGTCCAATCCTTGGAACTGGCGTTGAATTCCAAAAGCTGTCGCGCGTAGGATAAAGCATCCGGATACCCCGGGACCTGGGTGCCGAAATAAGGAAGATAGGCCGCGTAGGAATTCATCGCTTCTTTCCATTGCCCGGTTTTTTCGTATTCCTTGGCCAGGAGAAAATGGGAAGCGCCGATATCCTCGGCGTCGGGAAAACGCACTATTAAATCGCGGTAGTACTCGATTTTTCGCTCCGGTCCGGCGTCGCTGCGGACAAGGCGCAACAACGCCTGATAATGAAGGCTATTCCCCTCCACCAGCAAATCAGGCTGGGTTTTGATCAGCCTTTCGTAAAGGGGTATGGCCAGGGGCAGATCGCCCGCCGATTCATAGGCCGCGGCGGCGGAAAAAAGATACCACGGGGCGTATTCGTCCTCGGGATCGCCCAGATCCAGCAAAAACGAGGCCGCCAATGCCTTCTTTTCATCGGCTATGAGAAGGGCCGCTATTTTGCGCGCCGTGGCGAAACGCGCCAGGTTATCGGGCCTGGCTCCCGTCGGTCCGTATTCGTTTAAAAGCGAAAAAAGCGTCCGTAGTTCTTTTTTTTGAACCCTGTCGCCTTGGATATAAAAAGAGTTTTCTTGGGTGCAGGATACAAAAATCAGAGCGAGAAACGTGAATAAAACGAAGTTCGGCGCCGATCGGCGCCGAAGATGCCGGCTTCCTGTCATGGGAGTGTATCCTTTGCCCTCTGCGCCTTGGGTAAAAATGACACGCAAACGAGAGTAACATGGGGGTTTTACACTTTGCAAGACTTGACGATTTGTATATACTTCAACAAAGAATGATACGATTCTTAAAATATGCGTGTTACCTTGTAACTGTGGAGTTTTTTCGCTGTCTACTATTTTGGGGAAGGAAAGAAAGAGGGGTTTTGTCGAGGTGAATATAGTATTTGCGCGTATCCGTATTTTTCTACCCCTCGTACTGGCGCTCCTTGCGCCCATCTCGCTGTCCGCCCAGTCCGCGCTGAGCATGTCCGATCCCAGCATTCTCTCCAAGGTCGTGAACAGCAAGACCGAGGTTGAGCGTTGCATTATCCTGGCCACCCCCCAATCGCTGGCCCAGGCTCAAGAAGGCCTGGCGCACACTAAGGTTATCGACGAATCGGACAAGAAAGCCCTTTTGGAGATAATCCGGGGCGTCGGCTCCATTCTTTATCCGCCCGCCGCGTCACCGCGGGCGGCCACCGGCGTTCAGAACGCGGTAAGGAACGGTTCGGGCTCCCAGGGGGCGGCTTCGGCGTCCTTCAGCATCGATCCGACCGTCGAATCCGCCCACAACGGGTACTCCATAAGCCTGACCCAGCTTGTGGAGGCCTCCCAGGGTAAGATCTTCGCCGCTCCCAAGGGTTCCCAACCGAGTTTTTTAAATGAAATTCTCCCGGCTTTGGCGATTTTCAGATCCGACGACCAGGAAATAGCCCGCGGCGCCCTGGGATACGC
>LVBN01000076.1:0-2387 GCA_001603165.1 Spirochaetales bacterium Spiro_12
GGTTCGAAGTCCTTGGAGTGAATCGTGCCGACAAACCCCGAGCAACCCAGCTGACAGGTGGGGACCAGGCATGCCACATCGCCGACGTCGTCGGAGGCATTGGATCGATCCTGGAAATCTATCCGGTCGGAGGCTTCGAACTCCAGCGCCGCCCTGCCCAGAATCTCGCCCAGGGCGGGGCTGGGAATAAAGGGCTGATATCCCGGCGTGTCGGTGATACGCAAGGTCGCGGCCATCGCCAGGGCCCCCGCGCGGAACGATCGGTCGACTTTTGCCGCCGCATCCGCAAGGGCTGTCTGGGTCCAGGCGCGGACATAGGTTTCGATGACAGCCTTAGCCGGGACGATATTGACCACCGCCCCGCCCTCGGAAAGGATGGGGTGGATTTTCACATGGTCCTCGTCCCTGAAACTGTCCCGCTGGGCGTGAATCGCCTGGAGGGCAAGACTGGCGGCGCTCAAGGCATTGATGCCGTCTTCGGGATGGGCTCCGGCATGGGCCGGTCTGCCGAAAAACTCGGCCCGTTTAGCCATGAAACCGCCCAGGCCGCCGTTTACCGTGAGTTCCCGAAAGGGGGAATCCTCCATGGAGTGGTATTTGAGCACGAGGCATGGCTTGTCGAAGACCCCCAGGTGAATAAGCTCCTGCTTGCCCGAGAGGAAGCGGAGTTCTCCAGCCTTTTTCAACTCCATCCGGCGCGGAAGTTCCACATACTCTTCGGCGGGGGCCCCCACGAAAAGAAGCCTCATCCCCGATCGCTCCGGGAGTCCGGCCTTCGCCAGGGCTTTAAAAACCGAGGCCATGACCGCCGTCTGGGCATAGTGGCCGCAGGAGTGCGCCATTCCGCCGGGCGCCCCGGGGGTGGGAAGGGCGTCGATATCGGCCAGCAGGATCAGCGCCGGGGCTTCGGGATCGCCCAATTCGGCCGGCGAGCCCGGCGATCCTTAGCTCCTCCCCTACGGTTTTGAAAAAATCCTGGAGAACTTTTTTTGTTTCGAATTCGAAAAATCCCGGCTCCGGGAGGGCTTTGAGGCGGGCGGCGAGTTCGAAAAGTTCCTGCTCCTCGATGTCTGGCGCATGCGCGAGCCGCCGGTCTTTCATAACAGATGCTCCTGGGACTTCCTCATGGTAATCATAGCGTATGGCTCATAATAACCTCCCGGGAGCATCGATGCTAGATACGGAAGTTCCTGCGCGAAAGCGGCGACCATATGAAGGCGCGATCCCGGGACGAGGCCGCGGGGCATGCGTCATCGGCATAGTATCCCGACGGCTTTACTCAATTCGACAATAATGCTATTCAATGATGATACGAACTTCGCCGCTCCGATACGGAGCGCAAAAAAGGAGCGATTCAATGAGAAAACTCATCGCGGTTGTTGCTCTCGTGCTGGCCATGGCGGTCGCCATGCCCGTCGTCGCCCAGGTTCCCGCCAAGGCTTCGATCTTCCTTCTTATTTCCGGGTCCTTGGGCGACAAGGGATTCAACGATTCCGCCAAGGCCGGACTGGATATGATCAAACAGAAATTCGGGGACAGGGTGACGGTCAAATACACCGAGCTCGGCTCCGACACCACCAAGTACGCCCCCTCCCTGGAGGACGCCGGCGCGGAAGGCTACTCCGTCGTGCTCTGCTCCAACAACTTCAACAGCGCCGTACAGGAAGTGGCGGCCCGCTATCCCAAGACCCTCTATGTCATGTACGACGGATGGATCGCCGCCGACATCGGAAACGTTCACTCCATCCAGTATAAGAATTCCGAAGCCGGTTACCTGGCCGGAGCCCTGGCGGGACTGATCACCACGTCCACCGGGGATTCCCGCCTCAACAGCGACAATGTCATCGGTTTTATCGGCGGCCGTGACATCACCGGCATCAACGACTTCTTCGTCGGCTACATCGCCGGCGCCCAGAAGGTCAATCCCGGGGTCAAGGTCATCTACAACTACGTCAACTCCTTCACCGACACCGCCAAGGCCAAGGACCAGGCCCTCATCCAGATGAAAACCTACAACGCCGACGTGGTCTACCACGCCGCCGGACGCGCCGGCCTCGGGCTCTTCGACGCCGCGGTGGAAACCAACAAGTACGCCATCGGCGTGGATACCAACCAGGCCGCCCTTTTCGCGACCGAACCCGCCAAGGCCAACCTCATCCTTACCTCCACCATGAAGCGTGTCGACCTCACCCTTTTCCAGGCGGTCAGCGCTTTCATGGAAGGCAAGAAGCTCGGCGGACAGAAGATCTATGTCGGCGCAGCCGAAGGCGCAATCGCCTACGCCCCCTTCAACAGCGCCGTCCCCGCCGCCCTGCAGAAGGAGCTGGAGAAGGTCCAGAACGAAATCAAGGCAGGCTCTGTGAAGATCCCCTCGGCTTTCACCATGA
>LVBN01000076.1:2392-10186 GCA_001603165.1 Spirochaetales bacterium Spiro_12
GAAAGCCTTCCGGCTTTCGGCCCGCCCTTCGGCGTTGCGGCAAAATATGACAGCGCAACCGCCCGGGTGCCCAGGATTCCTGTTCAGGGGCCTGGGCACCTTCCATATCGTGCCGAACCGCATCGACTATGCCGAATATTTTCAGGGAGGATGAGGTGGACTATCTGCTTCGGACCGAAGGCCTGAGCAAGGTTTATCCCAATGGCACCCTTGCGAACAAACAGGTG
The DNA here is from genome assembly GCA_001603165.1 of Spirochaetales bacterium Spiro_12. GTDB lineage: Bacteria > Spirochaetota > Spirochaetia > Treponematales > Rectinemataceae > UBA2256. The sequence continues at coordinate 2,620 of LVBN01000076.1, forward strand.
GATTTTGCCGTGGCCAAGGGTGAAATTCTGGGCCTCGTGGGCGAAAACGGCGCGGGAAAATCCACGCTGATGAAGCTCCTCTACGGGGAGGAATCCCCCAGCTCGGGGACGATCTACCTCGATGGCAAGCCCATCGGCTTTTCCTCTTCCCAGGACGCGATCGCGGCCGGCATCGGCATGGTGCATCAGCACTTCATGTTGGTTCCTTCCTTGAGCCTCGCCGAAAACCTTGTGCTCGGCCAAGAGCCGAAAAAGGGCAAGAGCAGCTTCTTCGACCTGGAAAAAGCGGTGGCTATAACGGAAGAACTCGGGGAAAAGTACAATCTCAAGGTCTTCGCCCGGGCGCGGGTGGTGGACGTTTCAGTTTCCATGCGCCAGAAACTGGAAATACTGAAAGCCCTCTACAGGGGAGCTAAGATCCTCATCCTGGACGAACCGACCGCGGTCCTCACCCCCCAGGAGACGGACGAACTCTTTGTGGAGCTTCAGGCCCTGCGTTCGCACGGGCATACCATCATTTTCATCAGCCACAAATTGAACGAGATATTCAAGCTCTGCGACAGGGTGAGCGTAATGCGGGACGGCCGCATGATCGGCACGCATCAGGTGGCCGACGTGGACCGCCAGACTATTTCCAACGAGATGGTCGGTCGGGAGGTTCTGCTTTCGGTACGAAAGGACAAGGCTAAGGCCGGGGAGAAGGTCCTGGTGGCCAAAGATCTTTCCTATATCGACGATTTCGGCATCGCGGCCCTGGATCATGTCTCCCTCGCCCTGCGCAAGGGCGAAATCCTGGGTGTCGTCGGCGTGGACGGCAACGGCCAGTCCGAGCTGGTGCGCATCCTCACCGGCTCCGCCCGCAGCCTTTCGGGCTCGGTCGTCGTAAAAGGCAGGGATCTGACCAACCAAAAACCGGGCGCTTTGCGCCGCGCCGGGGTCGCCCACATCGCCGAAGACCGGATGACCGTCGGCACCGCCTTGCCGGCCAGCATCGAAGACAACCTCATGGCGGACCGTTATTTCCACCCCGAATACAAGGGCAGAGCGGGCTTTTTAAAACAGGCCGCCATGGCCCGGGCGGCGACGGAGATCGTGACTACCTTCGATATCCGATGCAAGTCCGCCAAACAACCCGTGTCGAGCCTCTCGGGCGGCAACATGCAGAAGGTCGTGATCGGCAGGGAGTTCACCGCCGACGCCGACATCCTCGTCATCGCCCAGCCCACCCGGGGCGTGGACGTCGGCGCCATAGAGTTCATACACAAGCGCATCATCGAAATGCGGGATCAGGGCAAGGCCGTCCTTTTGGTCTCATCGGATCTGCAGGAAGTGATGTCCATGTCCGACAGCCTGGTGGTGATGAACTCCGGAAAAATCGTGGCGTATTTCGAGGACGCTTCCGCCACTACCGATAAGGAGCTTGGTCTTTACATGCTGGGATTGAAAAAACAAAACCCTGAAGAAATCGGGAAGGTGCTCCATGAGTGACGCTAAAACCAGAGGCCCCGGACCTCTCGCCTCGGTAAAACTCTTTTTCACCGACCGGGACAAGCTCGAACCGGCGGTAATAACCTTGCTGGCCGCTATTTTCGCCATTCTCATGGGAGTCGGCCTCATTTTCGTCGTATCCAAGGATCCGGTGACCTCGACCAAAAACTTTCTTTTAGGGCCTTTTCTGCGGACCTATAATTTCTACTATCTTCTGGTCGCCATGGTGCCGATCACCTTTACCGGCCTCGCCCTCTGCATCATCTACCAACTGAAATACATGAGCTTGATCGTGGATTCCAGCTTTTACACCGGGGCTATCGTGGCAACGGCGATCGGCGTCAGGCTCGCCCTGCCCGCGGGCTGGCACCCCGCGGTGGCCATGCTGGCGGCGGGTCTGGCCGGGGGCCTCATTGGCACCCTGCCCGCGATTCTTAAGATAAAATGGAGGGCCAACGAGTTGGTCTCCTCCCTGATGTTCAACTATGTTTTCTACTTTTTCGGCAGCTTTGTCATTCTCTATTTCCTGAGGGACAGAAACCAGACAATCCTGGCTTCCATGCCCTTCCAGAAGACCTTCGCCCTGCCCAAGCTGGTGGAGAATACCCAGCTCCACGCCGGTTTTATCATCGCGGCGGTCTTCGTGGCGCTGGTATCGATCTTCCTGTTCCGGACCAAGTGGGGGTATCAGATCCGAATTACCGGGGCGAACCCCAAGTTCGCCGCCTACGCCGGCATCCCCGTGGCCTCGGTGGCTATCTTCGCCCACTTCGTGTCGGGTTTTATCGGCGGCATCGGCGGCGCGGTGGAAATGTCCGGTCTTTACCGGGCCTTCATCTGGCAGATGAACCCCTCCTACGCCTGGGACGGGGTTATCGTGGCGATGCTCGCGCGAAAGAATCCGAAATTCGTGCCTGTTTCGGCCTTCTTCCTGGCCTATATGCGGGTGGGAGCCGACTTCATGTCCCGCCGGGGCGACGTGGCCTTCGAATTCATCACGCTCCTGCAGGGTATCATTATTCTCATCCTGGCTTCGGACAAGATCGCCAATTACTTCAAGGCCCGGCGCCTGCGGCGCAACGCCTTCGCGGCGGAAGCCGCGCTCGCGGCCGCGCCGGCGGGCGGCGTCAGGAGCGATGGCGGCGGTAAGGGCACAGCCGGCGCGGCCGGCACGGGAGGAAAGGCATGATCGAATTCATCGCGGGAGTATTCGCCTCCTCCAACTACTGGTTCATAGTCCTCAGATCAACCGCGCCCATCCTTCTGGTCACCCTGGGCGCCGTCATCACCGAGCAGGCGGGCATCAAGAATATGGCCCTGGAAGGTTCCATGCTCTGGGCCGCCCTGACCGGGGTCATCGTCAGCGCTTTTACCGGCAGCCCCTGGCTGGGAATGATGGCGGGCATCCTCGCCTCGGTGACCATCGCCCTCATCCTGGGCCTTTTCGCCCTCAAGCTCGACGCCAACGCGGTGCTTTGCGGCGTCGCGCTCAACCTGTTCTCCACCGGAGGCACGGTCTTCGTGCTCTATTCCCTCACCGGCGACAAGGGGATTTCCTCTTCCCTGCCTTCAAAGATAATTCCTTTCATAAAAATACCATTCGTGGAAACCATCCCCTGGATCGGTAAGGTGATTTCGGGCCAAAACCTCATCGTCTGGCTGGCCGCCTTCGCCGTGGTGGCGATCCACTTCGTCCTCAACAAGGCCACCATCGGCCGGAGGATCAAAGCCACCGGAGAGAATATCGAAGCGGCCAAGGCGGCGGGCATCGACCCCGTCAAGGTGAAGTTCTTTACGCTTATCGTATCCGGCATCCTGGCCGGCATCGCGGGCTGCTTCCTCAGCATGGGCTATACCTCCAACTTCACCTCGGGTATCGCCGCGGGCCGAGGCTACGTGGCCAACGCGGCCCAGGTGGTGGCCGGCGGAACCGCCATCGGCGCCATCTTCGCCTCCCTCATCTTCGGCCTCACCGATGCCATGGCTACCTACCTTCAAAACATCGGCCTGCCGCCGGAGCTTATCCAGGCCCTGCCCTATCTGGTCACCATCCTGGGCTTTATCGTCGTCACCCTCATTCGCGATAGACGCGAGTCGATCCGCAAGCGTCAGCTTCTGGAAGGCAAGCTCCCAAAAGGCAGCCTGAAGCCCATCGCCGTGGGCGGCTCGAACGGCAACGGCAGCTTAGGCGGCGGAGCGGCGTGATGGACGTACCGATGGCTAGGACCCAGTCACCCGACGACCTGATCGTCGAAGCGGCTGCGATCGTCACCGTCGATCCCGGGTGGAGGATTTTATCCCCCGGCTATATCGCGGTGAAAGACCGGAGGATCTCCGCCCTCGGGCCCGCCGCCGAAGGCAGGCTCAGGTCGGCGAAGCGGCGCGTCGAGGCGCCGCGGGCTTTCCTCATGCCCGGCATGGTCAACACCCATACCCATATCTCCATGGCCGCCTTCCGCGGCGCCTGCGAGGACATTCCCAACCGTCTCACCAAGGTGATCTTCCCGCTGGAACGAGACCTGGTGACCCGGGACCTCACCTACTGGTCCGCCCTTTACTGCCTCGCGGAAATGGCTCGATCGGGCACGACCACCTTCGCCGACATGTACTATTTCGAGGACGAGGTCGCCAAGGCCACGGACAAAGCGGGCCTGCGGGCCATTCTCGGCGAGACCGTCCTCGGCCACGCGGCGCCCGACGCCCCCGAAGGTTACGGCGGCATCGACTATGCCCGAAATTTCATCCGGGACTGGGACGGCCATCCCCGCATCGAGCCCTGCCTCGCCCCCCACGCTCCCTACACCGTGGACGCGGAACACCTGGCTCAGATAGTCCGGGAAGCCAAAAAGCTCGATGTCAAAATTATGATGCACGTGGCGGAAATGGATTTCGAGCACGAGAAATTCTCCAGGCTCGGCGGCTCGGTCCTGCGCTATCTGGACTCCATTCCCGGCCTCCTCTCCCCCCGTCTTTTGGCGGTCCACATGCTCTACCTGGACGATGCCGATATCAACCTGGCCGCTCAACGAGGCCTGCGGGTCGCCCACTGCCCGGCTTCCAACGCCAAATCCGGCCGTCTCATCTGCCCCGCGTCGCGCCTTCAATCCGCGGGCGTCCCCCTGGGGCTCGCCACCGACGGCCCCCTCTCGGGCAACGGCATGGACATGCAGGGCGTGCTCAACCTCTTCCCCAAGATGCAGAAGGTCCGGGAAGGCCGGCGCGATATCGTCACCGCCCGGGAGGCGGTGCGCGCGGCGACGTTGGGCGGCGCCGAAGCCCTCGGCCTCGACGGCGATATCGGCTCCCTGGAAATCGGCAAGAAAGCCGACTTCATCCTGGTCGATCTTGACGATTTCAACATCCAGCCCGTCTACGACTGGTACTCCACCATCGTTTACGCGATGAGACCGCACAACGTTATTTCCGTCTATATCGACGGCGATGAGGTAGTCGCGCAACGCAGAATGACCGGCTTCGACCAGGACGAGGTTTTTCGGCGGATGGGACAGATCGCCGACGATTGCGCGAAGTACATTTCCCGGATTTCTCCGGCGTAAGTTTTGTCGCCTTTTCCGACAGGACAACAGCAGTTCCGGTAAAGCGCGCCCTTTCTTCGTACCCCGATCCCAAAGACACTTGACCGTCCCCGGCCGCCTCGGAACTTTTCGCATCCAGTTTAATACAAGCACAGCCTTTCCGCCCCCCGGATTCCAGTCCCGAGGCTTCCCATTTCGGTGATAAATCGTTTTTGCTTATGGGAATATCTACCCGTACCCTACAGATCCATGGTCGATCTGTAGGGTACGGCGCCAGCCCTGAACTCCGCCTGAGCGGCCGCGAGGAGCCCCGGCTCGGCCGCCAGCCAGAAGCCCGTCAAAGCCATGGCCATGCCCGCCCAACCCATGGCCTTGAAGGCCCAGGGCGACCCCGAGGCCGCGCAGGACTGCCAGGTATGGGCGCCCACGCCCAGGGGCCAAGTGGCTGCGTTCATCTGGCCTACCGGGACCACATAGGACACATCGCCGGTGTCCAGGGAGCCGCCGATGCGCTTGCCGGCGCCGAAGTCGCCTACCCCGGAGTGGATGGGCGCCTTCAACAGGCTCTCCGGCGCTCCAATCGGCAGCAGGGTGGCCGGCCTGTCCTCCTTTGCCACCGTCGCCTGGAGTTTTCCGGCGAAATCCCTCTCCTCCGCGCTGGGTTCGGGCAGCGGGAGGGCCCGCATCGCCGCCAAGAGCAGGTTTTGGATGGTTTCGTTCGGTCTGTAGTCGCACTTTCCGTGCTTGATCTCGACGGCGAAGCTCGTTTCGGTCATGAGGCTGGCGCCCCGGGCTGCCTTCGTCAGGCGTTTCATCACCGATCGCACCATCGAAGCCGAGGGAGCCCGGATATATAAAAAGCTGGCCGCCTTTTCCGGAACAATATTCGGTCGCTGCCCCCCGTCGCTCACCACATAGTGAAGCATCACCCCCGGCTCCAGGTGCTCCCGCATGAATTCCATCGAAAGATTGAAAAGCTGGACCGCGTCCAGGGCCGAACGTCCCGCGTAGGGAGCCATCCCGGCGTGGCTCGCCCTCCCCTTGAAGGAAAACACCGCCGCCAGATTGGCGCTGGTCAGATAGCGATGCGGCGTATTCACGTCCGCCGGATGCCATGTGAGGACCGCCGAGGCGTCGCCGAAGCGCCCCGCTTTTACCATCGGAATCCGCCCCAGGGATTCCTCCGCCGGACAGCCATAATAACGAACCCTGGCGGCGACGCCCCGGCTCTCCAACAAATGTGCCAGCGCTTCCGCCGCAGCCAGGCTCCCGGCGCCCAGAAGGTTATGCCCGCAGGCATGGCCCGGCGCCCCCTCCTGTCGGGGCCGACGTTCCGTAGCGCAGACCTGGGACATCCCCGGCAGGGCGTCGTATTCTCCCATGAAGCCGATTACGGGCAAATCGGCGGCTTCCGGCACAGCAGGAACTGTCCTCTTCCTTCCCCGACCTTTCGTCACGCCCGAAGCCGCGTCCAACGTCGCCGCCGACGCCGCATCCCTCACCGAAGCCGTCGCCCCGCCCCGAGTCAGCTTTTCCGCCACAAAGGAATTTTCCAGCTCCGGGAATTCGGTAACCGTAAACCCCCGGGAGGCAAGACGGTCCCGGTAAAGGGCGGAAGACCGCTTTTCCTGGAAGGCTACCTCCGGATGCTCCCAAATATCTTGGGCGATCGCCCCATACTCCGGGACGCGTCCCTGGACGAATCGCCGCAGCTCCGCAATAAGCCCGGCGTCGACGCCGGTTTCCGACACCGAAATATCGTTCTCTGTTTTCTTGGAATTTCTCATAGTGGTCTTGCCTTGATAATACGGTGATATTTCCTATTAAGCAATCTTGCCGGGTCGAAAATACCCCAAGCCAGTTATGACTAACGCTTATTATTCCTTGTTCGCCGGGAAAACAAATAGCGATGGACCTAAAAAAGGCGCGTCGTTGAATATGAACGACGCGCCTTACAAGTCAGGCAAGCCGACCTCGAGCTGGCGGCCCCAAGCCCGTCAGCGTTGACGCGAGGATCAGGCAAAAAAATTTCAATCTGTTTTTCAATATGCAACATATTCCCATTTCGAATTCGGGAAATCAAATATCCAATTACCATACTCTAGGGTTGTCACACCAATTATAAAATCAACAGTCCTCCCAATGAGGAATCGATACGGCCAAAGATTCAGAATCGCCCCATTATGATTGGGAATTTTATTATCTCCTATACTAACATTCTTTATTGTCACCAAATCACAAGAAAAGCTCGCACCTGTCCAATCTTGAGCTGTATTCTTGCCCGCATATTCAAAAAATTCAGGATGCTTCTTGAATACCCTTTTGCTCACTATTGTTCCGCTCGCACCTGTATCCAATAGCCCCCATAACAAAAGATTGTCCAGAAAGACTGGAAGACAATATAGCTTACCATTCCCTTTATGCATTTCTTTGGAGCATATTTTGTCCGTATCGAAGCATACAGTACCACTTTTCAAATCAAGAACCACTCTATATTCCGACAAAATATCCATTCCCAATATTCCATGAGCATTCGGCGACAT
>LVBN01000077.1 GCA_001603165.1 Spirochaetales bacterium Spiro_12
TGACCGGAGCTTCCCTGCTTGAGCGACAGTCCTATGCGTTTTCGCGCCCCATCCAGGCTGATGATCGTGAATTCCTTCACGTCCCCCACTTTCAACACCTCCATGGGGTCTCGGACGAAGCGGTCCGAAAGCTCCGAAACGTGGATGAGTGCGCTTTCCTTTATACCGATATCGACAAAAGCGCCGAAGTCCACCACATTCTTTACCTTGCCGGTGACCTTCATGCCTTCCTTGAGATCGTCGAAGGAAAGCACGCCTTTCTGCAGAATGGGGGGAGGCAGGTTCTCCCTGGGATCGCGGTTGGGCTTTTTCAGCTCCGCGATGATGTCGTCCAGGGTGGTGTCGCCGACGGAATATTTTTCCTTGAGGGCGGCCCTCTGCTCGTGACTGGGATCGGCGCCCGCCTTGATGATCGAAAGCAGCTCGGCGGCCAGGGCGTAGTTTTCCGGGTGCACCCAGCTGTTGTCCAGTTCGTTGTCGCTTCCGGGAATTTTTAAAAAACCCGCGCATTGCTCGAAGGTTTTCTCGCCCAGGCCCGGTATCTGGGTCAGCATGGCCCGGGAGCTTATGGCACCCTTTTCTTCCCTGAATTTGACGATTTTCCTGGCAAGACCAAAATTGATGCCCGAGACATACTTCAGCAGGGCGTGGCTCGCGGTGTTGAGGTTGACCCCCACTTGGTTGACCACCGAGCCTACCACCTCGTCCAGGCGCTCGGTGAGTTTTTTCTGGTTTACGTCGTGCTGATACAGCCCAACGCCGATGCTCTTTGGATCGATCTTCACCAGCTCCGCCAGGGGGTCCTGGAGGCGGCGGCCGATGGAGATGGCTCCCCTGATGGTGAGATCCAGATCGGGAAACTCCTCCCTGGCCATGTCCGATGCCGAATAGACCGAGGCCCCGTCCTCGTCCACGGCGGTAAAGCTGCAGCCCAGGCCGTTTTCTTCGATCGAAGCCGCCACCGCCGCCTGGACCTCGTGGCTCGCCGTGCCGTTGCCCACGGCGATTATTTCGATTTTATGCTTTTTCACCGATGCGGCGATGGCCTTTTTGGCTTCTTCGAGCTTCGTCTCCTGGTTGATGACAAAATAGTCGAGGAACTTCCCCGTTTCGTCCAGGGCGGCGCACTTGCTGCCGGTCCGAATACCGGGGTCGATCCCCAGCACCCTGGAGCCCTTCAAGGGCGGTTGCATCAGGAGGTTTTTGAGGTTTTCGGAAAAAACGTCGATGGCGTGGCTTTCGGCGTACTCGGTGGCGTCGGATCGGATTTCCCTGACCACCGCCGGGGACAGAAGGCGCTGCAGGCCATCCTCGATGGCCTGCTCGTGGTATTCATTGTGGATGAAGGCTTTACTTTTGAGCAGCGCTGCGGCGCCTTCCAGGTCCACCGCTATGGTCAGGTCCAGCGCGCCTTCTCGTTCCGCCCGGTTGACCGCCAGCACCCTGTGGCTTTTCAAGGTGGCCAGGGGCTCGGAGTAATCCCAGTACATTTGATAGGTGGATTTTTCCTTGGCCGCGTCGTCCCCTATTCCCTTGGTGACCAGCGTACCGGTCTTCCTGTACCAGTCCTTGAGGGCGGCCCTCATTTCGATATCCTGGGAGAGGCGCTCGGCGATGATATCCTTAGCTCCCGCGATGGCTTCCTCGGCGCTGGCCACGGACAATTCGGGGGTTTCCTCGTCCTGACGCAGGAACTCCGGCGCCGCGGCGTCCACCCCAGCCTTGTCCTTGGAAAGCATGATTTCCGCCAGAGGGCCGAGACCCCGTTCCTGGGCTATCATTCCCCTGGTTTTCTTCTTCTTTTTATAGGGGGCCCAGAGATCTTCCAGCTCCGAAAGGGCAGAGGCTTTGAGGATGTTGTCGTAGAGGGTTTCGTCCAGCTTGCCCAGGGCGGCTATGCCTTTTGTTATTTCGATACGGCGTTCTTCCAGGTTCTTGTAACTTTCGAACTTGTGGACCGAATCCCGGACCTGCACTTCGTCCAGGCTTCCGGTCCGCTCTTTGCGATATCGGCTTATGAAAGGCACGGTACAGCCCTCGGTGCTCAGGCTTATTACCGCCGAAACCTGGGCGGCCTTGACGCCGAGTTCCTCGGCTATGCGGGCAAGAATGGCGATTTCATCGATTTTCAGCTCTTCAATATCCGGTAATTGGCTCATGGTCGGATACGGTACGCAAAGTGAGGCTAAAATGCAAGCATCTTCGTATAGAGCCCATTCCAAAACCCGTCCGGCGTTTGAAAAAGCCCCTATCGTATAAATATTCCTCAATACCTAGCCGATAGTATTCCTAAAGGGGCATATGGGCAGACAAGGAAAAAGAGTGAGGATCTTTTCCGCGCTCGAGGTGGCTAATATCTGCGGAGTCGTCAATCAAACGGCGATTAATTGGATAAAAAGCGAGCATTTAAAAGCCTTTACCACGCCCGGGGGTCAGTACAGGGTATACGCCGAAGACCTTATCGATTTTCTTGAAGAGCGAAAAATGCGGATTCCTCCCGAGTTGGGCAGCCCCTCCGATTCGGAAGTCGATCCTCGACTCATTCTTATCGTCGATGACGACAAGGATTTGAATGTGGTTCTGGCTCGGATGCTTCAGCGGAGGCTCCCGGAGACGGAAATCCTCCAGGCCTTCGACGGGTTCGAGGCCGGCAGGATCATCACCGAACGGCGGCCGGGGCTGATCATCCTCGACTTCGACCTCCCGGGAATAAACGGCCTGAGTCTCTGCCGCCGGATAAAATCGGATTCATCGATCGGGAAACCTTCGGTCATATCCATCACCGGTTTCGATACCGAATCCATGAGGGACGAACTTCTTCTGGCGGGGGCGGACGATTTCTTCGCCAAGCCCCTTGATTTCGATGGGCTGATCTACAAGGCCAGCGGTTTGCTTCAGGCCCGCGCCAGGGGGTTGCACGAAAGAGCGACCGAAGGCTCGGCGGAAAAGATTTCGCAAAGCGCGACCGAAGCGGTGCGGAAAGGAACGCCGACATGAAGTCTCTCGGTGAGTATCTGGGCGGAAGGCTTATCGTCGATACGGGTGATATAACCGAATTTTCGGGCGGCGGTATCGTCAACGCGGCCAATTCGGGTCTCTTGGGAGGAGGGGGCGTGGATGGGGCTATTCACCGTGCCGCGGGTCCCTCCCTCCTTGCCGAGTGTAAGGCTTTGCGCGCCGGGCCTCTGCCAGGCGGACTTCCCGCGGGCAAGGCGGTAGCCACCGGCGCTGGTCGGCTCGGGGTCGCCCATGTGATCCATACTGTCGGCCCGGTGTGGAAGGGCGGCGGGCAGGGGGAGCCCGAACTTCTAGCCTCCTGCTACCGTGAAAGTCTCGTCCTGGCCGCCGGCCTCGGCCTTGACTCCATCGCCTTTCCCGCCATATCCACGGGCGTCTACGGCTATCCTAAGCATCTGGCCGATCAGGTGGTGTTCGACACCATTTCGCGCTACGTCCTGGTCAACGACGCGCCCAGCTACATACACTTGGTTTTCTTTTCCGAGCCCGACGCGCGACTTTTCATGGCGACTTCGGGAATTTTGGGTGTGTCTTAGTTACTGCATCGAAGATTGTTGAAAAGGTTTCTTAAAAGTGCCGACGGCGGCCTTGGGCTTTGTCGCCGCGCCATGCATTACCTCTTGGACGCTGCCATGGCTTGACCACGGCGACGGATCAAGGGCGGAGCCCCTGGCCTTGACTTCGTAAGCCTGCGACCGGTATAGTTTTTGCATTCGGGGACCGCGTCGCCCTTCGGC
>LVBN01000078.1 GCA_001603165.1 Spirochaetales bacterium Spiro_12
GCCTTCTCCGGAAATCGGAGGTAGGTCGTTTTTATTCATTCTCCCAGGATACCGAATCATCGTGACTGTACATGTACCGGGCGCCTTTCGGAAAGGCGCTATTCCCACCCTTCTCCTGCTTCTTATGTTTCTTTCGATCGCCCAAGCCCCGGCGGCCCAGGAAAGCCAGCCGGAAGAGTTCCGCGCGCTTCTCTACAAAAGGCTGGACGAAAAGGATTCGGCGCCCTTTCAGGATGCAGCATTATACCTACGCTGGTTTTTCAAGCCGCACCTTCTTTCGTGGAACGAAGAACGCGACTTGGCGATGAGGAAAATCGCAGCGGATATTCTGCGCGGTTCCCCGCCCGCGGAGTCATTGCCCGCCTTCGGCTTCGATCGCATGGAAAACCAGGATGGCATACTTACAAACCTTTCTTTTTCGATAGCCCCATCGTTTCTCAACGGCGAAAAGGCCGTTTTCGCCTTCTTCAAAACCACATGCGGTTATTGTGAACGGGAACTGAAAGAACTGGATCGCTACAGGTCCGCGAGACTCGGCACAGAGACTGACGCTTCCCCGATGAATATGGTCGGCATCGGCCTGCCCTCAGGTCTTCCGGAAATATTCGACAATCTCGAATCGTTTCATCAAAAGCTCGAACTCGGTTTCCCCCTCTTCAAGGCAAACGACAAGCGGATCATGGCCGCGTATCGAATACGCTCGGTGCCCCTCCTTATTCTCTTTAATGAGCAGGGCAAGCCTGAATCGACGGTGCATTTCCCGAACCAGGCCAATCTCGGGAAAAAGCTCAGGATAATCCTCGACAGCTTCAACGATGGCACTCTCCAGGATCTCCTCGCCTTCGCGAATGATAGTAAGGCCGTCCAGGCCGATAATTCGGTTTTAGCCTTGGCCGATTCCAATTCGATTTTCGCTGATTTCTACACCGATCCAGCGTGTGAAAGCTGTACCGATTTCCTCGATAATGAACTCGCGGCCATGGAAAAATCTTTAGGAGTAAGATTCTCCTTCACCAGTCATGATATCATGGATAGCAATTCCTTGAGCCGGCTATCCGCTATCATGGAATCGAGAAACGTAACCTTGCGCGCGACTCCCGTCGCAGTCATAGGTACGCGAATCTTTCAGGGCCTGCGGGAAATCCGCGAGGGTCTTGCGCAAACGGCGGCCGACACCCTTGTCCCGGACGAGGCGCGGTCCACGGAAACAGGGCAGGACGCGCTTCCAGCGCTCTCGGCAATACCGGTGTTTTTCGCAGGCCTCGCCGACGGCGTAAATCCCTGCGCCTTCTCGACCCTCCTCTTCCTGCTGTCGTTTCTCGGCCTCGCAGGCAAAAACAAAGGCGAACTTTTAATACTCGGCGCCGTGTACACTCTCACCGTATTCGCCGGCTACTTCGCCTTGGGCCTTGGACTCTTGGCCTCACTGCGCGCCTTAACGGGCTTTTCCACCTTTGCCCGGACAATGAGAACGCTTCTGACTCTGCTTCTGGGGCTCCTGGCCCTGGCGAACATACGAGACGGCATACTCGACCTCAGGGGTTCGCGAAAGGATATGGCTTTGGTCCTGCCCGGAGCCTTGCGCCAGCGTATCCATGCGACCATACGACGGCAGCGGAACCTGGGCTTTTTATTGGGGGGCACCGCTCTTACCGCTCTCATGGTGTCGCTCTTCGAGCTCGCCTGCACCGGCCAGGTTTATCTGCCTGTCATCGCCTGGATGGTGAGGAAAGGCGAATCGAGCCGCGGCCTGGGACTTTTAGCGCTCTATAACACCGGCTTTATCCTGCCCTTGGCCGCCCTCTTCCTCCTGGCCTGGAGCGGAAGGGCCATAAAACCCGTCGCCGACTGGTTCGAATCCAGGGTGTGGCTGAGCAAATTCCTTCTCGCCGCGATTCTCATGGTTTTCCTGGTTCTGCAGCTTTTACGCTAGCGATTTCCTTTAGCGGGTCACTTGTGGGGCGCAAATACCGCAAAGCCGGATATTGTTTCCTTCGCTGTCCAACCGATCGGCTAATTCGCAGGCTATATATAGGTTTTCTAATATCGATAAAAATTAACTTAATCCCTTGACACTT
>LVBN01000079.1 GCA_001603165.1 Spirochaetales bacterium Spiro_12
TCCCGTTTCAACAAGCTCAGTTACACTACCCCATATTGACATTTCGCCAAGAGCGGGAGCATAGTTGCTCAGAATGCGTCGAAGGAGACGAGTATCCGGATTCTCGCGCGTCAGGAGAGAGGGGATCCCCGGAGGCCGGCGGCACGATCGCCGTCGGTTTCCAGGCTGAAAGGACCCCGTCGCGCACCCGGAGAAAACCACTCCCTAGCAGCTTGGGTGAAAGCCTTTCCCGGAAAAGGCGAGTATTTCAAGCCGGAGCCCTCCGTTACAGGCGACGAGCGCGGCCCCCATCGCGGGGTGCCGAAGTAAGGTGGTACCGCGGATTTCCGTGAAGCCCTGCGGATCATACGCCCATCCGGCTTAGTCCGGCGAAGGCGGGATTTTCCGATACGGCCCCCGGGCGATTCGTCCTTACGCGAAGCATGGCTTCCCGTTAAAGACATCGTGCCCGGGGGCCTCGCTGTTTTTCGACCACCGCCCCGCGCGGCACGATAGAGCGATTAAGGGGTGAAAAGGAGCTTTATTATGGAAATCGATGTGGACAAACTGCGACATTCCGCCGCCCATGTAATGGCCGAGGCGGTGCTTCACCTTTATCCCGGCACCCGGTTCGGCATCGGCCCCGCCATCGACGATGGGTTTTATTACGACTTTCTCCTGCCAAAGCCCATAACGCTTGAGGACCTCCCGGCCATTGAAAAAGAAATGCGGCGCATTATCTCCGGCGGCCATGCCTTTGTCAGGAAGGAGATAAGCAAGGAAGAAGCGAAGAAGCTTTTCGCCGGCCAGGACTTCAAGCTGGAACTCATTGATGGCCTGGAAGAGGGGACTATCTCGATCTACGAGCAGGACGGTTTCGTGGACCTCTGCCGCGGACCCCACCTGGAAAATACCAGGCAGATTCGCCCCGACTGCTTCAAGCTGAGGTCGGTGGCCGGCGCCTACTGGCGGGGCGACGAAAAGCGCCCCATGCTCACCCGTATCTACGCCTATGCCTTCGCCTCCAAGGCCGAGTTGGAGGCCCATCTCAAAATGCTTGAAGAGGCCGAAAAGCGGGACCACCGCAAGTTGGGCAAGGAACTCGACCTTTTCTCCACCCACGAGGAAGCCGGCCCAGGCCTGGTGTACTGGCATCCCATGGGCGGCCGCTTCAGGGTGGCTTTGGAAAACTGGTGGAGGGACGAGCATTATAAGAACGGTTACGAAATTCTTTTTACCCCCCATATCGGCAAGTCCTGGCTCTGGCAAACCTCGGGGCACCTGGGCTTCTACAAGGCGGGGATGTACTCCCCCATGCAGATCGACGAGGACGACTACTACATCAAGCCCATGAACTGTCCCTTCCACATCATGATCTACAACAACGGCGTCCACTCCTATAGGGACCTGCCCCTGCGCTGGGCGGAGCTGGGCACCGTGTATCGGTACGAGCGCTCCGGCACCCTCCATGGGCTGGCCCGGGTGCGGGGCTTCACCCAGGACGACGCCCATATCATCTGTACCCCCGAGCAGATAGAGGACGAGATTGCCGAGGTTCTGCGTTTTTCCCTCTTTATGCACAAGACCCTGGGGTTCAAGGAGATCAAAGCCTACCTGGCCACCAAGCCGGCGGGCGACGGGTCGGTGGGCGCCCAGGAAATGTGGGATACCGCTTTGGAGTCATTGCGGAAGGCGGTGGACAAGGAAGGGCTGGCCTATGAGATGGACGAAGGGGGAGGGGCCTTCTACGGTCCCAAAATCGACCTCAAGATCAAGGACGCCATCGGCAGGGAGTGGCAGCTCACCACCATTCAGTTCGACTTCAACGAACCCGAGCGCTTCGACATGACGTATGTGGACGCCGACGGCCAGCGCAAGCGACCGTATATGGTGCACCGCGCTCTTCTGGGTTCCATCGAGCGCTTCTTCGGCGTCTATCTCGAGCACACCGCCGGAGCCTTTCCTGTCTGGCTCTGCCCCGAGCAGGTGGTGGTCATCCCCGTGGCTCCAGCCTTCGACGCCTATGCCAAGGAACTTCTAGCCAGCCTCAACGCCGCGGGTCTGAGGGCCAGGGCGGATCTCTCCGATGCCAGGATGAACGCCAAGATCCGGGAAGCCCAGGGCAAAAAAATCCCCTATATGCTCGTGGTGGGCCAGAGGGAAATGGACGAGAAAACCCTTTCTCTGCGCATGAGGGATGGTCGCCAGGAAAACGGCCTCACGATGGATGGGTTTATCGCCCGTGTGCGGGATCTGGTGGAAAAAAAGTCCCTGGAACTTTAAAACAGGAGAACCGGGGAGCCGAAAGTATACTCGAAGTATGGGCGAACTGTCGTCTTCGCTGTTTTTTCGCTCTCCCCGAGCTTAGGGAATCCTGCTATACTGTACAAAGACATTCGACATTCAAGGAGTTCGTGCATGGTAGACCTACGTACGCACTATATGGGGCTCGTTCTCGACAATCCTCTCATCGTCGCTTCTTCGGGACTCACGGGCAGCCCCGAAGGCGTCGAAAAGGCCGCCGCCGCCGGGGCGGGAGCGGTGGTTCTTAAATCGCTTTTCGAAGAGCAGATATTGGCCGAGGTGGGTAAAGAGTCCGAGGGGATCGACCTGGACGCCCATCCGGAGGCCGAGGCTTTTATAAGCAGAACAGCCTGGGAAGAGGGCAGCGACGCTTATCTCTCCCTGGTGCGGGACTCCAAGCAAAGGGCGGGTAAAACGCCCCTCATCGCCAGCATAAACTGCGTAGGTTCGGGCAACTGGGCTTCTTTCGCTTCCCGGATAGAGGAGGCGGGGGCGGACGCCCTGGAGCTGAATATCGCCTACATGCCCAATTCTCCCTCCCTGAGCTCCAAAGATATCGAAGAGCGGGTCTTGTCCACCGTAAAAGAGGTTCGGCATTCAACAACCCTGCCCATCGAGGTTAAGCTAGGCTCCCATTATTCGAGTCTGCCCCATCTTGCCGCCGCCATCTCCAAACTTGGCGCCAATGCCCTGGTGCTCTTCAACCGGTTCTATCGGCTGGATATCGATATCGACAGCATGAAGCTCGTTCGCGCCCAACCCATGAGCGGCGGCGACGAGTACCACGACAGCCTGCGCTGGATGGCCCTGTTGTTCCAGCGGACCGGCATAGAGCTCTGCGGAGCCACGGGCATTCACGACGCGCAGACCATGGCCAAGTTCATTCTCGCCGGCGCGAGCGCGGTGCAGATATGTTCCGCCCTTTACAAGGGAGGATGGAAGACCGTGGGCAAAATTCTGGATGACCTGCGCATCCTTATGGAGGCCCAGGGATTTTCTTCCGTCGACTCGATGCGGGGCAGGCTTTCGGCCAAGAGTACGGGGCGATTGGACGAGTACATGCGCCTGCAGTATATAAAAGCCCTTACGGGGATATCCTGATGCCCCGCTATGGGGCATATTAAAAGTATTACCAAACAAGGACGGTGCCGTTATGGAACTCAACCTAAGTCTCAGCAATCTTTCGGAAGCGTTTCCCGGGGATATGGATGGGGAGCAGAAAGCGCGGGC
>LVBN01000080.1 GCA_001603165.1 Spirochaetales bacterium Spiro_12
TGAGCGATGCGCGATTCGAACGCGCGACCTTCGGCTCCGGAGGCCGACGCTCTATCCAGCTGAGCTAATCGCTCGAGAATCCCTGGGCGGCCTTTCATCCCCGGGAGACGAGCAAAGGCATAATAATACGCTCCTGGATACTCAGTCAATCAGCCCAAGGACTAGACTAATCCTCCGCCGGACGGCCATTATTCAGCAATGGAACGATTGATTCTCGCCTCCTCGTCGCCGCGGCGAAAAGAACTATTGGAGAGCCTGTCCATTCCCTTTGTCCCCTTTTCCCCGGATTTGGATGAGACTATCTATGACAACTTGGATCCCGAATTCAGAGTGAGGGCCCTGGCGGAGGCCAAGGCCATGGCGGTGGGAAAGTCGTTGCTCGCCGACTCCTGTCCCATGGCTTCCTTCGGCGGACAATCTTCTTTTGTGGGACAGGCCTCCGCCGAAGGAGAGGTTCGCCCCGCAGGACAGCCTTCTTCCGGTGGGTATCCGCCGCCACGACTGGTCGTGGCGGCGGATACCCTGGTCGTGCTCGGTTCGGGATCGCGGAAGAAGGTGATCGGAAAGCCGGCTACCATCGAGGAAGCCCGCTCCATGCTGAAGTCGCTCCAAGGCGGCACCCATAGGGTCTATTCCGGTTTATGCCTGCTCAACCTGGAGACCGGGGGACGGGAAAGCGCCGTGGCTTGCACGAAGCTGCGTTTCGCTCCCATGTCCGATCGGGAGGTGGAGGCGTATCTGGCAAGCGGAGAATGGCGGGGCGCCTCGGGAGCCTACAGGATTCAGGGACGGGCTTCGTATTATATCGATGTCATTGAAGGATCCTGGTCCTGCGTGGTGGGCTTGCCAATACGTGAGCTTTATGTCATTCTGTGCCGTGCCGGCTACGATTTTACGCCGGACAAGGGCGCCTGGAGGCGCCCATATCTTCCGTCCGCGCCCGGGGATTCCCTTTAGGGTTGGCGGTACGAGAATAAGAGAAGGGGATCGGCTACCCGCCGGTCACGGGAGGAACACGTGGCAGTAGTCACCATGAAAAACCTGCTTGAGTCCGGTGTGCATTTCGGCCATCAGGTAAAGCGTTGGGATCCGAGGATGAAAAAATTCATTTTCGCCGAGCGCAACGGAATTCACATCATCGACTTGCAGAAGACCATTCAGGCTATAAAAGACGCCTACGACGCGGTCCAGAAGACCGTGAGCTCCGGAAAATCGGTGCTCTTCGTCGGAACTAAAAAGCAAGCCCAGACAGCCATACAGAAAGAAGCCGAACGCTGCGAGCAGTTCTATGTGAACAATCGCTGGCTCGGTGGCATGCTTACCAATTTCAGCACCATAAAGAAGTCGATTCAGCGCCTCAAGAAAATCGAACGCATGGAGGTGGATGGCACCTTCGAAAGTCTCACCAAGAAGGAAATCGCCAGCCTGCAGAAGGAAAAGGTGAAGCTGGAGAAAAACCTGGGCGGGATCAAGGAAATGAAGGATCTCCCGGGCATCATCTTCGTGGTGGACACCAGGAAGGAAGCTATCGCCGTGGCCGAAGCCCAGCGATTGGGTATTCCCATCGCCGCCGTCGTGGATACGAACTGCAATCCCGAGGGCATCACCTACCCCATTCCCGGCAACGACGACGCTATCAGGTCCATAAGCCTTTTTACCCAGATCATAGCCAACGCCGTGGTCGAAGCCGGAGCCTCCGAGGGGCTCAAGATTATCGAGAGCCTGCCCTCCGACGAAGCCGAAGAAGTCCACACAGATGCCGTGCGCAAGGATGAGGAAGAGGTCGAGGTGGATATCGACAGCTACGCCGCCAAGGTCGAATCCGCCGAGCCCGGCGCCCCCGTCGTCGTCGAGGAAGCCGAGGCTGAGGCGAGCCTGCCCATCATCGATGAAGACAAGCTCTACGAGACGAAATAAATAAGGAGTCAGTACCATGGATATAAAAGCGACAGACATTAAAACCCTCCGGGAGAAGACCGGCGCGGGGATGATGGATTGCAAAAAAGCCCTGGTCGAGGCCGAAGGCGATTTCGCCGCCGCGGAAAAGCTTTTGCGCGAGTGGGGAATGGCGGGGGTCGAAAAGCGCTCGGGTCGGGCGACCAACGAAGGTAGGGTATTCGTCCTGGAAACCGGGAAGGCAATTTCCCTGGTGGAGATCGTTTGCGAGACGGATTTCGTCGCCAAAAACGCCGATTTTATCGCCGCTGGCGATAAAATCGCCGCCAAAGCCTTTGAGATGAAGGCGGATGGGCCCAACGAGACGCTCGAAGCCATGGTCAAGGATATCGCCGTCGTGATCAAGGAAAACATCGCCCTCAAGCGTGTGCGATATTTCACCGCCGCCCTCGGAGAGTACCTCCACAGTTATTCCCACGGCGAGGGGAAAATCGTGGTCGTCGTAAAGGCCTCCTCGTCCTCAGGCGACGCTTTCGCCAGCGAAACGGTCAAGACCTTCGTCCACGATACCGCCCTGCACATCGCCGCCTTCAGCCCGATGTTCCTGGATCAGAGCAAGCCCGATGCGACCTGGGTGGAGGAGCAGAAGGAAATCTTCGCCAAACAGGTGGAGCTGGATGAAAAACTCAAGTCCAAACCCGCGAAGGTGGTGGAAGGCATCCTGGCGGGCAAACTGAAAAAGCTCATGTCCGAGGTCTGCCTCCTGGATCAGCCCTTTGTGCGCGACGAGAAAATGAGCGTCGCGACCGCCTTGGCCGCGGCCAAGAAAGAATCGGGCTTCGATTTTTCCATAGTGGATTACTATTACATCAAGGTTGGCGAGGCCGCCTAAGGTCCGCCAAAACGCCATCCTGAACTGGATCCGGAGCAAAGCTCTCCGGGTCCAGCCGTCTTATTTGGGGAGGTAACCGATGGAATCCGTAAAAACAACCTGCGAAACAAGGATGAAAAAGACCATAGCCGCGCTCCGGGATGAGTTCAACGGCATCAGGACGGGACGGGCCTCTCCAAGCCTCCTGGATAAGATCCGGGTCGATTATTACGGGCAGAAAACCCCTCTTAGCCAGGTGGCGACGATTTCCGTGCCCGAGGCCAGGCTTATCGTGGTCCAACCCTGGGACCGGGCCCTTTTCAGCGAGATTGAAAAGGCCATTTTGAAATCCGAATTGGGCCTCAACCCCTCCAACGACGGGAAGGTCATTCGGCTCGCGATCCCCCCCCTCACCGAGCAGCGGCGCAAGGCCTTGGTGAAGTCGGCCAAGGCTATCGCGGAACAATCGAGGGTGGCGATCCGCAACATCAGGCGCGATAGTCTCGAGGAGCTGAAAAAGGAGTCCGCAAACGAGAAAACCGCCGAGGATGTGGTGAAAAAGGTGGAGGAAGAGCTACAGAAACTCACCGATTCCTATATCGTTCAAATAGCCAAGGTTCTCGAAGAAAAAGAAAAAGAGATCATGGAAGTTTGAATGCCCAATCCAGGACTACCGGTCTAATGGCTACCCCATACCCTCCCCTCCATATAGGGATAATCATGGACGGGAACGGTCGCTGGGCCACGAAGCGAGGCTTGCCGCGCACCGAAGGACACCGTCAAGGGCTCGAGGCAGCCAAAAGGATCGTTGCGGCTTGTTCCGACCGGGGCGTTTCCTATCTTTCGCTTTATACCTTTTCCACGGAAAACTGGAAACGGACCACCGAGGAGGTGGGCTTCCTCATGGGCTTGATAAAAACCCATTTGGCGGCGGAACTGGACTTTTACCGCAGGAATCGGATCAAGCTTATCCACTCGGGCAACCGCAGCGGTCTTCCCGCAGACATCCTGCGGGAGATCGACAAGACGGTGAGCGATACCTCGGCCTTCCCTGGCATGGTGGTCAATCTGGCCATCAATTACGGCGGCAGGGATGAGCTGCTCAGGGCTATCGGGAGGCTGGGCTCGGCAAAGGAGGCCGCGAGGGGCTCCCTTACCGAGAAAGATATAGCTTCCGTCCTCGATCATCCTGAAATGCCCGACCCGGACCTCATTATTCGTACCGGAGGAGAGACGAGACTGTCGAATTTTCTTCTCTGGCAGTCCGCTTATTCGGAACTCTACTTTACCGATCGTTTATGGCCGGATTTCGATGAAGAGGCTCTGGATAAAGCTCTGGCCGATTTCCGCTCAAGAGACCGAAGGTTCGGAGGACTATAAATGACGAAAAATACCGTCCAACGCCTCTTAATCTTCTTTCTCGGCGTGCCCCTTTTTATTCTCTTCGAACTCTACGCCTCCTTCGGCAGGAACTTTCTCCTGGTGCTCGTGGCGATGGGGATTCAAGTGGGGTCGATATACGAAACCGTCGGTCTTTTTGGCAAAAAAGGAATCAAGCTGCATCGGGTCTATCTCGCGGCATTGTCCCTGCTGAGCTCGTCCTTGGTCTACTTATCGCCCCTTTACGGTCATCTGCTCCCGGCAGCCAAAAGTCCGCTGGAACTCCTTCTGCTCGTCTCTTTCCTCGGTAGCCTGGCGGCCGTGGCTCCCTTCGCCTTTTCGAAAAAGGAGGATTTCGATTCCCTTTTACCCAGGATGGCTGCCTCGCTCTTTTGCTATTTTTACTGCGGCATTCTCGGCGCCTGCCTGGTCTACATAGGTTCCTGCTTTCCCCAGCACAGCAATCCCCTGTTCATATTCCTCCTCATGACTTCCGGAAACGACAGTCTGGCGTGGTTGATAGGAGTAAGCTTCGGACGCAAACGGGGGGTCGTCGCCGTATCGCCCAACAAGAGTCTGGCCGGATTTGTCGGGGGACTGGCGGGTTCCCTCCTCGCGGCGTTGGTATCCTACTACCTGTTTCCCAGGGCGGGTGTCTCCTCCCTGGCTTCCCTGCTTTTTCTGGGGCTTTGCGTGGGCATAGCGGTGATTCTGGGCGATCTCGTGGAAAGCGCCCTCAAGCGTTCCGCGGGCGTCAAGGACTCGAGCTCCCTTATTCCCGGCAGGGGTGGGATTCTGGATTCCTTCGACAGCCTTCTTTTCTCCGCGCCGCTCTTCATCGCCATAGCTTCGATCTGGGGATTCTTCCCTCCCCTGGGATAGGCTCCATTATGACGAAAAAGCTAATAATACTCGGCGCCACAGGATCCATCGGCAGACAGACCCTCGAATGCGTCCAAAAGGCCAACCGCAGGGTTCCCGGCAGTTTCGAAGTAGCAGGACTGTCGGCAAACAGAGACTTCGAAGGTCTCATGAATCTCGCGGAAGAATACCCGGAGGCCCTGCTTGCCCTCGGGGCCCCTCCCCCTTCTGCCGGCGGCGGCGGCCCCTTAGCCGGCTCCTCCAGCAGCCCGACAAACCACCGGGATGTATCGAGGCGCCTTAGTTTTGTTGGCGGGGACGCGGTGACAAAACTTCTGGATAATTGCGACGCCGATCTGGTGGTCAACGGTATAGCCGGCTCTCCCGGACTCATGGCATCCCACGCTTCCCTGCGGCGGGGGATGAGCCTTGCCCTGGCCAATAAAGAGTCGGTGGTAATGGGATACAGCCTCCTGGCCTCTCTGGCGGAAGCCAGGAAAATCGCCATCATCCCCGTCGACTCGGAACATGCCGCGCTTTTTCAGCTTGTACGACGCTGCGGCGCGAAATCGATCCGCGAGCTGTGCATAACCGCTTCGGGAGGTCCTTTCAGGGACAGGCCCCTGGCAGACCTGTCGACGATCAGCCCGGCCCAGGCGGCGGCCCACCCGGTATGGAAGATGGGAAGGAAGATCAGTATAGATTCGGCCACCTTGGCCAACAAGGGCCTGGAGCTTATTGAGGCGGTCCGGCTTTTCGGCTTTTCCGAAAAAGCGGTGCGGGTGCTCATACATCCCGAGAGCCTGGTACACGCCCTGGTTAGAACCATCGATGGATCGCTCTATGCCAATCTATCAAAACCCGACATGCGCCTGCCCATCGACATAGCCCTTCACTGGCCGGAGGAACGGGAGTCGGCTTTCGGAAAGCTCGATCTGGCCGGGAAGACCATGAGCTTCTTCGATCCCGACCCTTCCCGATTCCCCATGCTACGGCTCGCCCGCGAGGCCCTTCGCCAAGGCGAATCGGCGACGATAGCGTACAACGCCTCGAACGAAATAGCGGTTGGGGCCTTCGATGAAGGGCGGATACGCTTCACCGACATCGCCTCGGTCGTCGCCGATACCTTGAGCGCCGACTGGTCTTTCCCCGCCGGGGATTTGGACAGTATCTTTTACCATGACGACAAGGCCAGGGAAAGAGCCAGGGCCTTTGTCGCGGAGATCCAATGCTGACAGTGCTTTATGGCCTATTAGGGCTTTCCATCGTTGTACTCATCCACGAGCTCGGCCACTTCATGGCCGCCCGTTTAGTCGGCATCGAGGTCGAAGCCTTTTCCATCGGCATGGGACCTAAGCTCTTCGGCCTCAGCCGTGGTGGCACGGAATGGAGGATTTCGGCCTTCCCTTTGGGCGGTTACTGTCGCATGAAGGGCGAGGAAGGGTTCAAGCAGGCCTTGGAGCGCAAGCTGGAACATATCCCCGCCGAAAAAGGATCTTTCTACGGAGAGGCGGCGTGGAAGCGAATTCTCATACTCCTGGCCGGCCCCTTCTTCAACCTTCTGTTCGCCGCGCTTCTCTTTGGCATCGTCGCGCTGGTGGGCCTGCGCGTCGAAACGCTTCCCAACAGAATCGTCCTAGCCTCCGACTATCCTCTGCTCTCCGGACAAACGGGCGGCGAGCTTAGTCCCGCCCAGGCCGGAGGGCTTAAAACCGGGGACTGGATCGTCGCCATCGACGGGAAACCGGTAAAGGACTATTCGGATCTTCAGGACTTAGTCAGCGTCAATGCCCAGAAGGAATTGCTCTTCGAGGTTGAGCGCTCCGGGACGCGCCTCTTTCTGAGGTTGCGCCCCAGATTGGACAAGGAGAGCGGCCAAGGACTCATCGGCGTCTACGCCTGGGCGGAACCCTTGGTCGCTTCGGTGGCCAGGGGGAGTTCGGCCGCTATCGCCGGTCTTAAGCCCGGCGATTATATCGTCGAGCTTCAAGGAGAGCCGGTCAAGCATAGCATCGATATTTCCTCGATCCTGGCCAAGAAACCCGAGCGCGCCACGATACGGATACGCAGAGGAAGCGAACTGCTCGATTTCACCCTCGTGCTTTCCTACGACTCCGCCTCCTCCCCGCTGGGGCTCTCCTTCGCGACGATAACGAAGGAGGAACGGGCCGCTTCGGTGGGAAAGGCCTTCGTCCAAGGCTGGGTTGAAAGTTTCGAGATGATTGGCCTCAGCGTGAAAGGGCTTGGCATGCTGTTCCGGGGGGTTAATCTTTTCAAGGCGATCTCCGGACCCGCGCGGATCACCTATCTTATCGGAAGCGCGACCCAGGCGAGCATAGCCTCTTCAGGAGCTGCGGGCTTAAGCACTATCCTCAGCTTCCTGGCCTTCCTCTCGGTGAGCCTGTTCATCATGAATCTTTTGCCGATCCCGGCCTTGGACGGGGGACAGATACTCCTGTCCCTTGCGGAGATTTTCAGACGCAAACCCCTGCTTACCACCACGATTTACCGTTTTCAATTCATCGGGGTCGCGATGATTCTCCTGTTGTTCTTCATAGCGACGTTCAGCGACATTCTTTTTTTCTCGGGTCGCTGACGACCCCGGGCTGGGGGCGGGATCTGGGCCGATTCAACGCTCGAAGCGTTCCATATTGACGAATTTCGCATAGGCGGGCTTGAACCAGACATTGGTTTTGCCGATCGGACCGTTACGTTGCTTGGCGACGATAAGCTCGGTCTCGATTTGCTCGGATCGCTGGTCCTGAGTCTTGTTGATTTCCCTGTCCCTGTGCAAAAAGAGGATAAGATCCGCGTCCTGTTCGATGGATCCGGACTCCCGGACATCGGCCAGGTTGGGCTGCTTGCCCTCGGCCTCCCGCTTGAGCTGGGAAAGGGCGACGATGGGAATATCCAGCTCCCTGGCCAGGGACTTGAGCGAGCGGGAAATGGCCGAAATTTGTTCCCACCGGGGAAGCTCGGCGTTTTCGTGGGTTATGAGGGTGATATAGTCCACAAAGATGATCTTCACCCCCCGCTCCAGGACGAGCCGCCGGGCCATGGTGCGCAGCTCCAGCAGCTTCATGTTGGGCATGTCGACGATATAGAGAGGGGCCTCGTAGATTCTTCCCGCCGCGTCCATCAGGTCGTTGAGATCCGAACTGCGCAAGCGGCCGGTACGGATACGCTCGCCGGGCACCATGGCCTCCGAGCTTATTATTCTGTTCATCAGCGCCCGTTCGGACATTTCCAGGGAGAAAAAGGCCGCCGGAATTTTGCGGTCTATGGCGATATAGGAGGTAAAGCTGAGGGCAAGGGCCGTCTTTCCCACCGAAGGCCTGGCGCCGATGACAATGAACTCCGAATTTTGGAATCCCGAGGTCATGGCGTCCAGGTCCGTCAGGCCCGAGGGAATTCCGGTAAAGGCATTGGGATTGTTGCTCAGTTGCTCAATGACTGTGATGGTATCGGGGATCAGCTCTTTTATCGAATGATAGGATGCCGTCCTGCGGTTTTGGGTTATTTCGAATATTTTCGCCTGGATCTGGTCCAGAATAGCCCCTGTTTCCGAGGTGTCGTCGAAGGCCAGGGAGCTGACCTCCGATGACAGCCGTATAAGGCTGCGCCGGGTGGACATTTCCTGGATAATCCGGGCGTAGTACTCCACGTTGGCCGCCGAGGGAGTCATGGAGGTCAGGGACGCGATATAGCCGGGGCCTCCCGCCCTGTCCAGGCTGCCGGCCAACCGCATCTCTTCCGTTATGGTTATGATGTCCGCCTTTTGCCCTTTTTCGTGGAGGGCTATGACGGCGGCGAATATCTGACTGTGGGCGGGGAGGTAGAAATCCTCGGGGCGGATATAGCGAACCACCGAGGCGAGGCTGTCGGGATCGAGAAGAAGGGCTCCCAGGCAGGCCTGCTCGGCTTCGGAATTATGGGGAGGTACCTTGTCCTTAAGGGTTTCGCTCGTCATGGTCGTCCTTTAGCCTTGAAAGATTATACATTGGCGGCGGAGAAAAGGAAATGCGGAATAAAAGAACGGGTAGAATAAACGAAAGGGCCGGATAAAACAAAGCGCCGGCCCCTAGGGTCAGCATCTTGCTGAGCTGACTTCGGGCCGGCGAGTAGTCGGGCGGAAGGCCACGATTTCGTTTAGTTCAAGCGTCCGGCGTTGACGGCGGCTTCGAAGGCAGCCGCCTGCTCTTCGTCGGTGACCGGTTCGGCGGATTCGGTCCTGGGCTTTCTCTGCCGCTGCTTCTTGGGCTGTTCGCCCTCGTCAGCCTTTTCGGCTTTAACTTCCTGACCGAGCACGAGGAGCTTCAGCACAGCCTCCTCTTTCTCGTAGAGGTGGATATCGATTTTGTAGCTTCCGACGCTCTTTATCGAACGCCCGGGAATTTCGATCTTTTTGCGATCGATCTCCAGGCCTTTTTTCAAAAGCTCGTCCGCGACCGCGGCGTTCGTGACCGCGCCGTAGAGTTTGCCGTTGGCACCCGCGGGCATGGTGATCGAAAGCTCCTCCGCCTCGATGCGGTCCTTGAGGGAAGCGGAAGCCTTGCGCTTCTCTTCCTTTATGGCCAGGATCTCGTTTTTGCGATGCTCGAAGAGCTGGACGCTTCTGGCGTTGTAGACTATGGCCAGATCGCGGGGAAGCAAGAAATTGCGGGCGTAGCCCGGAGCGACTTCTTTTACGTCGCCGATCTCTCCCAGATTGGGGACATCCTGATTCAGGATCACTTTCATGTGGAAGCTCCTTTTAGGTTGCGGTATGGAATCCATACCTCGGTAATGCCCAGTACGGGCAAGCCAATCAAAACTACGGCGCTGGTGGCCTGATTAAAAAAGGCCGCGATCAACGCCAAAGGCAAAAGGCGCCGCAAGAGCGCCGGGACCGCCGGTTTGTGCAGCAGGAATGAAAGCACCCCCATGCCCTGCAATCCGTAGATCGAGGCGGCGCAGAGCGCCAGGTTCCATGCCAGCAAAAGCCAAAGCCCCTGGGCTTTGAGCACGAGCGCCAGGAAAAGAAAGCTCCAGAGCGACAGGCTCGGCCAGAGCGCCTTATGCGGCACCTTGACCGCCGCGAGGCGGGGAACTTTCCTGACAGGCCTAAGGTCGGCCAGAGCGGCTCTGGTTTTCGAGGCGAGCAGGCTTCCAAGCCACCAGCTGCCGGCGAGCATCCAAAGAATAAAGACGCTGAATCCCGAGCTGATGATGTTTATAGCCCGCCGCACCAACTCCGCGGCTAGTCCTGTCTTGTCCAAGGCCAGGCCGCTGGAATCTATCGTCTCCTCGACATAGGCCGAGAGCTGGCTTATGAAGGCCCTGTCCTTTTCCATGCGCAGCACGAAGGGCAGCGCGATGAGAGAAAGGACGAGCACGGCCAGAAGTACGCGGGCGATTCTGGGCAGCTTGGGGGTTTCGGCGTTTATCCAGTACAGGGCGGCCAATAGCAAAAGCGGGGGCAGACAGCCCGAGAGCAGGGAAATGAAATCGAAAAACCTGAGCTGGACCATTCTTACGCCCGTGCCCGCCGCTATGACCACGAAGGCTACGACGGAGGAGACAAGCCCCGCCCTCGCGCCCCTTCCTGCGATGGATTGCTGCACCGGGACGAGAAAGGCGAAGGAGAGAATATAGGAAAGATATAGAAAGCCTGATAACAGTCCCGCCGATACATCCGCGAGAAGTATTCTCTTCTTGGCCAACCGTCCCTGCTCGTCCACCTTCAGCCTCGGAGTTATTTTACGACGTAGGGCAGAAGGGCAAGCGATCTCGCCCGCTTGATATTGACCGCCAGTTCGCGCTGGTGCTTGGAGCAGGTTCCGGTAATGCGCCGGGGCAATATCTTGCCGCGCTCGGTTGTGTAGCGCCGGAGCGTATCCGAATCCTTGTAATCGATGTGGGCCTTCTGGGTGCAGAACTTGCATACCTTCTTTTTGAAGAAGCCCTTTCCCTTGCGGGGGCCGCCGCGATCGTCCTGGTCCCTGCGACCGTCGCCCTGATCCATTTCGGGACGGCCCGAGCGTCCCTCGTTCATATCTTTCATATCAGCCATGAGATTTCTCCTTGTTTCCTTTCGATAGCCTTAGAAGGGAATATCATCGTCGAAGCTGTCGATCGGCGATGAGTTCTGGGCCGATGCTCCGCCGGACGATCTCGGTCCTGCGGAGGCGTCCTGCGCCCCGTAGGGCTGGCCCTTGGTCGATGGACCGCTTCCCTGATTGCCGGAAGAACTCCCCATCAACCGGACGTTGCTCGCGTTTACGATCACCTTGCTGCGGGGTTGTCCGTCCTGCTCCCAGCGATCCTGGCGTAGTTCGCCTTCGACGGCGACCTGCTGTCCCTTGGTCAGGTAGCGATTAACCGCCTCGGCGCCCTTTCCCCAAAAATCGATGTCGAAAAAGCTCGTCTCGTCGACCCATTGATCGTCCTGCTTTCTCGAGCGGTTTACCGCCAAGGAAAACCTTGCGATGGCCGTGCCCGATTTCGTGTATTTGAGCTCAGCGTCCCTGGTGAGCCTGCCCACCAAGACGACGACGTTTATATCGCGCATCTGAACACCCCCTTGGTACCTAAGCTTCCGACTTCACCACGAGATACTTTAGAATGCTGGTGTTGAGTTTGAAGGCCCTTTCCAACGGGGTGACATTCTGGGCGTCCAGGGAAAACTTATACAGAATATAGTGTCCCCGCTCCCGCTTTTTTACCGGATAAGCGAGCGGGCGGTCTCCCATATCCTCGTCCTTGACGTCGGCGGCGGCGAATTGCGCCAGATCCGACATCACTGCTTCCTTGCCTTTGTGGAAGGCGTCTTCCTCAGAAGGCAAGACCACGACTAACTCGTATTGTCTCATGCTTTCCTCCTCGTGGACCTGGTCCCCCATACGGGGGACGATTGATTCGGAGCGGTTCCGCGGGGAGCCGATCCGAATAAAGAGGGAGCGTTCTTATATCACGGGAAAGCCTTTTTATGCAATACTTGCAATTAAGGCCGCGATTTCCCATAATTGCCCTCATTCTACATCGGAGGAACAATGCCCGACATTATCGAGCCCCGAGTGCTCAAAGGCTTCCGCGACTACCTGCCCGATGCCGAGCAGGCGAGGAACAGCCTCCTTTCCCGTCTCGAATCAGTTTTCCGTTCCTTTGGCTTTGTGCCCATAGACACCCCGGCCCTGGAATATGCCGAAATACTTCTGGGCAAGGGAGGGGGAGAAACGGATAAGCAGGTGTACCGCTTTACCGACAACGGAGGCCGCGAAGTGGCTCTCCGTTTCGACCTCACCGTCCCCTTCGCCCGTTTCATGGCCGAGCACGTGGAGGAGCTCTACCTCCCCTTCCGCCGCTACCACATGGCCAAGGTTTGGAGGGGCGAGAATACCCAGCGGGGCCGGTACAGGGAGTTCATGCAGTGCGATTTCGATATAGTGGGAACCGACAGCGCCTCCGCGGACGCCGACATACTCCTGGTCATCGCCCAGGCGATCAGGGCGCTGGAGGCCGGAAAAGCGAGGATCAGGGTGAACCACCGGGCGTTGTTCAATCGCTTTCTCGCCCGGGCGGGCTGTCTGGACAAGTCGGTTTCCATTCTCCGCAGCGTCGACAAAATCGAAAAAATCGGCACGGGGAAAACAAGGGAGCTGTTGACCGCCGAGGTCGGCTCCGGAATAGCCGACGAGATTCTGAGCTTCATCGAGCCTGGAAGGGATTTTGAAACCACCCTGGAGAAAATGGCCTCTTTTTGCGATAAAAACGATGATGAGGCGATGGCGGCGAAACAGCGGCTTCGGGATGTATACGAAATAGCACTCGCCGCCGGCGCCGCCGAATCCTTGTACCTGGACCCCAGCATCACCCGTGGGCTGGATTATTATACCGGAGTCGTCTTCGAAACATTCTTGGACGATTTGCCCTCCATCGGTTCGGTCTGTTCCGGGGGGCGATATAACGAGCTGGCTGGCCTTTACACCACCCGCTCCCTGCCCGGCGTTGGCGCCTCGGTTGGGTTGGATCGTCTTTTGAGCGCCATGGAGGCCCTGAAACGTCCTTTGCGCCGCGATTCGCTGCCACGGCTTCTCCTGGCCAATTTGGGCGAGGCGCCCGAATCCGAACTGCATCGTATAGCCACGGCGCTCCGCTTCCGCGGCCTCTCCTGCGAGGTCTACCCTGAGGCTAAAAAGCTGCTGAACCAATACTCTTTCGCCCAGAAAAAATCCATCCCCTTCGCCTTGCTTATGGACGCCTCATCGATGGGGCGGCAAATCTATCCGCTCAGGGACCTGGAGCGGCGAAGTACCAGAGAGTTCTCAAGCCTGGACGAACTGGCCGAATTCCTCAAGGCGACGAAGGCTTGAGCCTAGGTAGCCCATCCAGCCAGGATAGTAGCGCCGATCCAGGCTCCCGCTCCCAGCGGCAAGCTGTCCGCAGCTATGTGCTCCGGGCGGGGAGAATGACCGAGGCGCAGCGGCGGGCGATTGAGGAACTGGGCCCTCTGTACACGCTTCCCTTCGACGACAAGCCGCTGAAGCCCTCCGGGATTTTTCCGGAACCCAAGCCCCTGATCCTTGAGATCGGCTTCGGCATGGGTTTGGCCACCTGGCAAATCGCCCTGGGAAGGCCAGAGTTCAATTACCTCGGGGTGGAGGTTCACAGCCCCGGAGTCGGGCGACTCTTGATGGAAATACGCGACAGGGGCATATCCAACCTGAAAATAATCCAGCATGACGCCGTGGAGGTGCTTCAGGCCATGATAGCCCCCGGGGGCCTGGCGGGCCTGCATATTTTTTATCCCGATCCCTGGCCGAAGAAGCGACATCACAAGCGGCGGCTCATGCGCCCCGCCCTGGTCGATCTCATGGCCTCCCGCCTGGCGCCGGGAGCCTACCTTTATTTCGTCACGGATATAGAGGATTACGCAAACCAGACCATGGAAGTCTTGGGCGCTTGCGGCGCATTGAAAAACGCATACGAAGCCTTCGCGCCGAAAATGGAGTGGAGACCCAGGACAAAATTCGAAGGAAGGGCTATGAAGGAATCCCGGCCCTGCTTCGAGCTGTTCTTCGTCAAGGCTTGAGCCGGGGAGCTTCCGGCGGCTTTTTTTTCACTCGAAAAATGAGCTGAGCTTTCTGTAAAGGTCGCCGATACGTTCTTTCGCCTCGGCGGCCAGCTCAACGCCGTCCGCCGCGTCGATCAGAGCTTCGAGGCTGGCGATGCTTTCGTTCAGGGCTGTGTGGAAGCCCTTCGAGATCCTGAACCAGAAGACCCCCTCACCGTCGGTGTAGAGACTGACGAAGCCAAGTTTCTTATCCTTGCCCTTGGGTTTGGCCACCTGAAAAACATGGGAAAGGTTTTCGACCAGTTCGCCGAAGTTCCGGGCATCCAGGCCGCCGTTTCCCCCTTTGTCGAGAATTTCAAAATTCCTGCTTCTGGGCCATTCCCGCTGGAGGTCCCTGTCCAAATCGAGCCAATCCTTTATTCTGATGACCGTCTCCAGCTTATCGCCTTCGAGGAGGCTGTAGCCTCCTTGCTGAATGACAGCCAGCAGCCCCTTGAAGGCGGCGGCGGAGCCTTGATCCAAATTGTCCCTGGCCACTGTAAAGCGTTCCCAGGGCAGAAGGACCATTTTCTTCTTTCCCCTGCCCTTCACCAAATCGAAAATCTGGCCCCCCAGTTGTATTGTGTCGGTGAAGCTCCTGGGCGCCTGACGCCCGGCGGCCTTTTCCTCCCCTCCCCGAGCCTTCGCCCTCCGTTCGACGGCGGATGTTGCCCTGCCCGCCTGGCCGCCGGAGATCGCCGACAGGCGCTCGGCCACCATTGGCGATATGCGGCGCAAAATTTCCCTGGACAGGGGCGACACCGACATGGCGTACATGCGGGTGGTGCGCACGATTTCGCCGGCGACGATAAAATCCGGATTCTCCCTGAACATGACCGATCCGGGATGGATTTGGATTTTCTCCGCCGTGAGGGACCTGAAAAGCCCCCTCTCCTGCCTGGCGCAGACGAATTGTATGAGACCGCGGCTTACCGCGCAGAGATAATCCGCGAGGGAGCCTCCCCGGGAAATAGGGAAGCCCATGTCCGAAACGATGATTTCCAGCTGCTCCCGAATTCGGAGGATCTCCCGCATCGTCCGCTCGTCCAGGTAGTTGTGTTCGCAAAACCTGGTCTTGTCCGCCGCCGCGACAAAGGCATCGTAAATTCTCAAATAGGAGACAAAGTCTCCCATGGGATCCCGGAAGGCGTGGTGGGCTTTTCGCGCTTCCAGTTCCTCCCCCGGAGGAAGCACGTAGGGGCTCATGGTGGACAAAAAGGAAGCGGCGACCAGGGTTTCGTGGATAACCTCCGGGTAGCGCAGCATCGATTCGACGATCATCCGGGACAGGCGAGGCAGGAGGGGAAAGGCGCACATGAGTTCGCCGGTCTTGGAAAGCCTCCTGTCCTCGGAGAGAGCGTCCAGAAGGTTGAGAATATCGATCGCCCCCGCTATCCCGCTCTTGGGCGGCTTGGATATGAAATCGAATTCCTCGAAATTGCTGATCCCCAGCTCCGCCATTCTCAGCACCACTTCGGAAAGATCGGTTCTGTATATCTCCTCGGTGGTGAACAAGGGGCGGTTTTCGAAGTCCTTACGGGGATACAGGCGATAGCATGTGCCGGGTCTTGTCCGGCCCGCCCTGCCCTTGCGCTGGTTGCAGGAAGCCTTGGAAATCGGGGTTTCGATGAGACTCGCGGTGAAGCTTCTGGGATTGTAGTAATTGAGCTTGGCAAGGCCGGAGTCTATGACGACGGTGATTCCGTCGATGGTGACGCTGGTTTCGGCGATATTCGTGGCGATGACAACCTTGGATTTACCCAGGGGCGCGGGGTGGAAGACCTTTTCCTGTTCGTCCTTTCCCAGCCTGGCGTAGAGCGGCACTATGTGGAGGGCTTCGGCCATGGGACTCTGATAGAGTCGCATGGCGCATTCCTTGATTGTTTTCTCGCCCGGAAGAAAGACCAGGATATCCCCCTCCTCGTCTTCCGCCCTCGAGGAGAGGCTTCGCTGGATTATCGAGAGGATCTTGTCGTAGAGCGCTTCGTCGCTATAGCGGAGGGGAGAGCTGGATTCCGGTTTTCGCCCGGAATTCCTGTTTCCGCCCCGGAGCTCCTCCTTGGGCTTTCCCCCGGGTTTTTCCAGTCCCTGCGCCTCGATCACCGGATCGTAGATGAGGGTCACCGGATAGGTTTGGGTCTCGATCTTGACTATCGGGCATTCGCCGAAGTATTCGGAAAAAACCTGGGCGTTGATCGTGGCCGAGGAGACGATCACCTTGAATTCCGCCCTCGTCTCCAGGACCTGCTTTAAAAGGCCGAGGATAAAGTCGATATTCAGGCTCCGCTCGTGGGCCTCGTCCACCATGATAACCTGGTACCTGGACATGTAGGGATCGAGCTTCATCTCCTGGAGGAGAATACCGTCGGTCATTATTTTTATTTTTGTATCGACGCCGGTCTTGTCCTCGAAACGCATCTTGTACCCCACCAGGCCACCGACCTTGACTTCGAGCTGGCGGGCTATGAAATCGCTGACCGAGAGCGTGGCGATCCGCCGCGGCTGGGTTACGCCGATGAGACCCTTAGTGGCGTACCCGGCCTCGTGGAGAATTATGGGAAGCTGGGTCGTCTTGCCCGACCCGGTGGGGCTCTCGACGACCACCACCTGGTTTTCCGCCAGGGCGGTCAATATTTTATCTTTCTGCTGATAGACAGGCAGTTCGTGGGGATGCATAAAGATACTATACACGAAACGATCGTTCTGTTCCATCGGAGCGAGCCCGGGCCTTCTTTCCGCTTCAGGCGGCCGCGAGCCCGTGCTATACTGGCCGCCGATGAACCTCCTTCAACCGACGATTTACCTTGTCATCGTCCTGGCCTTTTTCGGCATAGCCATAGGCCGCCTTCCCCGCCTGGCCATGAACCGCGCAAGCATGGCCCTGGCGGCCGCCCTGATGCTTGTCCTTCTCGGCGGGATTTCCTATGCCGAGGCTTTCGCCGCCATCGACATCGAAACCCTCGCCCTTCTTTTGGCGATGATGCTCATAGTGGCCAACCTGAGAATCTCGGGGTTTTTCGGCATCGCCGGCAGCCGGCTTTTAGCCATGGCGGGTAAGCCCCGGTCTTTTCTCGCGCTGGTGATCCTCTCCTCGGGCCTGCTCTCCGCCCTTTTCCTGAATGACACCATCTGCCTCATGCTCACGCCCCTGGTGATCGAAATCGCCAGGCGAAAAAAGCTGAACGGCAGACCATATCTTATCGCCCTGGCCGTCTCGGCCAACGCGGGCTCCTGCGCCACTCTCATCGGCAACCCGCAGAATATGCTCATCGCCTCCCAATCCGGCCTGGGATTTTTCGACTTTGTTCTTCTTCTTGGACCTCCTTCCCTCTTCGCCCTTGGCCTATGTTTTGCCGCCTGTCTTCTGGCCTTTCCCGGGGAATTCTCCTCCCTCGGCCCGGGGGCTTCCGGGCTGGATTCGCGCGCGGTGCTTTCGGACCCGGGACCGGCCCCCGAAGCGAAGGACCGCAGGCTGATGATAAAGAGTCTGGTGGCGGCGGGCCTACTCCTGGTTTTGCTCGCGGCGGGGCTCAGGACGAGCGTGGCGGCCTTGGCGGCTTCCACGCTGCTTCTCGTGAGCCGTCGCACAGCGCCGGAGCGCGTATTCGGCCATGTGGATTTCGAGCTCCTGGTGTTTTTCTCCGGTCTCTTCGTGCTCACCGCGGCGGTGGCCAAGACCCCCCTGTTCACCACCCTTATGGGCGCCCTGGGGCCTTCTCTCAAAGAACCGGGACTCGCCTTCGCCGCGTCGGTGACCCTGGTATCGAACCTGGTATCCAATGTTCCCGCGGTGATGCTCCTCTCTCCCCTGGCATCGGGGTTCAGCAATTCCCGCATAGCCTGGCTCAGCCTGGCAATGGCCAGCACTTTCGCGGGCAACCTGACCCTCCTTGGGTCGGTGGCCAACCTCATCGTCGCCGGCCAGGCCGAAAAGGAGGGGCTCAGGATAGGGTTTCTGGATTATCTCAAACTCGGCTTGCCGGTTACCCTGATTTCCGTGATAGCGGGCAGCCTATGGCTCCAGGCGATGGGGAGTTGAGGTATACTAGGGTGTAGAGGAAACAATGCCAGAGAAAAAAAACTATTTATGGGATGAACCCGATCCTCCGGGCCCTTCGGCTGCCTCCCCTTCGGAACCTTTGAGCGTGAGCGCCCTCACCGGCCTCATAAAGGGAACCCTGGAAGATTTTTATTCCTCCGTCGCAGTCCAGGGGGAGGTGTCCAACGCGAAGCTCTCCAGCTCCGGCCACCTCTACTTTTCTCTCAAGGACAGGGAGGCGCTCATACAGGCGGTCATGTTCAAGTACCGGCTCTCCTTCCTGGGCTTCGAAATAAGGGATGGTATGAAGCTGATCGTCTCGGGCGGGGTCTCGGTGTACGCCGCGAGGGGTCAGTACCAGCTCATAGCCCAGGGCGCGCGGCTGGCCGGCGCCGGGGATATTCTGGCCATGCTGGAAGAGCGGAAGCGGAGGCTTGCCGCCGAGGGGCTCTTCGACGAGGAGAGGAAAAAGCCGCTTCCTCGCTTTCCTTCCCGGGTTGCTCTGGTCACCAGCCCCTCGGGCGCCGCGGTACGGGATATCATCCATGTGTTGGGAAGACGCAATGCCGGCGTGGACCTCATCATTTTGCCCTGCCCTGTCCAGGGCGAGGGAGCGGCGGACATGATCGCCGCCAGGATCAGGCAGGCCAACGCGCTTTCCATTGCGGACGTGCTGATCGTCGGCCGCGGCGGAGGCTCCCTGGAAGATCTCCTGGCCTTTTCCGACGAAGCGGTCGTGCGGGCGATCGCCGAATCGGAAATTCCGGTGATCAGCGCGGTGGGCCACGAAATCGACTGGGCGATCTCGGACTACGCGGCGGATCTGCGGGCGGCGACGCCCTCCGCCGCGGCCGAGCTCGTGGCGGAAAGCAGGGCGACCTTATTGAGCGAGGTACGCCAGTTCGAGCTGGCCCTGGAGTCCTCTATCAGGGCCAGGCTGGACCGCGCCGAAGCCGCCCTGGACTCCTTCGCCCTGGAAGACGTGGAGGCCCGGTTCATGCGTCTTTTTTTACCTGTGGCACGCAGATTGGACGATGCGCGGGAGGCTGTGGTCCTCGGCATCGGGCATAGGCTGAAGGATCTGGCGCACCGCCGGGCGCTGGCGGAGAACGCCCTCGAACTCACAAGCCCCCTGGCGGTGCTGAATCGCGGCTATTCGATCACACGAAGGCTGGGTCGCGACAAGGCGGACGAAACGGGCGCGACTAACCAGGGCTCCTGGCGCCTGGAAGGCTGGGGATCGATAGTACGGAACGCGTCGGAGCTGGAGAAGGCCGATTATCTGCAAATAATCTTCGCCTCCGGTTCGGCTAAGGTAGAGGTTGAAGAGGTGGAAAGATGAAAGATTTCGAATCGAGATTAGAACGGTTAGAAGATCTGGCCGAAAAAATCCGCCAGCCCGAACTCCCCCTGGAAGAAGCGGTGAAGGTCTTCGAGGAGGGGGTGAGGCTGGCCAAGACCCTTAAGAAGGAGCTGGAAAAAATTCAAGCGAAGGTCGAAATTCTCACCAGCGACCCCGATACAAACGCTAATGCGTCCAGCCTCCCCTTCAATCCGGGGGAGGAGAACTAGGATATTTCAACCCCTGGCCCGGCTTGGGTCTGATCATTACTTTCCAGCAGGGGAAGCACGGCTCTATCGCTGTCGGCCAAATCCAGGTTTTTCAAATCCTCGGGATGCAGCCAGGCGATCATGCTGTGCTCCCGGAGTTCAAGAATACAGTCCTTCGACAACTCCACCAGCCAGGCTGCCAAAAGCCTTTTCCCCGAAGGACTGACGAAAGAAGCTGTTCCAAGACAATGCTTCGGCTCCGACCGTACCCCGAATTCCTCTTCGAATTCCCTGCGCAAAGCCTCCTCGTCCCCTTCCCCGGGTTCCACCTTGCCGCCGGGGAACTCCCAGCGCAGGCCGATGGCGCCTCCCTCCTTCCGTTTTGCCACGAGAATTTTCCCGTTCTGGATAACGATGCCAGCGATGGAGCGCCTCATTTCCGCGCGCCCTCCCTGGAATCGATCCCGTGCACCAGCATGGCGCAGGACTCGACCAGCTGGGAGGCGTCGAACCAGCGCGCCGCCGTGGGCTATTACGGCGGCGCAGGCCGCCTCCTCCATAGACCTTTCCAGCGCCCGGCGGGAGAACCGCGCCGTAGCTCCGACCTTCCTCGACCGGGCGATTTTTCTCGCCAGAAGCCCCGCGAAAAGGCCTGCGAGTACGTCCCCCGAACCCGCCACGCCGAGCTCCGGCGTCATGCCTTCCCAGACAAAGCGGGTATTTCCGCCCTGTATCCAGCTTATGTGGCTCTTCGCCAGGACAAGCATATCCAGCTTCTTCGCCAGAGCTCCGATGGATTCGGAGAAAGGTTCTTCCTCCGGCGGACCGAAAGATTTCAATAGTTCCTTATACTCCCCCGGATGGGGCGTCAAGGCGCAGGGACTGCGGATCGAAGCGCGAAGTCCAGGCTGTTTCGCAAGTATCTGGATAGCGTCGGCGTCGAGGATCAGAGCTCGTTCCGAGGCCGAGCCTAGAGCCTTCAGGAGGGGTATCCGCCCCTCCCCGATCCCCCATCCCGGGCCGGCCAATATCACATCGCATTCCGGGATCTCCGCTTCGGCGCCCAAAGGGCGAAGTATAAACGATTCGCCCGAGCAGGCCAAAAGAGGATAAAGCCCCTTGTCCACATACAGATAGATATAGCCGGCCCCCGCGGCTATGGCCGCCTTGGCGCAGAGAAGGGCCGCGCCGGCCGCCCCCAGGGACCCGGCGAATATGGCCACCCTTCCCCTGCTCATCTTGTATGATTCGGGGGAAATCGGCTCCAGCAGGCTTTCCAGGTCATCCTCCTCCAGCAGAAAGCTCGATCCGGCCTCGGCTATCAGGTCTCGGGGAAAAACATCGCCCACGCTCAAAATGCTACCGCAACCGGTTCGCGCCGAGGGCGAGAGGCAGATTTCCTTGATCGGCTCGAGGCAAAGGCATAGGTCGGCCTTTATGGCGGGCATATCCTTGGTCCAGCCGTCGCCTAGGCCCGAGGGGAGGTCTATGGACACTACCAAGGGCTGGTTTTCTCCCTCCGGCGCCGCTCTTTCCGATCCTTCCGCCGTCCCCATGAATTCCAGCATCTTCAGGGCTTCGCCTCGGGCCGCGCCTCTCACGCCGCTGCCCAGAATCCCGTCCAGGACAATGTCGGCTTCAGCGTAGAGACAGGCTTTTTCCTCTTCGCCGAGCGAGCCCCATTCCGGGCAGGGTATTCCGGCGGATAGGAGAAAGCCCCTTTGCGCCTGCGCGGAGGGACTCAAGGGCTGGGAGGATACTATCGCCTTGAGATTTCCGAAGCCCGCCGACCGGGCGTGGCGGAGCATTGCCAAGGCGTCGCCCCCGTTATCGCCCTTGCCGCAGAGGGCGAGGATAGCCAGGTTCTTGCCTTTGGCCCGGAGTTCCGCCGAGTTGTCTATATACAGCGACAAGCGATCCCACAGGCGCAGCGAAGCTTTTTCCATGAGCAGGAGGGGGTCGAGCCCGAACAGCTTCCGCGTCGACGCGTCGAGGTCCTGGGACTCCGCGCAGGACAATAATCGTTTCATGGGAGGTACCACCTTTTCCCCAGGCTTGCCCCATTATACCAGAACAGGCTGAGCGGTCCAATTGAAATCAAAACGGAAGTTCCCACCATAGAATTTTCGCTTCATCCCTTCCCAGCAGGATGCCGTAGAGTTGGGCCGTGGACGACACGCGCAGCGACTTGAGGAGCCCCGCTCCGGCGGGGATTCGGATTTCGCAGGCGCCCAAGGCTTTCCCCGATGGGTCCACGAGGCGCAATGCCCTGCTTTCTTCTCCCCGGGATTGGCCCGAAGTTTTATCGCCCAACTTACCCCCCGGTTGCCGCTGGGGGGAGGACAAAAGAAAGTTGTCCCCGTGAACGCCCAAAAAGTCCCATTCCTCTTCCTCGCCGGCGTTTTCCGAAAGCTCGAGCTGGAAACCGAAATTCTGCGAACCAGTGGTTCCATCCATGGAGAAAATCCAGGAACCGGCATTTTCAAGACCGGTGTTTATCAAGGTCGCCGGATCGGAGGTTTCCCGATAATAGTTGAGCTTCAGGATTACGCTGAACCCTGAAGCGGTCTTCATGGGAATGAGATTTTCGACGTCCGCCCGGATTTTTCCCGTCGAACCGGAGTTTTTGTTGGAATCCACGAGTTCCAAGGGGATGGGGAGGGCGGCGGTATCGATACCGAAGCTGGAGAGAAGCCTGGCGTCGCTGGAATAGCGATAGACCGTATAGAACGAACCGGAAGTGGAAACCACGACGATGCTGTCGTCGCTCAGACAGTCAGTGCGCAGAATTCTTGGAAAGGCGGAACCGCGACTGCCCTCCCTGCCCAGATAGGGCAGTTCCCGGCCATTTTCTCCGAAGCGGCGAATTATCCAGCCATCGTAGCTGCCTGTCAGAGGGTCGAAAGCGCCAGAATCCTGATCGTCGAGCCTATCGGCCAGGTATATTTTTTGAGCCGAATCGACGCTAAGCCGGGAAGGAAGAAAAAAAATCGTCCTGACGGCGTAACGGCCCTCGTTTAACAAAGTACCTGCGCCGGTCTCCTTGGCCGGGCGATCGTAAGTCATGCCGAAGGACGGCGAAGGAGTTGTTTCGGAATCGTATATGCTGGAGAGCAGATCTCCATAGGAGGATGTTCTGAGTATTTTTTTTAGAACCGGGTCGAGGATATGGAAGATTCCTTCCCTCATGTAGACTTCCACCTCCCCCGCCCTCCCTTCCGGCAAGCCGAGCATTCGATCCTGCAGACCATAGTCGAGGCTGAATAAAAACTTTGGCTGGATAATCTGGCTATTCCTGGGTACGGGACCACAGGCCGACAGGCCGAACAGGGTCAATACGAGAACAAACAGGCTCAGAGGCTTCATCGCTGGCTCATCCTTATACTTCAAGGCTCCGGCTGTCAACTTCCTTGACCCTCGACCGAGGCGGAAGTATCCTAGATTTATGGCTATCAACCTCCTCACGGCCCTGCTGGGATCGAAACGCGATAAAGATGCCCGTGCCTTGCTACCCCTAGTGAACGCTATCAATCAGAAGGAAGCCTGGGCTCTGGCCCTTTCCGATACCGAATTTCCGCTCCAGACAAAGGCTCTGGCCGAACGCCTGGCCAGGGGCGAGTCGTTGGACGATATAGTGCCCGAGGCCTTCTCCCTGGCCCGGGAGGCCGCCCGGCGGGTTCTGGGCGAACGGCCCTTCGACGTCCAGATCATGGGCGGAATAGTGCTTCATCAAGGCAAAATCGTCGAGATGAAGACCGGCGAAGGCAAAACCCTTTCCTCGGTGGCGGCGGCCTACCTCAACGCCCTGGACGGCAAGGGCGTCCATATCGTAACCGTCAACGACTACCTGGCGGAGCGGGACAGCCAATGGATGGGCAGGGTTTACCGTTTCCTGGGGCTCAGCGTCGGCTGCATTCTCTCGAATATGGACAACGAGGCGCGGCGCAAAGCCTACGCCTGCGACATCACCTACGGCACCAACAACGAGTTCGGCTTCGATTACCTACGGGACAATATGACCTGGACGCCGGAATCGCGGGTGCAGCGGGGACATAATTACTGTATCGTGGACGAAATAGACTCCATCTTGATCGACGAGGCGAGAACCCCCCTGATCATCTCCGGTCCTGCGGAAGACGATACCTATAAGGTCAACGAAGTAAACCGCCTTGCCCTCTCCCTGGGCGAACTGGAAAAGGACCCCGAAACCGGGGAATATCCGGAGGAAGACAACACCGAATCGCTTCGGGGCGATTACAGGGTGGACGAGAAATCCAAGCGGATCATGTTCACCAGTGAGGGACTCAACCATATCGAAGAACTGCTCAAGAAACGCGGGCTGATCAAGGGAAGCCTTTTCGAAGAAGGCAACTTCGAGTTCGTGCATTATTTCACCCAAGCCGTGAAGGCACAGCGGCTTTTCGACAAAGATGTGGATTATGTGGTCCAGGACGGCCTGGTTCAGATCGTCGACGAATTTACCGGACGAATCCTCCACGGCAGGCGCTATTCCGATGGCTTACACGAGGCGATCGAGGCAAAGGAAAGGATAAAAATCGCCCGCCGCAACCGAACCCTGGCGACGATCACCTTTCAAAATTACTTTAGAATGTATTCTAAAATATCCGGAATGACAGGAACCGCAGATACGGAAGCGCCAGAGTTTAATAAAATATACAACCTGGATGTTGTTGTCATTCCCTCCAATCGTCCCGTGGTGAGAAATGACGAAGACGATCTGGTTTTCCTCAACGAAGAAGAAAAATTCGAGGCCATTTGCGAAGAAATCGCCCAAACC
This sequence comes from Spirochaetales bacterium Spiro_12, assembly GCA_001603165.1. Taxonomy (GTDB): domain Bacteria; phylum Spirochaetota; class Spirochaetia; order Treponematales; family Rectinemataceae; genus UBA2256. Next base: position 24,488 of record LVBN01000080.1, read on the forward strand.
CACAAAAAAGGCCAGCCTGTCCTTGTCGGAACCGTATCGATCGAAAAATCCGAGCTTCTCTCCTCCCTTCTCGCCCGAAAGGGTATTCCCCACGAAGTGCTCAACGCCAAAAACCATGCCCGCGAGGCTTTGATCATAGCCGAGGCAGGGGCGGAGGGATCGGTTACCATAGCCACGAACATGGCCGGCCGAGGCACCGACATCAAGCTTGGGGGAAACCCCGAGTTTCGGGCCAGGAGAAAGGGCGGCGGCGGGGCGGATGAGGCTGAGCTGCAAAGACTTCTCGTCCAGGAATACGAGACCTGGAAAAAGGATTCGGACAGAATTCGATCGCTGGGCGGCCTCTGCGTCATAGGAACAGAGCGACACGAGTCCAGGCGCATAGACAACCAGTTGCGGGGCCGCTCGGGACGCCAGGGCGACCCGGGGCGTTCGGCTTTTTTTCTGTCCCTGGACGATGATCTCATGCGGCTCTTCGGAGGGGAAAGCTTCAAGAACATGATGAGCAAGGTGGGCATGAAACCCGGCGAGCCTATTTATCACCCTCTCTTGAATCGGACCATAGAGAACGCCCAAAAGAAGGTGGAAGAACGCAACTTCGAGATACGTAAACACCTTCTCGAATACGACGACGTGCTCAACAAGCAGAGAGCCTTTATATACGAGCAGCGGGATGGGATTCTCAAGGACGAAAACCTCATCGAGCGGGTAAAAAACTCCGCTTCGGAGTTGTTGACAAATCTGATCGCCGACGCTCTTTCGGCGCTCAAGGCGCAGAGCAAGACCGCGGTATCCGATCACGTCCTTTTCCTGCGGGATATTCTCGGCCTGGAACTGAGCGCTTCCGAGGCGGCCGGTCTCTTGAACGCCTCCGCCAGTTTCGCCGCCTCCCCCGCCAATTCGCCGATCTACGCCGAGCTGATGCGCCGCATCGAGGAAGATTTGGAGAACAAGCGGCTCACCGCCGGCGAAAGCAACCTGAACACCTTTATCCGTTTCCACTACCTCCAGGAAATAGACAATAAATGGCTGGGCCATCTGGACAGAATGGAGGCCCTGCGGGAGGCCGTGTACCTGCGCTCCTACGCACAGAAAAATCCGCTGCTGGAGTACAAGATCGAAGGATCGGACATATTCGAGGAACTCATCGACACTATTCGCAAGGATATAGCCACGAAGGTGCTGCGGGTGCGGATAAGGAGCGACGAGGAGCGGCGGATTCCGGCCAAGGAAGCCTCGGCGACCTTCCACCACGAGAGCGCGGGCCAGTTTTCCCAGGCTCAGCCCGCAGGCGGCGTCGGCGGAGCGCCCCCGGTTTCCGGCGCCTCGGCGGGGCTTGGAGGATCCGGCGGAGATATATCCCAGCGGCCGAGGGGTTCCCAAATATCCGCCGCGTCCAGGCCCGAGAATGTTACCGTGGTACGCAGCGGCGAGAAGGTCGGCCGCAACGACCCCTGCCCCTGCGGGTCGGGCAAGAAATACAAGCACTGCCATGGCCGCTAAAGCCCGGGGTCTCCCCTTGAGCGAAAACTGAGTATGTCGCTCAATTACAAAGAGATAGACCTTGTTCTCTCCGAGCTTAAGCTCGAGGGCTCCAAGCTGCAGAAGGTGCTTCAACCAAGCTACGACAGTCTGGTTTTGGAATTCTACGGGCCCGGGGGACTGAAGGATGTCTTTATCGGTCTCGGAGCGGGGTCCTGCAGAATTCACGGTATATCCTCTCTTCCGGCTAAGAATGAACGACCCTTGCGCTTCATGGAGTGTCTGCGCTCCCATCTTAAGGGGGCGACGCTTTTATCGATTCGCCAGCTGGGCAGGGAACGAATCGTTCTGATGGATTTTTCCCTTTCCGGAGGCCGGAGTTATCGTTTGTACCTGCGTCTATGGAGCGGCGCCGCCAATATTATCCTCGCGGACGAGAATTCCACGATTATCGATGCGATGTATCGCAAGCCAACCCGGGGCGAAATTTCCGGGATGCCGTGCAAGATTGAGGAATCCCTGGGTGGCGCCGAAAAATCCTCCTCCGCTGAAAAGGCCGGCGATCTGGATAAGTTCCAGGTTCGGGATTTCGAGGGCGGAGATTCCTTTTCTGAGAAAATAGCCGCCTATTATTCCGCCAAGGGAGGAACCCTTTCCAGGGAAAGCCTGCTGGAAAAAGTCGAGGAACGGTACCGCCAGCAGCTCATTTTCCATGACGAACGGATCGGGGAAATAGAGGCGCTCATCGCCGAGGCCTCCCAAGGAGCCCGACTCAGGCAGATCGGCGATATTCTCATGGCGGGGTCCTTTATTCCCAAACAAGGCGGGCAGTCGGGAAAAGATGCCTCCCGTTTCGTGGAAGCCCAGGATTTCTACACCGGCAGGACAGTTTCCATCCAGATCGACCCTGTTCTGGACCATATAGGAAACGCGACCACCTATTACGAAAAAGCCAGAAAGGCCGATTCGGGCCTGGAGGAACTTACCCGGGAGCGCGAGCGATTGGTATCCTCCCGCGAAGCCTTGTCGGCATGGAGGGGGCATCTTCTTGCCCAATCGGATCCCTTTGTCATAGCCAAGGCCTTGGAGCGGGGCGGCACGGTTCGGGAAAAGCCTAAAAAACCATATCCCTGCCTTTGGATCGAACGGAATGGCTGGACAATTCTCGTAGGGCGCTCGGCTAAGGAAAACGATGAACTACTGAGACGGCATACCCGGGGCATGGACCTTTGGCTTCATGTGCGGGACTACTCCGGTTCCTATGTTTTTGTCAAAGCCCGGCGAGACAAGACTGTCCCCCTGGAGATTCTTCTCGATGCGGGAACGCTGGCGGTCTATTATTCCAAGGCGAGAAAAAATGCCGAGGCTAATGTATACTATACCCAGGTAAAATATCTGCGGCGGATCAAGGGAGAAACCAAGGGACTTGTCAGCCCCAGCATGGAAAAAAATCTTTTTATCCGCCTGGATGAAAAAAAATTGCGGGAAATACTGTCCGCATCATCGGGAGGTAATCAATGAAACGTAATCCAAGGATCCTACTATTCCTGCTGCTATCCATGTTTCTCTGTCTCGCAGCTCTGAATGCCCAAACCGTCGAAACCTATACGCTCTCCATTCTGAAGGGCCCCTCGGGCATGGCGGCGGCATGGATGGTGAAAAATCCGCCTTCGACGGCCCAGGCGCGGGTACAGTTCGTCCTGGCCGGCGGTGCCGATATAGTGACCGCGAAGCTAGTCTCCGGCGAAATTCATGGCGCCGTCCTGCCTTTGAACGTGGCCGTCAAACTTTACAATTCCGGGATCCCCCTCCGGGCGTTGGCCGTGGTCGGCAATGGCATGGTGAAATTCTTAAGCTCCGATCCCGGGATGAACTCCCTGGAAAGCGTCAGGGGAAGGGAAATCTTCGTCGCCGGCCAGAAGGCCACGCCGGATTATCTTTTTCGTTACTTGACGGGAAAAGCCGGACTGCGGGCCGGGACGGATTACATTCCCAGGTACAATCTCGCCTATCCTGAGATGGCGGCCCAGTTGGCCGCGGGACGCATAGAGGCGGCGGTCATGCCCGAGCCCTTCGCGACCCAGGCAATGAGGCTCAATCCCAAGCTCAGACAGGTTGTGGATCTGGACGAACTTTGGAGGCAGGCGAGCGGGCTCGATAGTTATCCCATGTCTCTTTTCGTGATGACGGAAACGATTCTCTCGTCGAAAACCGGCATAGTCGAAGCCATAGACAAGGCTTACGGGGAATCGATAGAAAAAACAGTACGGGAGCCTTCCGAATCCGGGAAACTGATCGAGTCCCTCGATCTTGGCATGAAGGCGGTGGTGGCCGAGGCGGCCATACCCAGGTCGGCCTATGTCTATCGGCGGGCTTCCGAGCTTAAGCACAATATCGAAGCGATGCTCTCCCTGTTTCTCGACTTCGACCCGGCCTCGGTGGGCGGAAAGCTGCCGGACGGGAAATTCTACTATTAGGCGGGGATAGCGAAGAATGCGACCCTCCGGGGATTTAAGCGGCCCGGCGCCCGAAAAAGGCCGGCGACAACGACGGAACAGTCTCGCGAGAAAACTCTGCTTCGGCCTGCTTGGAATCTGCGCCGCCCTTCTCCTGTGGCGCCTCGCCGCGATCGCGATCGGGAGTTCCCTCATTCTTCCTCCTCCGGGCGAGGTCGCCGCGTCTTTTGCGAGGCTGTTCTCCGGCAATGATTTCTGGGCCGCTGTTTTGGGCAGCCTTCAAAGGGTTGTCACAGCTTTCCTCCTTTCCCTGCTGGCCGGGAGCCTCAGCGGCACCCTGGCGGCCCTAAGCCAAAACTTCAAATCGCTTTTAGCCCCGCTTCTCACCACTATTCGCGCCACCCCTGTCCTGGCGCTCATACTGATCGCCATGTTCTGGCTGCCCTCCTCGGGGGTTCCGGTATTCTCCGCCTTTCTCATGGCCTATCCGCTCATCCATAGCTCCGTATGCGCCGGCGTCGAGTCCGTGGATCCCGAACTGGTCCAGATGGCGACGGTTTTCAAGGTTCCATCGAAGATGATCCTCTTGAAGTTGAGGCTTCCATCGGCCAGCCCCTATTTTTTGGCGGGAGCCAAAAGCGCCCTGGGTTTGAGCTGGAAGGTGGTCGTGGCCGGCGAACTCTTAAGCCAACCACGCTTCGCCCTCGGCACGGAAATGCAGGACGCCCGGCTCTCCCTGGATACGGCCTCGGTGCTCGCCTGGGCCGCCGCGACGATTTTTCTCTGCGGGATAAGCGAATTCCTCCTGGGTATCGCGGCTCGAAGACTCGAACGGGCAAGGATGGAGCCTTCCTCATGAGCCTTGCCACGGACCAACCACTGAAGGCGGAAGCGATATCGAAAAGCTTCGGCCCGCGTCAGGTACTCGCCGGAATAAGCGCCGACTTTCCCCGCTCCTCGGTAACCGCGATTCTCGGTCCTTCGGGCTGCGGAAAGACAAGCTTTCTCAATATTCTCGCCGGATTGATCCCCGCCGATTCGGGAAGATTGACCGGGTTTCCTAAGGCCAGTTTCTCCTACTCCTTCCAGGACCCCCGCCTTCTGTCCTGGCTCTCCTGCCTGGACAACGTACTCTTCGCCCTTTCCGGACTGGAGGATCGAAAAACCTGCGGGGAACGGGCCCTGCGGTTTATCGCGGCCGCCGGGCTCGAAGCATATTCGGCCTTCAAGCCGCCACAGCTCTCCGGGGGAATGCGCCGGAGGCTCTCCTTGGCCAGGGCTTTTTCCTATCCCTCAGACGTGCTCCTCCTGGACGAGGCCTTCGCTTCGGTGGATCTCAAGCTGCGAATCGAACTGATGGATTTGTTCTCCCTGCTCTGGAGGGAAGAGAAAAGAACGACGATCTTCGTCACCCACGACGTTCAAGACGCCTTATACCTCGCCGACAGGATCCTCGTATTTTCCTCCAGGCCGGCGCGACTCTTGGATGCACTGGGCATCGACACTCCCCGGGAAGACAGGAGCTACGGATCCAAGGCTTTTAGCGAGCTGGAGGAACTGTTATACCGAAAAATCCTTTCCTGAACCAAGGCTTTGCTTTATGGCCCTGACGAGCTGCGCGGGAGTGAAGGGTTTTTCCAAAAGCAGAGAACCTTCGGGGATGTTTTGAATCTCTTTTTGTTCGATAGCGGAATCGGATTCCGAAAAGTCCTTCTCCCGGCCGCCATCCAGCCTTCCCGAGATGAAAACGCAGGGCGGTCTCGGAGCGGAAGACCGTTGGGCGAGGCGTTCATAGAAAGCAAAGCCGTCCAAGCCCGGCAAATTTATATCGATTACCAGGGCGTCAAAGGCCTGGCCTTCGCTCAGCAAGAGAGCCTCCCCCCCATTGCGCGCCAGGACCGCTTTCGCTCCCGCCTTCCCGACGATATAGGCGAGGAGACCGAGAAGGTCCTCGTCGTCGTCCACAATGAGAAGAGAAAGGCCCTTTGGAAGTTCCAAAGCTCCGTCCCGGGTCTCATAGCCCCAGTCCCCGGCCCCGAGGTTTTTCGTATCCGGATTCGGGGCGTCCCGGGGCTCCATGCCGGGGCGCTCCGCGCTCTCAGGCGAAACGCCGACGAGGGGAAGCCAGAGACGAAATTCGCTCCCTTTCCCCTCCTGGCTAAGTAATTCCACGCCCCCGCCGGCGGCGCTTATGACGGAGTTGACTATGGCGAGACCCAGCCCCGTGCCCTTATGCGCGCCCTTCGTGGTAAAGAAAGGATCGAAGATTTTTTCGGAAAGTTCGGGTGAAATACCACATCCGGAATCCACGACGCTGATGATCGCGTAACAGCCCGGGGCCAATTCCCGTCCTCGAAGGCTGATGCCGCGTTTGAGTTCCCTAGGGGCTGCGAAAACGGCGATGGAGCCCGAGGGCGCTCCCTGAAGGGCATCCCTGGCGTTCACCACGAGATTCATCAGCGCCTGCTCGATTTGGATCGGATCGATGAAAACCGAAAGCGACCGGCGGGGGATCTGGAAGGAAAAAAGAACCGATTCGCCGGCGAGCTTTTTGAGCATCCCCTCGGAGTCTCGCAGCAGCTGGACAAGATCGATCACCCTGGGCTTATAGGGCTGTTTTCGCGAAAAACCGAGCAATTGTCGGGTCAATCTGGTCGCCCTGTCGGTAGCGGCGCTTATGCCTTCTATATCCTTGTTTTCCGAGGATCCGGCGCTCAAATCCATGCGCAGCATTTCCGAATGCCCGATTATGGTGGTCAAAATATTGTTGAAGTCGTGGGCGATCCCCCCCGCGAGCTTGCCGAGGGCGTCCATCTTCTGGGATTGCATCAGCTCCTCTCTCAGGCGCTGCGCTTCCGTGAGGTCGAAAAATTCCCAGGACAGCAGACTTCCATATCGGGAATCGTCGAAACTCGATACGGAGACAAGGATTCTGAGCCCTCCGCCCCTGGAATTCTTCATATCGAGCTCCCTGCCCTGGATAGCCCCCTCCGATATGAAGCTATCCTTCAGGGAATTCCAGTCCGAGACAGAGGCGAAAAAATCTCCGATGGAAAAACTGGCGTCGCCGGGTGAAAAAAGCCTTCTAAACGCCCCATTGGCTTCGACGACCGTTCCTCCCGAAACCGTGAGACAGCGCGGGGAAAGGCTGAAATCGAAAAGCTCCCGATATCGTTTTTCCTCGGCGCTGAGCCTTTTCTCCATCCGCACCCTATAAAGGGCGATTTCCAAGGTTCCAAGCAGGTCTTTGGCCGAAAAGGGCTTCACGAGGATGCCGAGAGCCTTGTCTCCTTCATCTTCCAGGTTAGGGGATTCGTCGGCGAGGGTCGCAAGGCAGATATAGGGCACTGAATGGATTCCGCCTTCGGTTGTTCGGGTTTTCATCAGCGACGACAAATCCCGGCGAAGGTTTCGATCGATAACGAGTAGATCGAAGTTTTTCTCCGCCGCGGCGAGGTAGTCCAGGGCGCTGAAAAAAACGGACCCCGTTTCGTACCCCGCCCTCCCCAGGGTTTTCTGTATATCCAGGGCGAGGAGTGGGTTTTTTTCAACAATTGCGATGCGCGCTTTTTTCGTTTTTTTCTCCGCCCGACCGCGGTTGGCAAAACACCCAGACGGTCTATCCAGCATCGTATTATATAAAATTGTTCATTTCCAGACTGAGAACAAGGCGCATAGTCCTTTCCAGATACCCCGAGGCGGGCGATTTCACGCTGATGTCGAAGCTCGCCAAACCCTCTGGGTAGTTTCCGCGGAAACGGGCGAATTTTATCAAGTCTCCCTCCCTCAGCCCCGACTCGTCCGCCGGAAGTCCCGGCCAGAGCTTTAGGATTTTGTAACTCCCGCCCGGCCCCCGGGGGCCGGAAATATGCTCAAGCAGCATCCCAGTCACAGCCTGAAGCAGATCCTCCGAGGCTTCGCTCTTCGCTTGCTTGATCATGGGGCTCTTGGGCATTGCCTGGGTTTTTAGCAAAATATGTATCGGTTTCCCCTCGCGGACCAAGCTGAGGGCGCAAAGCGAATTCAAGGGCTTCCCCGTGAGCAGGTATTGGGCCTGGGATAGTTCCTTAATCGGCTGGCCATCGATAGCCAGCAGTCGATCTCCGGGCCTCACGGCCTGCCTCCAGGAGGAAACGTAGGATATCTCGAGCTGGCCGTCCAAAGTCTTCGCCAGGCCTAGGCCAATCCAGGAAAGCTCGATCTCGCCGCCTGCGAAGAGGGATGGAAGCAGACGCGATATCCAGGAAGGCGAAAGGGCGAAATTGAGCCCTTGAAAACCGCTCAGGCCGGCGAATATCAAGCCGACCACCCTGCCCTTCTCGTCGAGGAGCGGTCCGCCCGAACTCCCGGGATTGACGGGAACATCGACCTGAAGGGCTTCGCCCCATGCTAGAATCCTTCTGCCCGGCGAGCTTATGATGCCCGAGGATACGCTGCTCTCGAGTCCCACCGGACTACCGATCGCATACACCCTCAAGCCCTTGGCCGGGTCGTTCGAGGAGTGAAGATAGAGTGTTCTGGCCGAAGCTTCGCTCTTGAGAAGGGCGACATCCAGTTCCTTGTTCCATCCGACGACCTTCCCGGGAATCCGCGCCTCGGGCTTGTCGAAGGGACGGATGCTGAGACTGGAGTAGCCTTCATACCCGGGATCGACTTCCGAGGCAATGACATGATAATTGCTCAGGTAATAGCCCTGATCATCCACCTGAAAGGCGCTTCCCAACACCCTGTCGGGATAGGCAAGGCCGCGTTGAAGTTTCAAGCCCTTGTCCACATGAACGGTGACAACTCCCTCGGCCAACTCGGCCAGACTCGCCTTAGGATTATTGGAAAATCCTTCCGGCTCCTGCTCTGCCCGGCCATCATCGCTCTGGGCTGACTTGCTCGTGGAACCTGGCTTCAAAAGCGATGAGAGTCGCTCGGATGTGAAGTCGTCTCCTTTCGTCCGGCTTCGTTCCAGCCAAAGAGTTAAATATGAAGCCTCGGGAACAATCCGCGCGTCCCCGGACGCGGCAAGGGTATCCAGGATTCTGTTGAGATAATTCACCCCGGGCGCATAGAGTCCCTTGGCATAGAATTCCTCGCTCCTGGCCTGAAGCACCCTGAGCCGGGATTTTTCCAGCCGGGAGTTATCGCCGTTAAAATAATTTTTCAAAATCCCGCTATCGGAAAGGATGAATCGCGCCGCCTCCAAAGAGGCGAGGCTCCTTTCGGCCTCGGCCCATCTGCCTTCGGCTTCTTCCTGCTCCAAACGTTCGAGCAGGCGCGCAAGGGACTTATCCTCCAGGTCTTTCCATGAGGAGGAAAGGACAGGATCATCCAATCCCTTCGTCCTGAGCGCCGATATCGTTTCGAGGCAGGATTCGGGGTCTTCCTTGGAGACCAGCTGGAGTTGTTCGATGCTCAGGTTTTGGAAGTCCCGCCCGGCGAGGCCGTTGACGGGCGCGTGGACGCAGGAAAACAAAAGCAGAGCCGCGGCGAGCGCTAAGAGGACATTCCCTAGAGTATTCCGTAGCCCTTGGTTCATGGGCGGCAGGATCAGGCCTCGCTGGGCTGTATTGGCGGAGCTATCTCGAGACCCAGGATCTGTCGGACATCCAAATCTTCCAGGGTTTCTTTTTGAACAAGCTCAGCGGCCAATCGGTCCAACCTTTGCCGTTCCCGGGATAAGATTTCCATTGCTCTGCCCAAGGCCCCCTCGAGGAGGGTCTTTATCGCGTTGTCGATTTTTTTCGCGGTATCCTCGGAATAGTCCTTATGTCTGGCGATTTCCTTGCCGAGAAAGATTGGCTCGTCCTCCTGTCCGTAGGCGATGGGGCTCAAGTCTTCGCCCATTCCCCATTCGCAGACCATGGAACGGGCCATGTCGGTGGCCTGCCGCAGATCCTGGGCCGTGCCGGTGGTCGTTTCGCCGTAAACGATTTTTTCCGCCGCGTAGCCGCCATAGGTGATGACAAGTCTGTCGAAAAGCCAGCCCTTGGAGCGGGAATAGTAGTCCTTGTCGGGCAGCGAAAGCGCAAGCCCCAGGGCCCTGCCCCGGGGAACTATGGTTACCTTGTGCAGCGGATCGGCGTGGGGAAGGAAGTAATGGAGCAACGCGTGACCCGATTCGTGCACAGCCGTGGCCTTTTTCTCTTCTTCGGTAATGACAAGGCTGGTTCTTGCCACGCCCATGAGTATCTTGTCCCTGGCGTCCTCGAAATCATCCATCTCCACCGTCGTTTTGGACTTGCGGATGGCGAAAAGGGCAGCCTCGTTGACGAGGTTGGCCAGATCGGCTCCCGATGTGCCGGGGGTGGCCTTGGCGAGCTTTCCCACATCGACGGAATCGCTGACGGGGATGTTGCCCATATGGATCTTCAGTATGGCTTCGCGCTCCGCGACATCGGGCATGGCGACCACCACCTGTCTGTCGAAGCGGCCGGGGCGCAGCAGTGCCGGGTCGAGAACATCGGGACGGTTGGTCGCCGCGAGAATGATCACCCCATCCTTGGTATCGAAGCCATCCATTTCGACGAGCATCTGGTTGAGGGTCTGTTCCCGCTCGTCGTGGCCTCCGCCATAACCCGCGCCCCTTGTGCGCCCCACGGCGTCCAGTTCGTCGATGAAAAGAATACAGGGGGCGCTCTTCCTGCCCTGTTCGAAAAGGTCCCGCACGCGGCTCGCGCCGACGCCGACGAACATTTCGACAAAATCCGAACCCGACATATGGAAAAAGGGTACATTCGCCTCGCCGGCCGTCGCCTTCGCGATGAGGGTTTTCCCCGTGCCCGGCATACCCACCAGGAGGACGCCTTTGGGTATCTTAGCGCCCATCTTGGCGAATTTTTGCGGATTCTTAAGATAATCCACCACTTCCATCAGCTCGTACTTGGCCTCTTTCTGGCCGGCCACATCGTCGAAGGTCGTCTTCTTGTTGGGGTCCACATATCGCTTAGCCCTGCTCTTGCCGAATTGGAAGGCCTTGTTGTTGCCCTGCATCTGCCGCATCATGATCCAGATGAGGAAAAAGCCGAAAAACCAGGGGGCGAGTTCGAAAAGGATCCGCAGCGGACTGGTGCCAGCCACAGCGCCCGAGACTTTTACGTTTTTTTGCCTGAGCTGGGAGAGCAATTCGAGATCGAAGTAGGGAATGGAGGTTGAAAATTCCACCAAGGAGCCATCAACGGACTTGAGGTACCCCTTGATTTCTTTCTGGTCTACAATCTGTACCGTATCCACTTCCCCGAGTTCCACATAGGAGAGGAAGGCCGAGTAGGGAATCTGTCTCGCCTGGGATTTATCGCTGAAAAAGAAGAACGAGGCGAAAAGAACCAATAAGGAAAGAAATACCGCCAAGGCCGCCCTATTGGCCTTGGGCGGTCCACCTTGAGGAAGTTCCGGACGCCGGGGGCTGCGATCCTGCTTGTTGTCGTCGGACATCTAAAAATAAGCTCCTTTAATACGTATGACAAAACTCCTACCCTTCAAGGGCCCGGAGTAATCCCTAAACTTATGTTGTCCATATCCGAGTCCTTCCAGGGAATCGGCGAGAACCGCGACGATGCCATTCCGGTCTTCCACCAGGGGCACGAACTCCCTATGCCTGCCCTCGATCCCCCAGTCCGATAAAAGCTCGTCGATCCTCCGGTCTTTTCCGCCGGAGCGTATCGTATCCCCGGGTTTTCTGCTCCTGATCGCCAGGGGAAAACTGAAAGAACCTTCCGCCAAGGCTGAAACCGAAACGGCTTCGACACTGTCGTTTTTCTCTTCGGGCTTATCCCAGTAGCAATGGATTTCCATCGATCCGGCTCGGCGGACAGCTTCGTCTGCGACAAGGAAAAAATACCCGCCTTCTTTACGAAAATCAAGTATAGGGAGGATTTGTAACAGTTCGCCGCCGATTATCAGCCGGTACCGTAAAAGATCGCAGGCTTGGGCGCCAAAGGAGAGCGCGCGACAGGCTTCCCTCATGGCCCGATAGGAGAGCCGGCTCCTTCCCGTAAGCCGCTGCATGCACCGTGTTAACAGCCGTACGCGCAGGCTCTCGGGCAAACCGAGAAAAACCTTAAGCTCCATAGAGGCGGATCGCCCCGATTCGGAAAATCTGATCTTGCCATAGGCCTCGAGAAGGAGTCCGGCGAGGATTTCGCCATCCGCCGCCAGCCTGCCCGCGGTGGACTCAAGCCCCTTTCTCCATCCCGGGAACTCCCTGTCCAAGACGGGAACCAGGTACTTGCGAATTTTATTTCTCAGATATACCGGAGAGTCGTTGCTGGAGTCCTGGGACACCTTGAGCGCCTTCATCGACGCGTACGCTTCGATCGCGCTCCGCGGAATCGATAACAGCGGCCGGCAAAGCCGGACTGTGCCGCCGAGCCTGCGGCTGCCGAGCCTGCGGCTCTTGGGCATTCCCTTGAGACCCTCGAAACTCGAAGAACCGAGAAATCGTCCCAGCAGGGTTTCCAGTTGGTCGTCGGCGTTGTGGGCGGTGCAAACGATGCCGCACCCGTACTTCCTGGCCTCCCGGAGCAAAATCCCGTAGCGAAGCTCCCTGGCGGCCGCTTCTATGCCGATCCCCTTCCCTCTCGCCCGTTTTTCGATCGAACCGGGTTTGATGGTGGCTATTCGCAAAGGTAGTTTGAGCGCCCCGCAGTAGTCTCGAATGAGCTGTCGCTCCAAGGCTAGTTCTTTTTCGGGCCGAAGATTGTGGACCACATGGAGCACCCGAAGAGACGAAAGGCCAAGCCCGGCGAGGACGTTCAGGAGCACGGTGGAATCGATGCCCCCGGAATAGGCTACGAGTATCCCGCCTGCGAATCCTACCTCGGCGAGCTCCTTCGATATCGCCTCGTTGACGATCCGTACCATATCCGCGTCAGATTTCATTTTCACCGCTCCCGGCCCTTCCTTCGATAAAAAGGGCAGGTCCGCGGGATACTCCCGGAGACCTGCCCTTTTCGAAAAAAGTGGATAGCCCGCTCAGGCCTTGGCCTCGGCTTCCGGAGTCTCGGCGGATTGCGCCTCGGCGCCGGCCCCGGTCCCCGCTTCGGCAGCGACCTCGGCGACAGCTTCGACCTTCTCTTCCCTGGCGAATTTAACGATCGCGATGACCGTATCGGGGTTGGTAAGAACCTTCACATCCTTCATCTGGGCCAGATCGCGGACATGGAGAGCGTGGTTAGCCTCCAGACTGGAAACGTCCACCTCGATACGCTCGGGCAGGACGGAGGGATCGCATTCCACCTCGATATCATGGGCCGGGTTTTCGAGGACTCCGCCTTCCAGGACGCCCTTGGGGGTGCCTTTGAGAACCAGCCGCACATGGGCGTGGAGCTTTTTGCCTTCTTCCACTTCGAGAAAATCGATATGGAGGACGTTCTTGTCCACCGCGTGGCGCTGGTGTTCCTTGGCGAAAACATTCAGCTTCTTGCCCTCCACATCGAGGGTGATTATGGTACTCTCGGTGATACTCTTCAAAGCCCTTTCGTATTCGCTGGCGTAGACGAAAAGATTATTAGCCGCCTTGCCGGCCCCATAGACTACAGCGGGAATTTTCCCCGCTTTTCTGTTCTCGTTGAGATAGCCCTTGGTGGACTTCTTTCTATCGAAAGCTTGAAGTACAAAATGTTCCATCTGGAATCTCCTTACCACATTCGGCCATAACTGTGCCGTACTGGGACGGCAGGATTCGAACCTGCGAATACCGGGACCAAAACCCGGGGGCTTACCGCTTGCCGACGTCCCAAGAACGCGAGTGCAAACACAAGGTTGGATGCGTGTCGGATCAGTCGAACTCGGGGACCGTCTGGTCGTTTCCGGGAGCAGAGGCGTAGGCTGCGAGAATCTTTTCCTGAAGTCTCGTCCTGAAATCGGGACATATGGGATGCGCTATATCCTTATATTCCCCAGTATTCGTCCTTCTGCTAGGCATGGCGATGAAGACGCCGTTTTTCCCCTCGATGATCTTGACATTGTGCACCACGAAGCATTCATCGAAGGTGACGGTGACATACGCCTTCAATTTTCCTTCAGTCGGAACCTTGCGGATTCGGATGTCCGTAATTTCCATAGCAAGGACGCTCCTTTTGTGTACACAGCTACATGGGTTGATTCTAGCCTAGTCTAAGACTTGTTTCAAGCGGTTTTATTGCATGCAACCCCATGCCGTACAAGAGCTTTCCAGTCGCTCCCCCCACAGCAGCCTCCAGCAGCCGCTCTTTGGCTTCCAGGGCTTTTTCCGGGTTGTCGAAAAGTCCGTAAATAGAGGAACCCGATCCGCTTATGGAGACGAAGGCAGCCCCCGCGGAGCGTAAAAGCAAATCTAATCTCCCGTATGCCGGGTATTCTCTATAAAGCAGAGGGGCGAAATCGTTAACGAATCCCCAATCGGACAAGGGCTTTTCCAGTTCTTCGACGATTTCCCTTTTTTTCGCCTCCACAGCCCGGGCATCCCATTGGCATAGGTCCGCATACCCGCGCCGCCCCGCCCTATAGGAGTCCAGGGCGCCGTACGCCCAGGGGGTGGCTACGCCAAAAGACGGCTGGATGAGGAGAATCCCGAATTCCCGGGAAGACGGAAGCCTTTCGATCAGCTCCCCCCTGCCGTGGACCAGGGCCGTCCCGCCGTTGAAAAAAAAGGGCACATCCGAGCCGACGGAGAGACCGAGTTCCGCGATTTCCCCTGGGCCGAGGCCGGTGCTGAAGGCTTTATTCAATAGGACCAAAAGCGCGGCGGCATCGGCGGAGCCGCCCCCGAGCCCGGCTTTCGCCGGTATACCCTTATCGACCTCTATTCGAAGCCTTGCCCCGATGCCCAGGCCTCGCAGGAAAACTATGGCGGCCTTGTACAGGGTCGTCGCTTCCGGGGGGCAATCGAAATCGCCGACCACGACCACTTCGCCCTCCTTTCCGCCCCCGCCCCCCCGGGAAGTTCCACCCCTATCCCCGTCTTCCCACCAGCGCAGGACGATATGGTCGCTCAGCGATACACTCTGAAAAAGGCTCATGATGGGGTGATAGGAGTCGGAGGACCTGGGTCCTATACGAAGGCCAATATTTATTTTGGCGAAGGCCGTGGCGCCGAGTCTGTTGTCCATATCGGCCAAAATCTAACCCTGGGATTCCTTTCTGTCAAAGCCCCGGGACCGGATAAACGCTTATTGCCTACTTTTCACAAAAAAATATCGATACATAGTTGACAGATTCCGATATGCTCTTTAGATTTTCGTTGCCAGGACGCCTTGAAAGGACTTGACGCTCCTGAAGTTTCTTCGCATAGTTCGCAAAACGCTGTCGTGTTGAAGCAGAGGAAAGGGAGGATGCGACCATGACCCCCATTAATAGCGCTTCCGTATCCAAGGGTTCGGAATGTGAATTGGCTACATTGACAGGAATACAGCCATTGCAGGCTTCCGGCTTTGTGCTCAGAACCCCCGTTCATTTCGACGACGAATATGACGATGATTACGACGATTTCGACGAGGACGACGACGAGCTGGACGATGAGGATTTCGACGACGAGGATGACGAGTTCGACGACGACGATTTCGACGACGATTTCGACGATGACGACGAGGATTTCGACGACGAGGACGATGACGAGTTCAGCTACGACGACGATGTGGAGTACGACGATCTGGACGAATAAGCCATAGGCTCTTATATAACAAAAGGCCGTCCCTGGGGCGGCCTTTTATAATGTCCGACGGTTTTCCGTACGGAGGGGAAAACCCTCCGTATTTCACAGGGTATCTAATCACCTTCAGGGTTGCGTGGAGATTCCCGCGGATTCTCCAGCGCTGAGGCTGTAAACCTTTGCCTTGTACCAGAGCTTTTCCAGCTCGTAAAAGTTCCGGGCCTCCCTGCTCATTATGTGGACTACCACGTCGCCCATGTCCTGGAGGAGCCAGCTCTCGTCGTCGCTGGCCACCGGACGGTTAAGCGAAGAGATTTTCTCCGATTCCAAGTATTCTTCGACAAAACGCGAAAGGCCTCGCATATGCGTGATCGAACTCGAGCTGCCGAGGACGAAAAAATCCGTCCAACCGGCTATTTCGCGCAGATCCAGCACAAGCACATCCTGGGCTTTATGCTCGGCGAGAATCGAGGCTATCGCGAAGGCCAGCGATTGACTATTGGACACAGACCCTCCCATTAAAATCTTTTCCGAGAATAATCGTGTAATCAGCCTTGATCGAACCCTTGTATTCCGAGGCGTCCCCGAAATTGCCACATTTTATCACCGCCCCGATGGAACTGAGGGCTTCCTTGTCCCCGTATCGATCGATAATTCTCGTGGACGCGTACTCGGTTTTATCGGCGTTGCCCACCGCCACCACGTCGTAGCCGAAACTTCCGAAAATCTCGGCGGTACGGGCCGCGAGGCCGCGTTCGGTGGTCCCGTTCAATATTTCCACGGTGTAAATCCTCCCGCCGCTTCCCCCGTTGCTCGAAACGCTCATGGCGTTGAGTGTCTGCTTCAGCATATCCCGGGCCAGTTCGCCATCGTAAAAGGGAAAGAACAGCTTTTCCTCTTCCACCACGCGATACGTGCCGGTAATTCGCTGCATGAGGATGGAATCGGCGTCGAGTTTGGCGATTTCCTGAAGCAGGCGCCGCTGAGCCTGGCGGCTGAAATTGCTTTCCAGGGTCCTGGTGAGTATCGCGGCGGTCTTATTGTTTTCAAGATAGTCGGAACTGTAGGCCAGCCTCTTGATCAGCGCCAGGGTCATCTTCTGCCGGCGGGCGAGAGCGTCGCCTTCGTTCTCCTGCTCTTCCTTGTAGCGAAGGAACTGAAGAACCTTTTCCCCGTCCAGGGTGACGGCGCCTCCGGGCAAACGCACAGGGGCTTCGCCTTCCTGGATTATCATCGAAGGGATAAAAAGCTGAAGTCCGTCGAGATAGTCGACAAAATCGCTCAATCCTGTCTCGTCGAAAAGGAGGTAGCCGTTGAGCGGAATATCCAGATAGCGGGAAACTTCGGTGGTAAAGCTTTTGGGGTTGTTCGCCTTATAGGTGTAGTCGATTCTGTCCATCCGCTTGATGGTGGTCAGAATGACCGCGGTATTGCCGGGTACGTCCAGAAGGGCAGCCTTTGCCTTGGAGGGATAGAAGGTGAGAAGCTGGGTGGATATCGGCTTTCCTTCTTGTTGGAATATCAGGAGGACGTTGATAGGTTGATCCGTTCGCAGCTGGGAGCTTAGACTTTCGGAGCGCAGCACTACGACGCCGACCACCAGGGCGACGAGGAACAGCGCGGCGATCAACCAGAGCAAAATATGACTTTTGTCGAATCGCAGCTTTCTCATTCGGAGGCTTTATCCATTGTTAGGGCATTGTATAAATCGATGCTGCTTTGGGCAATACCGTAGCCTTTAGCGTTCAGCCATTTTATGGAAAGGCCGAGGGCTTTTCGGAGCAGCGTTTCCAGGCTGTCGTCCCGCAATGCTTCGGCCTCCCTGATGCCCGCATACGCCCTCGTCGGCTCCATCTTGTCGGCGGCAAAAATTATCGCGGATAGTTTATCCATCCCCAGCGCCGCCTGGGAATGAAGACTCACCGCCATGAGGATAGCTTTATCGTCTATTCCCAGGGATTCGCGCAAATACACGGCCGCGGCGGGACCATGGATAATTTTATCGGCAAAGGCCTTTTCGGATTCCATTGTGGCGACCACGGCGGTCACCGCCTCCATCTCCGGATGGAGGGCGGCGCTGCGGGCAAGTTCCCATTGATACCCGATATCCCTGTCCTTCATCAGATCGTGCCCGAGCCCGGCCACTCTGGCCGCGAAAGAATCCACGGAAAAACGTCGGGCGAGGAATTCCGCTGTTTCGGCTACAAAGCGGCAATGCGCCTGCCTGGAAGGCTTGCACAAGTTTTCGAGTTCGGAAAGGAGTCGCTTTTCAATCTCTTCCATAGCCATACAGGGCATTTTTCTCTATCACTCCGCGGGCGCCTTCGGGTACGAGGTAGCGCCAGGCTCCCCCTTCTTGTATGAGGGTACGAATTTCCGTCGAGGATATGGGCAGTATTCTATTGTTCAGATAGCGGTGCGGATAGGCAAAGGGCAATTTCCGGGGGCTGGTTCTGCGAACGACTATCAGCTCGGCCTCCCTGGAAAGAAGATCGGCCTCCTTCCAAGAGGAAAAGCCGTCCAAAAGGTCGTCGCCTATGATTATGCAGGGCTTTTTCTCCACCAATCCCTGAAATTGAAGGATACGCAGGGAATCGATGGTATAGGAAATACCCGAGCGCTCCAGTTCGCAACGGCTGAGGCCGAAGCGCGGATCGGCGCCGATGCTGGCTTCGACCATGGCGGCGCGCAACTCGGGCCCAGGATCGTCCAGCGCCTTGTGGGGAGGGATGTTGGCCGGAAGAAAAAGAATTCTATCGCAGCCGGTAGCCAGAAGCACTTCCTCGGCCATGATGAGATGGCCTATGTGGATGGGGTTGAAACTGCCTCCGAACAGCGCCGTTCTCACCGCAGCACATCCTCGTCGGAAAGTTCGAAGGGATCGGAGCCGCTCAGGTCTTGATCGTCTTCCTCGAGGGAAGCCTCGATATTTGGCTCGGAAAGCTCGTTATTTCGGGAATCCGCTTCCGTTTTTTCAAGCTGCCGGAAAATCGCTTCCCTTAGTTCGGGCAGTCCATGGCCGGAAAAAACCGAAATACCCAGGACCTCCTCGGAAGGGTGCAGCGAGCGGAACTCCTGGTAACGCTCCATGGCTTCGGGCAAATCCAGCTTCGTGGCGACGAGCATTCTTTTTTTGGAAGCCAGCCGGGCTGAAAACGCCGAGAGTTCCTCCAGCAGCACAGCATAGGCTTCGCGCCAATTCTCCTCCGAAAGATCGACGAGAAAGACGAGAAAGGAGGTTCGGGCGATGTGTTTTAAAAACCGTATACCCAAGCCCACGCCTTCGTGAGCGCCCTCGATGATTCCGGGAATGTCGGCCAGGATAATATCCCGCTCGTGGATCGTAAGAACCCCCAGATTGGGTATCTTGGTAGTGAAAGGATAGCAGGCGATTTTGGGCCTGGCGTTGGTGAAGGCGTCCAGAAGGCTCGACTTGCCTGCGTTGGGAAAACCCACAAGGCCGACGTCGGCGATGAGGCTGAGTTCTACCCGCAGTCTGCGTTCCTCTCCCGCCTGCCCAGGCATGGCGAACCGGGGCGCCTGGTTGACCGAGGTCTTGAAATGGCTGTTTCCCCAGCCGCCTTTTCCGCCCTTGAGGAACAGCCATTGTTCCCCATCCCGGCCCGCCGAGTCCTGCGAATGCGCCGAGACTTTCCCGGGTCTGGAAAGACTGAAATCCCGCAGGACTTCCCCTGTCTCGGCGTCTTTGACGATAGTGCCGGGAGGAATCGGAATCACAACATCCTCTCCGTCCTTGCCATGCATATTCCGACCCATGCCGGGCAGTCCGTTCTGGGCCTTGAAGGTCTGGCGGTAGCGCAGGTAGGAGAGGGTTCGCACATTATGCTTCACCACGAAAACGACATTTCCGCCCTTTCCGCCGTCGCCGCCCGCGGGACCGCCCATGGGAACGTATTTTTCCCGTCGAAAGGCTATACAGCCATCGCCGCCCGAGCCAGAAGCGACGGTGATGGTCGCTTCATCGGCAAACTTGATCACCTGGTTTTCTCCATAAGTAAGCAGCTAAAAAATAACAGTCCCGCCCCTTCCAGGCAAGACATGAAAAAAGCCGCTCTGTTTTCGAGCGGCTTTGTGGGTCGTACTCTTTAGGTCAGTCTGCTAAGGCTGGACCTCAGGCTTGTTCCGCCGGAAAGGGCTCGACCTGGGCATATTTCTTGCCCCGGACTTCCTTGAAGGAAACCACTCCGTCGACAAGGGCGTAGAGAGTGTCGTCCTTGCCGATTCCCACGTTTTCGCCGGGATTTATTTTTGATCCCCGCTGCCTGACGATGATAGATCCGGCGCTTACCGCTTCGTTCGCGTATTTTTTTACCCCCAGGTATTGGGGTTGTGAATCTCGACCATTGACGCCTTTATGCGGCATTGTATTCCTCCCTTGGCTGTACGGCTTAGGCGCCGACGATTTCCTGGACGGTGACGAGGGTATAGCGCTGCCTATGTCCCTGGGTTCGTCTATAATCTTTCTTGGGTTTGTACTTGAACACGATCACCTTATCCGCCTTGAGCTCCGCGTCCACCGTCGCCGTGACGTTGGCGCCCTGCACATAGGGAGAGCCCACTTTTACGCCGGATTCGTCCGAAAGCAGCAGTACTTTGTCGAAGGAAAGGCTGGCGCCGGCTTCCTTTTCGATCCTGTCCACCCTGAGCTTGGCGCCCTTTTCGGCCCGATATTGTTTTCCGTTGATTTCCACAATTGCATACATCTTTGCTTCCTCGTCAATTAACCATACGTAGCGCGTTTTTATACACCGATACAAGAGAGACTGTCAACCGGTACCCGCTATCGGAGCCTATTACATTACTTCCAGGAATGGGATGCAGAGCAGGCTGCAGACCTGTTCCAGGGTCGATTTTACGGCCTTTACGAGGTCGAGGCGTCCTTGGGAAAGCTCCGGATCGGGATTGGAGAGCACCGGATTATCCCTATACCAGCCGGAAAAGCTTGAGGCAAGTTCGTGGGCGTAGGCGGCCATGATCGAAGGTTCTTTTACCCGCGCGGCGGCTTCCAGGGCGCTGGAATAGGAGGCCAGGCAACGCAGTAACGGCCAGTCCGATTCGTTGTTCAGCACCGCGGCACCCGCCGGGGAGACCCCGCCGGTTTCCCTTCGCCCCGCCAATTCGCCCTCCCCGCCTTTTCTCAGTATGGAACAGGCCCGGGCTCCCATGTATTGGATATAGGGGCCGGTATTCCCGGTAAAGGACAGGGATTGCTCGGGATCGTAGAGCATGTCCTTCGTGGGTGAGGTTTGCAGCAGGTAATAATGAAGAGCGCCCAAAGCCACCTTTTCGGCCACCGCCGCGGGGTCGCCGACCAAGGCGTCCCTGCCCTTGGCCTCGATTTCCTTCTGGGCCAACACGGTCAACTCGTCGATAAGATCGTCGGCGTCGACCACCGTACCCTCCCTGGTCTTCATTCGGCCCGAAGGCAGGTTGACAAGGCCATAGGCCAGATGGAAAAGGTTTTTGGACCAGGAATAGCCCAAGCGGCGGAGTATCTCGAAAAGAGCCCTGAAATGGTAATGTTGTTCGCTGGCGACCACATAGACAAGTTCGTCGAAGGGCCAGTCTTTGCTCCTCTGAATCGCCGTGCCGATGTCTTGGGTAATGTAAATACTCGTGCCATCCCTGCGGAGCAGCACCTTTCTATCCAGCCCCACATCTTCCAGGTCGGCCCATACCGAGCCGTCCCCGTCCCGGTAAAAGACTCCCCGGGAAAGACCTTCGAGCACTTCCTGCTTGCCCTTGGTATAGGTGAGGCTTTCGAAATAATAGTCGTCGAAACCAACGCCTTGGCGCGCATAGGTGGTCTTGATGCCTTCCACCGCCCATTGGTTCATTTTTTTCCAGAGGGCCAGGGTTTCGGCATCCCCCGATTCCCAGAGCCTGAGCAGTTCCTGGGCCTTTTCCTCGGCCCCGGGATCTTCCTTTTTGAGCTGATTGAAGAGCACGTAATACTTGCCGACGAAATGGTCGCTCTTGAGACCTTCATCCTCGGGGCTGCGCCCCCCGCCGTAGACCTGATAGGCGAGCATGGATTTGCAGATATGGATTCCCCGGTCGTTGATGAGGTTGACCTTTCGAACCTGGGCGCCGGCGGCCTTGAGGATTCTGGACAGGGATTCGCCCAACACATTGTTGCGGAGATGTCCCAGGTGGAGCGGCTTGTTGGTGTTGGGGCAGGAGAATTCCACCATGACCTTCCTGCCGTTGAAAGGCAGATAGGTATTCCAGTCGCTTCTCGTCCCCCGGGCGAGGACCTCGCCTATGATGGAAAGCCTGTCGAGAAATATGTTGAGATAGGGGCCGACGGCTTTCGGCCTTCCGTACCGCAGGAGGGTCTCCCCTTTCGCGGCGAGCAGGCTCTCCATTTCGCCGGCGATGGCGGCCGGGCTTTTTTTAAACAGCTTCGCATAGCTGAACATGGGAAAGCCGATATCGCCCAGCTCGGGCTTGGGGGGGTATTCGGCCACCAGGGCTTCCATGTCGCCGACACCCGATTCCAGTCCCATTGAAGTCGCAAGGTTTGCGAGGGCCTTATAGGTCGCTTCTTTCCAAAGTCGTTTGATATCTGTCATGATTGAACGAACCTTTCCTTGACAATCGCTGTGGGGATACTACCCCGCAATCCACCGGACCTTCAAGCTCCCGGGCTTTCGAGGGCTTGTCGCAACAGGGCGAGAAAAGCCTCCTCGTCTATGATTTTCACCCCGAGGCTCCTCGCTTTCGTGTTTTTCGCCGAACCCGACGCCGGTTCGTTGGTGACCAGAAAATCCAGGTCCTTGGTTACCGAGCTTTTGGCGCTTCCACCCAGATCGCGCACCCGTTTTTCCGCTTCCTGGCGTTTCATCCCGGACAGTTCGCCGGTAAAGCAAAAACTCTTTCCCCTTACTGGGCCGCCTCCCCCGGCCGGGCGCGGAGCCGGGGCCCTTATGCGTATGGCGCCGCTGTCCGCCAGGGCTTTCATCTGGCCCTCCACGGCTCGCAGGGAGTTCCAGATGCTTTCGGCCATTATTTCGGCGATGCCGGGGATCCGCGCGAGGGCGACCTTGTCCACGGCCAGCAGGGCGTCAAGGCTGTCATACCCCGCGTTCACGATTTTGTCCGCGACCAGCAGCCCCACGCCTTCCAGATCGAAGCCGGCGATAAATTCCTGAAGACTTACTTCCCGGGCGGCATGGAGGTTTTTCAGCACCTTCTGGGCCGATATCCTGCCCATTCTCTCGATGCCTTCCAGCTCGTCCAGCCCGAGCGAATAGAGATCGGGAATCGTTTTTATCTTTCCGGAATCGTGGAGCCTCGCTATGAGAGCGGGACCGAACTCGCGGATATCCAGGACTCCCAACCATTTCTCCAACCGGTGCAGTTCTTTTTTGGGGCAAAGCTCGTTGGGGCAATACAGCCTCGTGTCCTCGTCCACCAGCCTGCTTCCGCAGGTTTCGCAGGTCTCCGGCAAAGGGATTTCTTTCGCATCGGAGGGGTTTTCCACCAAGGCTTCTATTTTGGGTATTATTTCCCCCCGTTTTGTCACGACCACCCTGGAACCTATTTTCAGTCCCATCTTCCGTATCATGCCGGGATTGTTCAGGTTGGCTCTTTGCACCGTGGTGCCAGCCAGCCTTACCGGTTCCACGATGCCTATGGGAGTGTAGGAGGCCCCTGTTTCGCTCCATTCCACGGCTATAAGCCCGGTTACCGCCTCCTCGGGATTGAATTTGAAGGCGATTTGCTTTTCGGGGCGCGTTTTTGCCGCATCCTCGACATCTATGGTTCTGTCCTTGACCACCAGGCCATCGATATCGAACTCAAGATTCGGCCGCAGTGCCATCACCTTCGCCCTGTAGTCGATCACTGCCTCGATGCTGTCGAAGAGTTCGGTATGGACCGTGAAAAATCCCATCTTTGAGAGCCAGCCTATCTTCTCCATCTCATCGCCGAAGGGAGAAACCGGGCTTCGGCTGCCTGCTTTACCGGAGGACATCGAAAAGAGTTCGCCGGAAGCGGGCAGGCTGCCAAGGGCATCGTAGCAGACAACGACGAGATCCTCGCTTCCAAGGCCGTCTTTTCGTTTCATGAGGCCATTGGCGGCGTTCCTGCAGTTAGCCTTGTCGGAGTACTTTTGCGCGTGCGTTTCCTTGGACATGAGTACCTCGCCCCTGACGGCGCCGGAAAACGCTTCCGGAAGCCTCAAGGGGATGCCTCTCATGCGGCGGGCATTTGGACCGATATCGTCGCCGATAGTCCCGTCGCCCCTTGTTACCGCCCGCAGGAACAATCCCTCCTGGTATTGCAGCTCGATGCTCGCTCCATCCAGCTTGTACTGAACAACGTAAGCCGAAAGATTCACCTTTTCCGCCCAGGTCTTGAAGCTCGCAGGATCGCTGGCTTTGGACTGACTCCCCATGGGCATGACGTGCCTGGCCTTGGGCCAGCCGTCGGCGAGATCCTCGCCCACCCGTCCCAGCAAGGGATTGTCGGGATCCAGATCCTCAAGCTCCGCCCAGAGGGCGTCAAACTCCTCGTCACTCAAGACCGGCTGCTTGTTGTAATAGAGATTCTGGTGAATTTTAATAGCCTTTTCCAGGGATTTTATTCTCTCGGCGGTGTTGTCCTCGGCGGGTTTCTGGGCCATGAAGTGATAATAGTAACTCCAAAGCGACCTGTCGATAGTGTCGCGAAGCTTGCTGAAGCGGGAATCCCGAATACCCGAAACAGCTTTTCCCGTTACGATCCCTCCCTCGGTTGCCAAAGGGCTTCCCAGGTTTTACAATATGACTTCATTCAAGAATACCCAGGCGGGCTACAGATGAGCTTTTTTGCAATCCAGGTCGTGTCTGGTCGGGAAGATGCCTACATCGAGTTTTTCTCTAAGCAGAGGCCGGACCAGGCGCTATACAATATAAAAAAAACGATTCGCTCCCGAAAAAAAGGAAAACCCACCCTGGTGACCAGCTGCCTTTTCCCGGGTTATTTGTTTTTCCAATATCACGAGGATGGGATTTCCCCGGAGCTGCTGAGCAATTTTCGAAAAACAAAGTACTTTATCCGCGTGCTTCCGGGGACCGATAACATAAAACCCCTAAGCGATCGGGACGCTTCGATCATCAGGCAGCTTGTGGCCTTCGGCGGCGAAATCGGGAGTTCCCTGGTCGCCTTCGACGAGAACAATCGCATCACGGTTATCCAGGGGCCCATGATGGGTATGGAAGGGAGGATCATCAAGGTGGATAGACGAAAAAAGCGGGCTAAAGTGCGGCTGGAGATGAACGATTCGCCTATCTCTTTCGATCTTTCCTTCGAAGTGCTCGAGTCTATCAAGGAGGAACAGCACGAACCCCGCTGATTATAAGGATATCCTGCCGCTTCTCGGCGATCTCGAACCGCCCGGAATGCTCTTCGCGTCGACCATACGCTCCCCCTTTCATCGGGGAAGGAACGCCAAGGTTGGCATCGACGCGCTGCCCAAGGGGTATTCCGCGATTTTGGCGGAGGATCTGCCCAGGCATTCCCTTTTTCCCTCTTTTAAGGATGGGATTCCGATCTTCGCCTCGGAACAGATTTCCTACCGCGGAGAGGCCCTCGGGCTTATTCTCGGCCCCGACCCTGGCTCCTGCGACGAGCTGGCCGCGGCGGCCAGGGTGGAATGCGAGGAGGAGGAGCCGGAGCAGGAGTGGGAAAGCTTTTCCTCTTCCCAAATCGCTTATCATTACAGCGCCGAATACGGCGATCTGGAAAAAATGTTCGTCGCCTCGTCCACCGAGCTTAAAGAGGTCTATCGAAACGGCATTTTCGACCATCATTACAGCGAACCGATGGGCGCCCTATCCTTCTGGGACAAGGAAACGCTATCGGTTCACTGTGCCACTCAATGGCCCGACGACCTCCGCCGCCGCCTGTCCGGCGCTCTTTCGCTTTCCGAGGCGGATATCGTCGTTCATCCGACGGAAATGGGCCGGACGCTGGACGGCAGGCTCTGGTATCCCACGATCGTCGCGGCTCAGGCCGCGGCGGCTTCAAAGATAAGCGGCAAGCCTGTTCGCATTCTCTATACCCGGGAGGAGGATTTTCTCCATACCACAAAACAAGCCCGAAGCGCGGTGAGCATACGATCGGGCAGCGACGATCAAGGCCGTTTATTGGCCCTGGACATAGTCATTCTCATCAATATCGGCGCCTACAATCCTCTGGCCCCAGAGCTTGTCTACCAGGCCGCCTCGGCCATCACCGGCATTTATTCCTGCCCGGCCATCCGTATAGAAGCCTATGCCATTCGCAGCAATACCATTCCCCTGGGAGCCATGGGCAGCGTGGGGGCCACCCACGCGTTTTTCGCGATCGAAGCCCATATGAACAACCTGGCCCAGCGGTATTCGAAACATCCGGCGGAGATCAAGGCGCTTAATATACTCAAGAAAGGCCAATCCACCTTTGGCGCCCCCGGCCTGAGCGCCGACATTCCCCTGGACAGGATTCACAGGGAATTACAGCTGGTTTCCGATTACCCAAGAAAATACGCCAGCTATGAGCTTGTAAAAAAAAGAGACCCCGGATGCAGGGAGGGTATCGTTCGCGGAATAGCCCTTACCCTGGGGTATCAGACCGGTCGTTCCTTCTCGGAGCAATCCACTATGAATAGCTATTCCGTCGAGGCGACCCTGGACAGGGAGCTCAAACTCCTCATAAAAACCCAGGCGGCCATAGGTTCGGAAGCTTTGAAGACCATGTGGCGCAAGACCGCGGCGGAAATTCTTTCGATCCAGGAAGAGCACATACGGTTTCTCTTGCCGGAGAATACCCATAGCCTCCCATCCGGCCCCATGACCCTCTCCCGGGGCTCCACGGTCATTCAGCACCTGATAGAAAAAACCTGTCGAAGCATTCAGAAAAAGCGTTTCAGGGAAAGCCTGCCGCTCAGCGCCAAGGCGCGGACGAGGGCGCCCAAGGCTTCGTCGAGCCCCGAAGGTCTTTACCCCGGAGCCCAGCTTCTCGATTCGGCATCCTGGTGCGGCACGGCGGTGGAGGTCGAGATCGACGCGCTTACCGGTAGGCCTATTCCCCTGGCGGTATGGATGGTGATTGACGCCGGAAGAATTATTTCCATGCAGACGGCCTTGGCGTCGCTCAGGGCTTCGACCTTGAGCGCCCTCGCGCTCTGCACGGCCAACGATTTCGATCCAGCTTCGGCGGGGATCGACGATTATTTGGCCGATTTTAACCTGAGGATGAGGGATCTTCCCGATATCCATATACGGTTTATCGATCCTGATCGCAATGGAGCGGCCAAGGGTATCGGCGAGCTTCCGTTTGTAACCATCCCCGCGGCGTTCTATAGCGCCCTCACCCAGGCTCTCGGGCTCGATCCTCGCCAGTTGCCCCTCAAAGGAGGGGAAATCCTGAGGCTTTTGGAGGGATCATGATCATCGATGTCACTGTCAACGGCGTCCCCAGGCATTTAAAATCCAGAAGCGGAGATCGCCTTGTGGACATGCTGAGAAAAGAGCTTAAGCTTTTAAGCCTTAGTCCGGATTGCCTACAGGGGCGCTGCGGTAAATGCCTGGTTTTCATGGATGGCCGCATCGTGCATTCCTGCCTAGTCCCGGCATTCAAGGCGAGGGCGACGACTATTCTCACCTTCGAAGCCATCGCAAAAAATCCCGAGGTAAAGGATATAGAAAAAGCTTTTCAAATAACCCAAACCCAACCTTGCCCTTTTTGCCGAAGCGCCAAGATCATGGCGATTTTCGATCTGCTGTCCCGGATTC
Organism: Spirochaetales bacterium Spiro_12; assembly: GCA_001603165.1. GTDB lineage: Bacteria > Spirochaetota > Spirochaetia > Treponematales > Rectinemataceae > UBA2256. The sequence continues at coordinate 51,823 of LVBN01000080.1, forward strand.
CCCTCCCCGGCGAGGAAGATATCCTGGAGGCCCTGGATATGGTATCCTGCCCCTGCAGCGATCCCCTAGGCCTTATACAGGCCGTCAAGCTCGCGGCGGAGCTTCGGAATAAGAGGAAATTCAGTCGTGAAGCTTAGCGAAGTGTTCTTTCCCCAAGATGTCGCCGAAATCCTCGAACTTCTCCGTAAAAACCCGGATATCCTTCTCCTGGCGGGAGGCAGCGCAATAGTCGGTTCCCAGGCTTCGAGAACGATCAGCCTTCCGGAGCAGGTGGCGTCGATCGCAAAGGTTCAAGAATTGCGAAAAACGGTGAGGACGGAACAGTTTCTCGAGATGGGCGCCTGCACAACCTTCACCGGTATCCTGAGCCTGGCGCCGACAAGTCTCCCCGAACCCCTCGGTTCCGTCATCAAGGCTATCGGGAACAGAGGGCTGCGCAACATTGCCACGATCGGCGGCAACCTATGCTGCGAAAATCGTTTTCTCGATCTCTGGCCCTTTCTCTCCTGCATGGAAGCCCAGGTTGAGTTCCGTTCCCCCTCGGGCAGCCGCTGGGCGAGCGTAGGACATCTCTGCGGAGAAGACAACAGACCACTGATTCCAAAGGCAAGCATCCTGAGTCGTGTCAGGATCCCCCTCTATAATTATGATTTTATATACTACCGAAAGTTGGGCAACTCCCTTTATCCTAGCTCCGATTCGGCGATGTTCGTTTGTATGGCGAATATAGCCAGGGACAAGGTGGAGGATTTTCGGCTGGTTTTTTCGGGCGACAAGGCTTTCAGGCTCAAAGATAAGGAAATGTCCATCTCCGGAAAAAAAACCTCGACGCCGCGAAGGGAGATTCGCGGCTTTGTCGCCGAGTATAAAAAAGCATTCGAAGAGATGGGGCTTTTCGACCCCAGACCCTTTACCGCTCTTTTGGAAGATGTCTTCGGGAGGTTGTTTCTTTGAGCGGTAGATTATTTCTCCTTCCTGCCCCCCTTGCAGCCTATTCTCCCGAGGCATGGAGCCCCGAGACGCTCGCTCTTCACTTGCCCGCCAAGGCGATCGGCCTCTACGCTTCCCTGGATTCCTTCATCGTCGAATCGGAACGCAGCGCTCTCCGCCTTTTATCCCGATTTAAGGATGCCCAGTCCCTGCGAAGCCTCAAGCTTCGCGTCCTGAACGAGCATAGCGGGGAATCCGAATTGCCTTCCTTGCTCGAAGACCTGGAACAGGGGATGGATTGCGGATTTTTATCGGAAGCCGGTATGCCCTGCATCGCCGACCCCGGCGCCGCCCTCGTGGCTTACGCAAGGGAAAAGGGAGTCAAGATCATACCGATATCCGGGCCCTCCTCGATTCTGTTAGGGCTGGTGGCTTCGGGATTGGATGCCCAGCGTTTTGCTTTTTTAGGGTATTTGCCGCAGAACGGCGAAGAGCGCAGGGCCTATATCGCCCGGATGGCGACCGCCGTCCTCAAGGATGGAATGACCAGGGTGTGTATCGAGACACCTTACAGGAACAAAGCGCTCCTTAAAGATTTGATCGCGCTTTTGCCGGACAGTCTGTGGCTCTGCGTGGCCTCGGACCTCTGCGGAGCGGAGGAACGCGTTCTCAGCGCCCCGGCGGCGCAGTGGCGGAGATCGGGTTTGCCGGCCATTGGAAAAGTACCGGCGATATTTCTTTTCGGGAAAAGGGCGGGAATGCGGCCGCCGGACAGCCGTTAGGAAACAGATTGACAGGGGGGTCAGGCCAAGGAGGCGAGACGCTCCCGTATGAATTCGCTTTTCTCCCGCAGCCCGATGGCCTTCGCGTGCAACACGATGGCGTTCGCTTTTTTCGGATCAAGCCGCACTAGTCCATTGGATTCTCGGATCAAGCGCAAAAGTCTTTCCACCGAGATTTTGGAAACCTTGGAGAATTCCACCGTTACCGTACCCGCCCTCTCCTTGAGGCTGGAAACGGAAAGCCTTCTGCAAAGTATCCGTATCTCCGCCAAAGAAAGAAGGGACAGCAACTCGTCGGGAAGCGGCCCGAAACGTCCTTCCAATTCGACCTGGAGGCCGTCCAGCTCTTCCTGCGTATAAATGGAAGCGATTTTCTTGTATACTTCCATCTTGATCATAGGCATAAAGATGTAATCGTCGGGTATATAACCGGTATACTCCAACTCGAGATAGGGCTCTTCCTCCTGTATTTCGGTTCCCGACAAGGCGCTCACGGCATCATCCAGAAGCTTGAGGTAGAGATCGAAGCCCACGGCGTAGATATCCCCCGACTGTTCCCTGCCCAGCAAATTACCCGCGCCCCGTACCTCCAGATCTTTCATGGCGATTTTGAAGCCCGAGCCTAGTTCGGTAAAGTCCGAAATGATTTGCAGCCGCTTCATGGCTATCTCGCTCAAAGCCCGGCGGTCGGGATACAGAAGGTAGGCGTAGGCCTGTCGGTCCGAGCGCCCCACCCTTCCCCTGAGCTGGTAAAGCTGGGAAATGCCGTAAAAATCCGCCCGGTCGATGATAATTGTATTGACGTTGGGTATATCGATTCCATTCTCGATGATCGTGGTGGATATGAGAATATGGAAAGCTCCGTGGATAAAGCGGTGCATGATATCCTCAAGCTCCCCCGGATTCATTTGCCCATGGGCTGTCTCGGTAAGCGCTTCCGGGACCAGGCCGCGCAGAAAACTCTCCACCTCCGGAAGGTTTTCGATGCGGTTGTGCAGGTAGAAAATCTGCCCGCCCCGCTCCAATTCGTTATGGATAGCCCGGGCGACAACCTCGGGATTGAATTCCTCCACGTAGGTCTGAATAGGTTGACGTTGTTCCGGAGGGGTCTGAAGAATGGACATGTCCCGGATCTTCAACATGGACATGTGCAGGGTCCGGGGGATGGGGGTCGCGGTGAGGGTGAGACAGTCGATTCCCGCCTTCATTTCCTTGAGGCGCTCCTTGTCCTTGACCCCGAAGCGCTGTTCCTCGTCGATGACCAGGAGCCCGAGGTCCTTGAATCTGGCGTCTTTCTGCAAAATCCTATGGGTTCCGACAACCATGTCGACGCCGCCCGAGGAAAGTTCGGACAAAATTTTCCGCTGTTTTTTCTTCTCCACCAGTCTCGAGAGCATCTCAACCTTTATCGGATAATCCCTGAGGCGTTCCTGGAAGTTTTCGTAATGCTGCTCCGCCAGAATGGTGGTAGGCGCCAGGAAGGCCACCTGCTTCCCGGAAGCCATTGCCTTGAAACAAGCGCGCAGGGCCACCTCGGTCTTGCCGTAGCCCACATCGCCGCAGACGAGCCTGTCCATAGGCTTCGGCTGCTCCATGTCGCGTTTTATCTCATCCACGCAGCGAAGCTGATCCGGAGTTTCCTGGTGCGGAAAGGAAGCCTCGAATTCGGCTTGCCACTCCCCATCGGGCGGAAAAGCGAAGCCCTTGGCCGTTTTCCGCCTGGCGTAAATGCGAATAAGTCGTTCAGCCAAGGCTTCGACGGATTTTCTTACCTTGGTTTTCCGGCTTTCCCAGGATTTCGAACCCAGCTTGTCCATCCTGGGGGATTCGCCTTCGTTGCCTATGTAGCGCTGGACGAGGTTGGCCTGTTCTATGGGAACGAAGACGGTTTCGGCGTCGGCATACTCGATTTTAATGTAGTCCCGCTCGTTGCCCAGGACCCTCATGCGTTCGATGCTGGCGAAGCGTCCGATTCCGTAATTTATGTGCACCACGTAATCGCCGGGCGAAAGCTCGACGAAGCTGTCGATCACCGAACTGCGCGCCTGGCCCAGACTCTTGGGAACCCTTTTTCGGCGACCGAATATTTCACCTTCCTGAACTACCCTGAGCCTTATCCCGGGCATCGAAAAACCAGCGGAAAGGTCACCGGTGAAGATCTCGACCTCCGATTCAGGCAAGAGGCTTTTTATCCGTTCGGCCTGCACCCCCGAGGAAGCCACGATGCATGTCCTGAAGCCCAGGGCGTCGAAGTTAGCCAGGTCTTCCTTGAAATATCGCAGATTGCCGAAAAAAGATCTGGGCGGTTCCGACCCCATGTGCAACCTACCCGCCTGCAGGCTGTCTTTGAGGGCGAAACTGCTGATGAGTCTGGCCGCCTTTTCCCGTATGGCGGAGAAGGAAAGACAACATCGTTCCGGCGGAGGGACCGGCATTTCCCGCAAGGCCGGCCTGTACATCCCGGCATACTCCTTGCGCAGCGATTCGTCCTGGGCGTCCAGTCTTTCCCGGTTGAGCGCCAGGACGATCGTTGTGTCATTAAGGTATTCGACAACCGAATACATACGATCGAAGGCCAGGCCGTACCACGCTTCCTCGCCTTGATACTCACCTTCGAGAGCGAGGGCATTGCTAAGCCGCTCCATGCGGCCTGCGCAACCTGGAAGAGCTTCGGCCTTCTCCGACAAGGCCGAGACCATGGAAGGTTCCCAGATTATTTCCTTCAACGGCCGAATAAGGCATTCCCCCCGCTCCTGGAGGCCGGACTGGGTTTCCACATCGAAACGGGTGATTTTGGCGATTTTGTCGTAATCCAGGTGAATACGGAAGGCCAATTCGTCTCCGGGCATAAAAAGGTCGAGCACCTCGCCCCGCTGGGCGAATTCCCCCGGCAAGGCCACCCGGGGCACCCTGAGGTACCCGTAACTCGCCAGGATATCGGCGATTTCCCCTGGATCGGCGACGGAACCCCTTTTAAGCAGGCGAAGCTTTGAAGCGAAGTATTCCCTGGGGGGGACCGGGGTAACCAATGCCCGGTGGCTGGCCACCAAGACGGGCTGTTCGCCTGAACATAGCCCGGCCAGCACCGAAGCCCGATCGCCAAAGACCTTGGACCGAATCGCCGCTGGTCTATACGCCGCGGTTTTCCACCAGGGCAGGAGTCGGGAGCGGACTCCGAAAAACTCCAGATCCAGGCTGAAATCCTCAGCCTCGCGGTCGCTGGGCGTTACGATGAGCAAAGAGGCCGCCAGTCGCTTTGCCAGCTGCGCCGTCACCAGGGCGAGGAAGGCGGGTTCGGCTTCCTGCAGTTCCATAGGGTACCTGCCCGCCTGAATCTGTCGCTCAAGGGTTTTATACGCATCATGCCGCGGCAATATCTCTGTAAGTACTTGCGGTTCTCTTCTGTCCATCGTATTCTTTCCTAACCCAAACCTGTGGGCGAGCGGTGTTATCGACCGCGGTTTTCTGAGTATAATCTTCGTATCTTTTTTATTCCATCAGCGAGGCTCGAGAGAATAATGTTTGCCGTTATTTTATCCGAAGACGACGCCTTCTACCGCAGCGTCGCCCACCGATCCCGGCTTCATAACTATAGCGTCGCCCGCTATCGGGATCCGGTCAAACTAGCGGACAATCTCCCCGAACTGAGGCCAGAGCTGGTCGTGATCCGCGGCATCGACTTTCCGCTCCATTGGGAGATGCTCGCATCCCAGCTTTTATGCATGAAAAATCTCAGCGCCACCAGGATAGTCCTGTTTCTGCCGGAAAACCTCCGCCCCTCGCACGGATGGCCGAATGTGAACCTCCTCTTGGAACCCGCAGGGCGCGGTACAGGTTCGGCTCTTTCCGAAAAAACCTCCAAGGAGTTCTCGGCCCTCCTCTCCCCAGGTAGAACGACAGGGCGGGGGCATGATTCGGCCGGAGCATCCTCTTCATCCACTCCGGTCTCCGGCCTGGCCTCGTCCAGGCTGATGCGCGCCGCGGGCAAATCCTCATCCGCCAAGGTGAATAATTTATGATAGCAGCTTGCATATATTCAGCATATACGACATAGTTAATGTTGAAAACTAAAATAAGTAGGGATACTATGGACGACATGAAGGACGTTGTTACTTCGGCATGCAGAGAGGAACTTCTAGAACCGTTTTCAGCAAAGTTCAAAGCCGTCGGGCACCCCGTTCGCCTGAAGATTCTCTGCCTAATCGAACATCAGGATGTTCCCTGCGTGGGAGACCTCTGGCGCTGTCTCAACCAACCTCAGCCGGTTGTCAGCCAGCATCTGGCCATCCTCAAAAAGACGGGAATAGTTTCTTCCGAGGTTCACAAGACGAGAAGGGTGTATTCGATTATAGATCCCTTTATCAAGGAACTGATCAACTCCATTATCTGCAAAATCAATGAAGAGCCCCCGCTTTCGCAGGCCGAAAGTCGATAGCCGGAAAACAATCTAGCGTTTCGACCGCTCCTCGTTGATTAGTTCGTTCAAGGCTTCCTCGAAGACCTGATCCGCCAGGCCCATTCTTTCCCGGGCGACAATACCGCCCCTGCGGAATATCAACACCGAGTCACCCGCTCCAGTTATGCCCAGATCGGCCCTCCGGGCCTCGCCGGGTCCGTTGACCACGCAGCCCATGACGGCGATCTCCAAGGGTAGATCGATGGCGTACAGCCTGTCGCTCCATCGGTTCAAAAAGTCGTGGGTGTCGAAGGAGGCTCTGCCGCAACGCGGGCAGGATACGATCCGCACTCCCCTGGCGGTGGCGCCGGCGCAAGCCAGAATCTCCCGCGCGGCCAGGACTTCGGCTTCCATGGAATCGGAAAGCGACACCCTGAGGGTCGCGCCGATATGGTCTTTGAGCAGAGGAACGATGGCGGCGGTGTTGCGGACGACGCCGCTGATCAAGGGGCCGGCCTCGGTGACTCCAAGATGCAGAGGATGGGGGTATCGGGCGGCAAAAATCCTGTTGGCCCGCTCCACCTCCGCAGGATCGTTGAGCTTCATCGAGACGACAATATCTGAAAAGCCGAGTTCCTCGAAATAACCGATCTCCCGCTCCGCCGCTGTTACACAGGCTTGGGCGATATCCTCGGCGTCCCTGAGGTCCTCGGGCAGAGAACCGGAGTTAACTCCTATGCGCAGGGCTATGCCATGCTCCCTCGCCTTGGCCGCCACCTCCCTAACCTTCCAGCGAGCTCCGATATTGCCTGGGTTTATCCGTATCTTGGCGATCGGGTAATCCATGCATAGTAGGGCCAGACGCCAGTCGAAGTGGATATCGGCCACAAGTGGAAGGGGGCTTAGTCCGGAAAGGATTCCGAGGGCGCGCGCCTGGGTTTCGTCGGGCACGGCGAAGCGGAGCAGCTGACAGCCGATGGACTCGAGTCTGCGTATTTCGGCGACCAGCGATCCCAGGGCGGGTTCCGCTCCTGTTTCCAGAAGCGGCAGGGGAGATTTCCACATGGTTTGGATGGAAACCGGCCAATCCCCGCCCATGAACAGGGATCCGACCTTGACACTGCGCCGCTCTGGGCTCATTTGCCCGTCCGGAACCTAATGCCCGTACCTTCTCAGACCGCGCCGAAAAGGAAGGCGAGCACGAAGAGGGCTATGGTTTCACAAAGCCCCACGACGATAAGGTAGTTGGAATAGCCCTTGCCGGTTTCGGTAAAGGCGTCGCATCCCGCAGCCGCGGCCTTACCCTGGGCGTAGGCCGACATTCCTATCGCGAGCCCCCCGGCGATACCGGCGGCAAGCACGAAAAAGGGGTCGACCGTGGAAGCGATCATTCTGCTCATGAGAATGAAACCGTAGATGGTCTGAGTGAGGGGGGCTCCCGCAAAGGCGACCAAGAGAAAGGAAGCGGGCTTGTTGGTCATGTAGGAATGCTTCCAGGCTCCGATTGCCGCCTGGCCGGCGATACCGGCGCCGACCGCAGAACCTGTAGCCGCGAACCCCAGGGCGCAGGCCGCGCCGATCATGGCAAAATTCATACTCTCACTCCTGTGTATCAGTTTCTCCGGGAATTTCCCGTAAGGGGTCGTAGGCGTAGCCCGACCACTCCATCCCGAGATGACTGGAAAACTCCAGCATATTAAGCCGCACCCCATGCACGAGCACGGAGAGGACTGTCATGAGGAAATTGAGCCCGTGCCCGGCGAGGATCAGGCCGAGGGCGGCGACGAGGCCCACCACGAAAGCGATTATCCTGCCTGCGGGATCTCCGACGAGATTGGCCACCATTCCGTTGACGGTCTGGGAAATGGCCACACCCGCCAGGGAAACGGCCCAAAGGCGAATATACGACACTATATCGGCAAAAACGCTCACAGTCCCCAAGAAGGTTGGAATAATTCCCTTCACCCCCTCCAGAAGACTTGAGAAGAATTTACCGTTCCAGGCTCCAAAGGAGAGCACCGCCAGAAAACCTCCCCCGATCAAGCCCAGGGCAAGGCTTGTGAGGGGAAAACGCGAAGCGTCCACCACCAGGTTCAGCACCGCGTTGAACATGCCTATGACCAGGGCGAGGGAGCCCAGCTGGGCGATGAACTTGGGATTGGGGAAATCCCGCCTTATGTTCTTGATATGGGCAATACTCAACTGCAGGGCCCCGATTATAAAGCAAAAAATCTTTATGTTCGTGCCCGACCCGGGATTGTCGGCGGAAAAGGCGGGAATTATTCCCAATCTGAGAAAGCCCGGCAGGCTTTTTACCGGCAGGGCGAACCAGCTGCCGGTGAGCAGGCCCCAGAGCATGGTCGACGCGGAAAGAACAAAAAGAAGCCGCGTAAAGTCCGGGATCTTCCTCCCCCTGCGGCGGGCGGAAAGAGCGGCCAGGACGGCTCCCGCGAACATGAGGAAGCCGTAGCCGCCGTCGCCGAAAATCATGGCGAAGAAGAGGGAGAAGAAAACGAGAAAGGAGGGGGAGATATCGTATTCTCTATAGCCCGGCACGGTGCCGAGAAAGTCGAAAACGGGCTGGATGATCCGTATCGCAGGCGGATTCTCGATTTTCGTGGGAGGCAGCTCCTCAACCGATGGCTCGTCCAGCAAGAGGGCCCAACCGCGGGCGGAAGCCTCCGATCTGAGAAGATCAGCTTCCGAAGCGGGGACAAAACCGGAAAAATAGCAAAGTTCTTCCCGGGCTGGCATGCCCGAGCAAAGGCGCTCGATCGCGAGGGCGGCCTCAAGTCTTCGGATTTCCTTATCGATCGCCGGAAGTTCCGCCGTTTGGGAGGCGAGTTCGGCTTGAAGCTGCCCGACATCCCCCTCTCCGCGCTCTATTTCCTTTTTCAGCAATGATAAACGAATTTCAGGCTGGCGCAGTTCTTCCCAACCTTCGGGCAGCCCGGCTTCGCCGATAACTATGCGGCGCAGTTTCTTTTTAGGTGCCGGAAGACTTATGTATTGCAAGGCCTCGTCGAAGTCGACCGACGTACCGACACTTCCCTCCGCCAGGCGCAGCCTCAGCCCCGAAGCGAGGAGGTTCTTGAACAATTCTGGATCGAAATCCCCCCAGGAGGCTATTCGCTCCGCTTCCTTGCGCCGGGCCGCGAGCCTGTCCTTTCGAGACTGGATTTCCGAGTGCCGTCTAACTATCTGATCTATGCGCAGGGCAATGGTTCCGTCGCCCGGAGCGGCGGGCTTTACCTTTTTATCCTTGCTGGAAACGAGTATCGATTTCGCCGCAGAGGCTTTTTTCAGCTCGGCTTCCAAGGCCGCGCAGCTTTCCCCCGAGGCCTGGAAACGCTCCACATGGGCTATACCCAGCTTTCGAAGCTGCAGGGGGGCTTTGAACCTATCCTTATCCAAAATGACAAGGACGAATTTCTTCATAGGAGCTATCATGCCTTCTGCTCCTCGACCTTGCGTTTGGACATCTTGCCCCGCACCACCTGGGCAGTCTGCTGGTCTCCCAGATAGATGCCGATTCGCTTGATCGCCATCCTGGTCTGGGGGATTTTTACCTTCTCGAAAAGATTGACCCGCTGGGTGGTGATTCTGAGTTCATTGCTCAGCAGGTCCCTTTCCCTTTGGACTACGCTGTGCTCGGCATGGACCGAGAGGATCCGCTTCATCGCATCGATGGCCTTGTCTATCCAGAGAGGCCGGAAGTAGCGGTCATAGTCCGCCACTTCGAACTCAAGCGCTTCAAAACTTGGTATAACGACGCCGGCGATATTGCTGTCCGAACTTTTCAGGGTTTTTATTCGAAGAAGGGGCTTCCCCTCCCCTCCCCTGAACTGCGATTCCTCGGCGAAGACCGCGATCCAGGGCGCCATCTCGGCCTCGAGGCTGAGGATGCTCGCCTTGAGTTGGGTCAGCCGGGCTTCCACAGCCCTGATCTCCATCTGCAGCTGCTGCTTTTTAAGTTGAAGCGTGGGCAGATAGCGGGTATACATCTTGAGGGAATCTTTAAGCTTTTTTTGCTCGTTTTTCGTAAGCTTTATCTTTGCCATTGCCTTATCTCCGACTCCCCCTCCCCATCTTACCCGGCGGCCGCTTCGGTTTGAACCATGCCCTTGGGCCAAAATTTCTGGATGAGCTCGCTTCTAAGCCCCGTTTCCCTGGGTTCGAAACAGGAGGCCAGGATTTTCCAACCCTCGTCCAGGGCTTTTTCCAAGGATATGTTGACCGAAAGGTCCATCATCTTCGATTCGAAGAGTTCGCCGTACTTCAAAAGTTTTCTGTCCCATGCCGACATCTGGAATCCCATGGATTTTTTCTCCAGGGTATCGCGATAGGAGGAGAAAAGCTTGATCATGCCGTCCATGATCGCCCGATGATCCTCCCGGGTCTTGCCGTTGACCAGCTGCTTGAGCCTGGACAGAGAGCCGAATGGTTCAATCCTGCCGCCGTGGAGATAGAACTGTCCCTCGGTGATGTATCCAGTATTGTCAGGTATGGGATGAGTTACGTCGTCGCCGGGCATCGTGGTAACCGCCAGGGTGGTGATGGAACCGGCGCCGTCGAAATCCACGGCTTTTTCGTAGCGCGAAGCCAGTTGCGAGTAAAGATCGCCCGGATATCCACGGTTGGAGGGAACCTGTTCCTGGGTTATGGATATTTCTTTCAAGGCATCGGCAAAGTTGGTCATGTCCGTGAGGAGGACCAGTACGTTGCGACCCTTGAGGGCAAAGCGTTCGGCCACCGCCAGGGCGAGGTCGGGCACCTGGAGGCATTCCACAACGGGGTCGGCGGCGGTGTGGACGAACATGATCGTCTTCGCCAGGGAGCCCCCTTCTTCGAGGCTGTCCTTGAAGAAAAGGTAATCGTCGTACTTGAGCCCCATGCCGCCCAGGATTATCAGGTCCACTTCGGCCTGCATGGCTATCCTGGCCAAGAGCTGGTTATAGGGCTCGCCGGAGACGGAAAAAATGGGGAGTTTTTGGCTTTTCACCAGGGTGTTGAAAAGGTCGATCATGGGAATGCCGGTGCGGATCATCTCCCTCGGGATTATGCGCTTATAGGGATTGACCGAAGGACCTCCGATCGCTATGAGGTTGTCCGTAAGCCCGGGTCCTCCGTCCCTGGGGCTTCCTGCCCCGTCGAAAATCCTTCCCAGAAGGTTGTCAGAAAAGCTGACTTGCATGGGATGGCCCAGAAAGCGGACCTCGTCGCCGGTGGAAATGCCCCGGCTTCCGGCGAAAACCTGGAGATACACGAGTTCCTTGTCCAGGCGTATGGTCTCGGCGAGGGAGACGCCGTATCGGCTTGTCACTTCGGCCAGCTCGCCATAGGCCACGCCTTCGGCCCGGACGGAAATAACGTTGCCTACGATGGATTCGATATGGGAATAGAGCTTATTCATCCTTTACTCCAGCCTGAGCAGCATGTTTTTAGCCTCGGATCCGTAGCGGGGATTTCGAGCGGCCAGCGTTTCCCGGATTGTCTTTAGCGAGGACTGGTAGAGATCACCGTCTTCGGCCGCCCCGTTGAGGTCCAGGAAGGACTGCCGCAACTCGTAGAACCAGCCTCGAGCATCGTCCTTATCCTTAAGGGCGAGGTCGGCTCCCAGAATCTCCAGCACCAGATGGAACATGGTTTTTTGTCTTTCCGGCGAGACCGATGCGTCCACAGGGTCGAAGGAGTTTTGCTGGAGATAGACGGCGTCGAGGAACTCACCCTTAAGATAGAGTATATAGTCTTCCAGGCTCGTACCTTCTTCCCCCACCACCTTCATCATAGCCTCGACCTCGGAACTTCGCTCGAGGAAGGAGTGGGCGTAGGCGACCACTTCCTTGGGCATGATGCCCGGGTATTTCGACCAGGAATCCAGGGGATGGATCGCGGGATATTTACGGGCGTCCGAACGTTCCCGGGAGAGTCCGTGGAAAGCTCCCACGACTTTCAGCGTCGCCTGGGTGACCGGCTCCTCGAAGTTTCCCCCGGCGGGAGAAACGGTGCCGCCGATGGTGACGGAACCGTATGAACCGTCGGCGAGCCGCACGATGCCCGCCCTCTCGTAGAAGGCGGCGATGACCGATTCGAGATAGGCCGGGAAGGCCTCCTCGCCGGGGATTTCCTCCAGGCGACCCGACATTTCGCGCATCGCCTGAGCCCAGCGACTGGTCGAATCGGCCAGCAGCAGCACATCGAGACCCATCTGCCTGTAATACTCGGCTATGGTAACCGCGGTGTACACCGAGGCTTCGCGGGAGGCGACGGGCATGCTGGAGGTGTTGCAGATTATGATCGTCCGCTCCATGAGCGACCGGCCCGTCCGGGGATCGCTGATCTGGGGGAATTCCTTGAGGGTTTCGACCACCTCTCCCGCCCTTTCTCCGCAGGCTGCCAAAATGACGATATCCACGTCGGCGTTTCGGCTCGTGACCTGCTGCAAGACGGTCTTGCCGGCGCCGAAGGGCCCCGGAATGCAATAGGTTCCTCCCTTGGCCACCGGAAAGAAGGTATCGATGATCCGGGTCTTGGTGACCATGGGCTGCTTGGGCTTCAGTCTTTCCACATAGCAGTCGACGGCCCGCTTTACAGGCCAGCTGAACATCATTCTCAGCTCCCGCTCAACTCCGCGCTGATCCCGCACGTGGGCTATCGCATCCTCGACGCCGTACTCGCCCGCAGGGACTATGTCCGCCAGTGTCCATTCGCCGAAGAAATCGAAGGGCAGCATAATCTTATGGGTAAAGTGAAGCTCGGGAACCGAGCCGATACAATCGCCCCGCCTGAGTATGTCGCCGGGCTTGGCCTGGGGGCTGAAGCTCCAGCGCTTGCTGCGGGACAGGGCCCGCAGATAGACCCCCGATTCCAGGAAAAAGCCCTTCTGCTCGGCAATTTCCGGCAGGGGATTCTGAAGTCCATCGTAGATCTGTCCGAGCAATCCCGGGCCGAGTTCCACCGAGAGCATCTCTTCGGAAAACTCCACTTCGTCGCCTATGCGAATACCCTTGGTGATTTCATATACCTGGGCCTGGGCTTCGCTGCCCTTGACCCTGATTATTTCGCTCTTAAGCCTTTTCCCCTTGGAAAGAACATAGACCACCTCGTTCATGGCCACATTTCCCTGAAAACCGATGGATACCATGTTCCCGTTCACCGCGACGACGCGGCCGCTCTTTTGGCTCATGCCCTTTCTCCCGAGGTATCGGTCGCGGCTTCCTGCTCCGCCGCGCCGAAAATTTCCGTATACAGGCGCCTATAGCTGTTCTTGCCCGCCTCGGCCGCAAGATTCTGAAGACGCTCGTTGATCATAAGTTTAATTCTATATGCTATAATAAAATCAAGATCGAACCCGCTCAGGGCGGACAGGCGCTCCACAGCCGCCCAACGCTCCTTTTCAAGGGAAAGCTCGGCCTTAAGCGGATCATCGACGGCAAAGCAGGTGGCTGCGGCCTTGACTGCCTCGTCGGACTGCCGGCCTTTCCTGATATAGGCATCTTCGTTTTTCCCGCTCCCCCGGGCTCTGAGCCTGGAAAGCTCGTTTTTAAACCCCCGCTCCCAAATCAGGAAAGATTCCAAAAAACCCGAGCGGATTTCGGCGGGTATTTCTCCCTGGAGATATCGAGGAACAGCTTCGGTCTCCAGGTAATCCTTCGGGTTCATCAGTCTTTTGCAGAAACCGAGGAAGTCTCCGCTGCCCAAGGGCGGCGGAGCGCCGAAAAGGAGGCCGGGAAGAGTGGATGCCAGGTACCAGTAACGGCTCACGAGTCCCTGCCCTCCTCAAGGGCGGCTTTAACGCATTCGCCGAGCCTAGCGTTGACCCTGGAGGCCAGGATTTCCGCCACAGCGTCGGCGGAAAAATCGTAACGAAGGGAGGAGCCTTCCACGGAGATATAAAAGCCCGCGTCCACGCCAGCGAAGGGCTTAAAGAGCACTTTTTTGCCCAATTCCGCGGAAAGCCGGGCGGCCAAGGCCGAATCCAGGGCTTTCAAGCTCTTTTCCGGCAAGAGCACGGAGAGATCTTTCTCGGTGCCTCTCGTCATCTGAACAAGGATGTCGGGCAGTATCTTCTCCAGAAAAGCGCTGGAGAAAAGTTCGTCGCTGCTCCGTTTTATGGCTTCCCGCATGAAAAGCTCGACCTTTTCCCGTAGCGCCAGAATACTGTCCCTGGATGCCTGGACGAGGGCGAGTCTGGAAGCGTTTTCCTGGGCTTCGATCTTGAGCTTGGTCGCCGCATCCAGTTCCGCAGCCTTGGCTTCGGCGGAGGCGACGATCGAATCGGCCTTAGTCTTTGCCGCATCCAGAATGGCCTGCGCTTCTTTTTTGGCCGTATCCACACCCTCGGTTTTTATCCTCTCGAGAAGCTCCTGAACCTGTAGTTCCATACGAACGCTATCCTTGTCTTGCGACTGTAGAATTTGGGATGGAAACGCTCACCGTCGGCTACGCGTATTCTTTATTAATAACATTTTATAAACCCGCTGCGGCTCGACGTCAATCCTGACGCGGGGCTTTAGGGAAGATTTCTCGGCGGGAGCCCTCGGCCAGCCTTGACTAAAGCCGGGCTATGATTGTATGAATTCCAGCAGCGCAAGCCGCTTTCAGCCTCGTGCGGCAGGCTGCATCGCGATCGCGACCGTCGTATAACGGCTATTACCCCAGCCTTCCAAGCTGGAGACGTGGGTTCGACTCCCATCGGTCGCTTATCCTTAATCGATAGGTATTCCCCACCTAAGGCCGAGATCCTTCACGTTCAACAAAGAAAGAACCGGCACCCCCTCTTCCATCATCCTCGCCATGACACCCCGATCCGCCCCAAGATCGAAGGATCGAGGCGCGATGAACCCGCTGGAAAGCTCCAGGACCGCGCCCCCCTCGCCCATCGAGGCTTGGGTTCCCCCTATATTCACGTAGAGGGAGATACGTCGATTCTTAGCCCCGCTTTTATACAGGGCCAATCGTTCTTCCACCGACTCCCTGAACCCCTTTGTGCCGATCAACCGGGCGCCCAACGCGGCGGAGCTGTTTCTGGCTATCCGTTCGGCCGACTGTCTGCCCTCGGGTTGAAGATCGATACCAGCGTCGTCGGAACCGCCCAGGCTCACCCCTAGGGATACGCTGGAAAGCAGCCCCACACGGTCGAGCAGATATTCCATTTCAGGCCAGGTAAAACCTTCCTGATTCGCCCCGTAACTGGAAGCCGTCACGGACGAAACGGCCAGCACCTCAAGCCCCAAGGCCTGGGCCGCCGAGATCAGGGCGATATTCAAGCCGGGAAAGGACCCCGACATGCCCAAAGCGAGCAAGTCGCCTTTTTTCAGGCCGAAGCGCCAGAGTTCCCGCACCAGGATGGAAGCCCAGGCGGGATTTTCGGCGCTTTTCTTGGCCGAAAGGCTGCCCAGGGTAGTCGTGAGAAAATTGTACTCCTCCCCAATCACGCCCCGCGTACCCGGCATTATGGGGATTCCCGCGTCTGTTTTCGCTTTTTTTATCGTCTCTATCGCCCTCTCCATGGTCCGGCCCGCCTGGGCCGCGGCCTGGGAGATATCTTCCGGAACCTCGGCCTTGAAACCATAGGGGAGCTGCAGC